>JAIL01000252.1 GCA_000725195.1 Snodgrassella alvi SCGC AB-598-O02
TAGCTGCGATGGTGTGATCGCTTTACCAAGATCATGGGTCAGAGCTGCATAACGTTCCTCAAGGCAATAATCGTGTTCAGCTGCATACTGTAAAGTGAGCAAAGTGTGTTCGCCGCTATCTATCTCAGGATGAAAGTCAGCGCGTTGTGGTACGCCAAATAGTGCAGCAATCTCGGGAAAAATTATTTCTAAAGCTCCACAGGCTCGTAAAGTTTCGATCATCCGTCGGGGTTGTTTTTCCATCAACCCTTTAGCTAATTCCTGCCACACTCGTTCCGGAACCAGTGCATTCACTTCACCGGCAGATACCATATTTTGCATTAAATGCATTGTTTCTGGCGCAATTTGAAAACCGTAGCGTGCGGCGAAACGAGCAATACGCAAGATTCGTACCGGATCTTCTGCAAATGCTGGACTGACGTGGCGCAGAATGCCCTGTTGTAAGTCGTTCAACCCATTATAAGGATCGATCAAATTACCCAGCTTATCTTCAGCCATTGCATTAATAGTTAGGTCTCGTCTGAGTAAATCCTGTTGCAGCGATACATCTTTATCGGCATGAAACTGAAAACCAGCATATCCTGCGGCAACTTTGCGCTCTGTGCGTGCTAGAGCATATTCTTCATGAGTTTGCGGATGCAGAAATACCGGGAAATCCCGACCAACGGGTTGATAACCGGCATTGAGCATATCCTGGACAGTTGCACCAACAACTACCCAGTCACGATCGACTACTGTCCGTTGCAAATATTTATCTCGTACTGCGCCACCTACCAGATATATTTCCATATTCTGCTATCTTTAATTCTGAAATAAAGTTTGTCTATTGTGCCGTAGTTCAACTTGAATGTTAAATGGAATTTATATACCAAACGTGATAATAATTATTTGCGTGAAGACAAAATTTCAATCCAATAGCTTCTACCGGTCTCTGTGTAGTAATTGGCGCGTTTTTGGTAATTCAATTTAGACTAAATGAATTAGTGAAATATTGATAATACTGACAAAAATAACGTAATAAAGCTTTTTCAGATAGGTAATCCCGTAATGAAAATAAATTTCGTAATTTGTTAGATAAATCTTATTACGGTAAAATAATATTAATATTAACTGTTATTGATTTAACAATTTAATAAATATATTTAATTATTATAACTTTACCAATATTACAGACTTTGAAAGTTAGCTTGCATGCAGTTTATAGATAGATTAATTACCTTAATACTTAGCGGTATCATGATTATCGGCGTATATCAGTTTTATTTTTTTACGCAACGTTTCACAGCAAATCGTGTCAAAATTTATTCTTCTCCACTGGATGAAAAAATTCCCTATTGGCCAGTCTGGTCATGGATTTACAGTTTTCTTTATTATCCGGCTATTTTATATCTTAACTGGATAATTCAGGATATGCGTCAGTTCGTGCTGATGGCAATAACATTTGTTAGTCTGATGTTTATGCAGATGATTTGTTTTGTGGCTTTTCCTGTTGCCACGCCCAAACACTGGCGCACTATCAATCAGGGTAAAACAGCTTCTGAAAAATTCCTGCAATTGGTGCAAAAATATGATGACAGTTCCAATTGCTTTCCCAGTATGCATGTTTCAGTGGCGACTTTAACCGCTTTATTTGCCTTACCAACACTAGGATATATCGTATTTTTATTTCCCTTACTCATCGCCTTATCCTGCATGTTTACCAAACAGCATTATTTTATTGATCTGCCGTTTGGAGCATTATTAGCTTGGTTGGCTTATCAGGTTTATGTTTTAATAAGTTAGTCAGCTAGCAATAGCATTCCAATTCATAAATAAAATTGATAAGAAAAGGGTGAATCTATTCAGGATACACCCTTTAATTGCATAAGATCTTTCTTTCACTATGAAGCTATCAACATTAATTAATGTTTACTGTCTGGAGTTTTGTTAATTAGTTTCCATAAATTCCCTGCATGCTGGGTTGGAGGCAATTTTTCATGGTCTTTAGCTGTCACGAAATTTTCTATGGAATGGCCATGTTGATCGACTTCTTGATAAATACCACCATTGGTGCCGGTGTTATCACCGGGTTTTAGATTGCTCATTTCTACTCCTTTATAATTTGCCTAAAAATATACAGCACTTATATCTTAATAAGTATTTGAAATAAAGCAAGTTTGTGACAATATTTTAATTTTATAAACGTATATTAACGCCTTTTTTTAGCTAATATTCCCATGGGTTTTGAAATTGAAACTTCATCTCAGCTTTGAATTTGTATGCTTAGAAAAAATCAATACTGATTAAATTAACTGCTCATTTCACATGCTAATCTAACTAATGTGAGGTTGAAGTACGGTTATAAGGAGCTGGTGCGAAAATTATTTTCAGTTACAATTGCAGTTTAGTGATTTAGGTAGGGAAAAGTATGTCCGGCAATGCAGTGCGAGAATATTTAACTACGCAGGGGTTAAATTTACCGGCAGATGAAGTAGAAATGGCAGTTTTGGCTGTACAAACAATATTACAAATGGCACAGGCTGAAATTGATACTTCAGTGATTTGGTATGAGGAAAATAATTTCAATCTGGCTACTAAGCTTGGCGTTAATATCCAAGATATTTACTCATCTCAAGATCAGGATATTTTTAAATCTGAAAACAATATAGTCCATACTCTACGTCAGCTGTATCTAGCAATTGATTCTTGGTGTAGTCGTCATCAAGATCTATGTGTTAGTTTGTTTTTGTTTGAAAACACAACAACTTCCAAATGCTTAGTTCGGCTTATTTTACATGGTGTTACTCTGCCAGCTTATTTAAGCTGTGATCAACAACATCAACAGCAATATTTATTTGTACGATCCGCTACTACTGGCTGGTTAAGTCAGATTAATGACATAGACGAATGGTTAAAAGATGGTAGTCTCAAAGGCATACAGATTGGTGCAAGTCAATTATCTGTGCCCATAACCGACATACAAGGACAAGTGTTAGGGGTTTTATATGTAAGTCATACTCATAAAAACGCATTTGCAAAAAGTGAGCTAATCGATTGGATTGCAATGGCGGTTGCCATAGTACCATTTATGATAAATATTCAGGCAGCTATGTTGGCAGAGCAGACAAAAGGGAATAATAATGACAAAGACACAATACACTAAAGTTACAGAGAATTGCCCGTTGCGTTTTGTCGCAACCTGTCGATTACCGACTCAATGGGGTGTTTTTACTATGTATGGTTTTGAGGATGTTCCGAATCGTCAGGAACATATTGCCCTCACAACAGGTAATGTTTCCGGGCAACAAGCTGTACTGGGAAGAATCCATTCCGAATGTTTAACTGGGGACGCTTTATTTTCTAAACGCTGTGATTGTGGACCGCAGCTTCAAGCGGCAATGCAAGCGGTACAGGCCACAGGTCAGGGCGTAATTATTTATTTGCGTCAGGAAGGTCGCGGTATTGGATTATTGAATAAAATTCGTGCTTATCATTTGCAGGATGAAGGTATGGATACAGTTGAAGCAAACATAGCTTTGAATCTACCAATCGATGCACGAGATTTTAAATTGGCTAAATACATACTGGATTATTTAGATGTTCAAAGTTTAAGATTAATGACAAATAATCCGCAAAAAGTAGCAACAATGCAAAAAATGGGGATAGATGTGGTTGAACGAGTCCCGTTACATGTCGGTATTAATGAAGATAATGAGCATTATCTGCATACCAAAATAGCCAAAATGGGACATTTTGCTGATTAAATATTATCAATATAGACTATTGACACCAGTTTAAAGGCTGATGAGGTACTAAAACTCAGCCTTTGTATATGAATGTGAAATTTGCGGATTGGCTAATAACTTAATCAATATCTTTTAATTGTTATTTGATCAAAGTAAATTAGCTATCAAAATTCTGTTATTCTTCATTCATTATTTTAATAGGTTGACGTTTTATTAAGGGTATAATTTCAACAACTAATAGGTCATAGTTCATAAAATGAATTGTCTAAGCCTGTATTGAATCAAGAGATATTTAGTTTGCTGTGAACAACAAATTTTATAGTTTAAGCTGGGGTGGCTATAACCAGCAGTGATATTTATAATCAGAATAAACCAAAATAGCGACCTTAGTCGCTATTTTGATTAACTGGACAACTAATCCAATTAAGCTGCTTGAATGTTAGCAGCCTGTTTACCTTTTGGTCCGGTAGTTACATCAAATGAAACACGTTGACCTTCTTTAAGGGTTTTAAAACCATTCATATTGATTGCAGAGAAATGAGCAAACAAATCTTCGCCACCTTCATCTGGAGTAATAAAACCAAAACCTTTAGCGTCGTTAAACCACTTAACAATACCAGTTGCCATGAAACTTCCTATACTAAAAAACAAGATAAATAACAAGTATCAGACATAAAGGCCAACAAAAAAGTGAACATTTGCGCAACTGTTTGTAAGCAATTCATGCCTAACTTGCTTAAGTAACCTTTTTACATAGGTTAAGAACTAACGTCAAGTAAGCTTACCGAAAAATGATAAAATTATTAAAACCGTTACTAAAAACCCACAGATACATGTAAATATTCGCATAATGTCAACTACTAATATACAAACCATTAGCCAGAATCAAGAAACCGTGTTACCACCTCCGAAAAAATATCAAGTGGTACTATTAAATGATGATTTCACCCCCATGGATTTTGTGGTGAACTTATTGACAACTGTTTTTCATTTACCGCATACGCAGGCTATTGCAGTGATGCTCACGGTACATGAAAGCGGACGAGGTGTATGCGGGATCTATCAAAAAGATGTAGCCGAAACCAAACGCTGGCAGGTATTGAAACAGGCGAATGAAGCTGGCTATCCACTACAATGTATAATAGAACCAGCTTAAAAATGTCTAACCAAACTGATTAAATAGTAAACTCTGGTATATATCTACTTTAATACTCCAGATTTGCATTATAGTGATTGAAATAAACTTATCTATGAAAAACCGTGTTTTACAATCATTGTTAGGAGAGCAGGAATGATTTCGGCGCAATTAGAAAAAATTCTGCAACATATTTATGCGGAAGCGCGCAGCCATTCGTTTGAATATATCGGCGTCGAGCATTTGCTGCTTGGGTTGGTGCAGAAAAGTAAAGAAGTGGCACAAACTTTATCTGCTTTAGGGGTAGACAATGGTGTGTTAGTCACACAATTACAACAAAGTATTTTAGCCAATACACCAATTTTATCGGCATCCTCTGAGTCACAAGATGAGTTACAGCCTACAATTGGTTTTCAGCGTGTATTACAGCAGGCAATCGTACACGTTCGTGCTGCAGAGGCAAAAGGAGAAGTCAGCCCGGTAGATGTACTGATTGCGATCATGTCGGAAAAAGACAGTCATGCTGTTTATTTTCTGGAGTTGCAATCAGTTAGCCGTCTGGATGTGTTGCGCTATCTGACATTAGGGAATAATTCTGCTAACAATGAACATTCTCAAGCAGAAAATGTGGAAAACGAAACGGTTAAAACATCCGCCAAAGCATTAGATCAGTATACGATTAACCTAAATAATGAAGTTATGGCTGGTCGTATAGGTCCATTGATTGGTCGTGGTGAAGAAATGCAACGACTAATCCAGACGCTATGTCGTCGACGTAAAAATAATCCTTTACTAGTTGGAGAGGCTGGGGTTGGTAAGACTACGCTGGCAGAAGGTCTTGCTTATAAGCTGGGACATGATAAAGTTCCGGAAGCCATTAAAGGTGCGGTTGTCTTTTTGCTGGATATGGGCGCATTGTTGGCCGGTACTAAATATCGTGGCGATTTTGAGGCCCGACTAAAAGCTGTAATCAATGAATTAGCTCAATTAGATAAAGCGGTTTTATTCATCGATGAAATTCATACAATAATAGGTGCAGGCAGTGTTTCTGGGGGCACGATGGATGCTTCTAATTTGCTTAAACCAGCCTTAGCAAAAGGTAATATGCGCTGTATAGGTGCCACGACTTATCAAGAATACCGTACTATTTTTGATAAAGACCATGCACTTAGCCGACGTTTTCAGAAAATTGATGTTCTCGAACCGACTATCCCCGAAACCATTCAGATTTTGCAGGGGCTACGACCAGCTTTTGAGCATTATCATCAGGTGAGATATACCCGTGAAGCTTTAGAGGCTGCTGCTGAATTGTCTGCACGTTATATAAATGAACGATTTTTACCAGATAAAGCAATAGATATTATTGATGAAGCTGCTGCGGCGCAAAAAACGCAACCTAAATCAAAACAGCGCAAGACTATAGGACGGGCTGAAATCGAAGCAATCGTTGCTCGGGTGGCGCGTATTCCGGAAAAATCTGTTTCCCATGATGATAAACAGGTTTTACGCCATTTGGCGGATAATTTAAAAGCAAAAGTTTTTGGTCAGGATCAGGCTATTGATGCTTTAGCTTCGGCTATCAAAATGGCTCGCTCTGGATTAAAACAGCCGGATAAACCAATTGGAAGTTTTCTGTTTGCCGGACCCACAGGAGTAGGCAAGACTGAAGTCGCCAGACAACTGGCTGCCTTACTTGATCTGCCTTTATTGCGCTTTGATATGTCTGAGTATATGGAACGACATGCTGTCTCTCGATTAATAGGCTCTCCGCCGGGCTATGTAGGCTTTGAGCAGGGTGGATTATTAACCGAATCTATATCTAAGCAACCGTATTCTGTTTTATTACTGGATGAAATCGAAAAAGCCCACCCTGATATTTTCAACGTATTATTGCAGGTGATGGATTATGCCAAACTTACAGACAATAATGGACGTAGTGCAGATTTTCGTAATGTCATATTGATCATGACCACCAACGCAGGTGCATCCGAGCTGGCCAGACCTGATTTTGGCTTTACTGGGCAGCGAGCACAAGCTGATAGTATGGCGATTATTGAAAAAAATTTCACCCCAGAATTTCGTAATCGCTTGGATGCCATTATTCCATTTGCAGCCCTTAAACAAGAAGTAATTGCAAAAGTTGTCGATAAATTTTTACTGGTATTAGAACAACAACTTTTAGCTAAGCAGGTGGTTGTCCAGTTTACGCCGTCTTTGCATCGCTTTTTGGCTGAAAATGGATTTGATGCCACCATGGGTGCCCGTCCGATGCAGCGATTAATTCAGGATCGTATACGTAAAATTCTGGCTGATGAACTACTGTTTGGACGGTTAAGCGAAGGTGGTGAGGTTACTATTGATTATGATCCAGCATGCGATAAAGTTAATCTGGTTTTTCCCAGCTTGTCAGCATCTAATCAGGAATCCCAAACAGAGTTAATTGCCGGTTAATTCAAATTGAAAGCGAATTCGAGAATTTATTTGTGTTAGGTTGATGCGAAATTTAAATGATTTATATTAATGGAATATAATGAATATTTGCAAATGCATATTGCACTACGCTGATATATTTTTGTCATTTCAATGTAAATAGTATCAGCTGTTTAACTTATTTTGTTATGTAATACATTAATGGTTGTAGCTTCGAATAGGGCTTTCCTTAATTATTTGATTATAGCAATACGCTATAGATAAAAAATTATAATTGCTTTGATATGTTGAGCAGATCGATAGTTATTTGAAAGTACAGAAAATATATTTGATAAATAAAGTAAATAATATTGAATTTTATACTTTAATTGAATTATTGCGATATTATAAGGAAAAAAAAGTGTGGCGGAAAGCCACACATAAACACACACATCAAGAGGAAACCAATCAAAGTAGCTTCATTATAATTTTTTCTAAAAATTGTGTTTTGATGTAAATCAATAAAGTAATCGTATATTAAGAAAAATTAACATTTGTATAGCTTTTAAAACAATGTTCTGAAAAAATACAATTCAGGACATTTTTTAAAATTTTAAAATATTAAGACACGGTCTATTAGCGTAAATCCTGCGGTAGCGGATCATGCTCTAATTGCTGCAACGGTTGTAATTTTTGACTCATATTGAGTACCTCCAATTTTTTACTATCCGTATCGCTAAAAAATTGGTCACTGTAAGGTAGTTGTGGACTGCTAATTCCTAGCCAGTTAGCTATACCATCAATGAGTTCAAATCCACTGCGACGAGCGGTAATACGTTTGCTAATGTTTCGATCGCTGTTAATGACTACGAATGGAACATGATAATTTTCAATGAAGCGGTCATTGTGGCGCAAAATACTGCTGGCACGCACTATGCTATTTTTTTCGTAGGTGTCTTTATCGTGGCTTAAACCATGATCACTGAAATAAATTATACTGAAAGACTGACCGGTTGTTTGTAAAGCAGAATAGATTTGTTGTAATAAGTTATCTGTTTGTTTGATGGAGTCAATATAGCAATTACTATTATTATTTTCCACATAGTGCTGTGGTGACTCTTTCAGCCGATTACAAGGATTTGGATGAGAACCCATGGTATGCATAACAATTAATCGGGGTTGTCGTGATGGCAATGGTCGTTTTAAAACTTCTTGTAATGGTGCTAAGAGTTGGGTGTCAAAAGTTTCATCCCCAAATTCATAACCAGTTTTTTTCAGAAAGATTGTTTGATTGGCCTGATGGGCGATGGTAGAAATTGAAGTATCATATTGTCCAAGCGCACCCTGATTTGAGAGCCATACCGTTTGCAGGCCAGTTTTTTTGGCTAAAGTAATAATATTGTTTTGGATACTAAAAGATTCACCATGGCTTAAACACAGACCATGTAGTAAAGATATTGGCGTATTTGGTCCAGCAGAGTACATATTATCCATGATTATACTGGCATGGGTATCTAAAAAAGGTGTATTCGGATATTTAAAATGATACAAATGAAAATAATCTGCCCGTGCACTTTCACCAATGACCAAAACATAGTTTTGATATTTGCTCTGCACCTGATCAATTTTCCATTGATCAGGTTTGTTCACATCCTCTTTTAGTTTCTTTAATTCGGCAAAATACGCTCGGGGCTGCAAATAAGCATCAGCAAGAAACTCTATTGGCTGCGCACGTAAAGCAAAACCACCAACTGTATAGCCCTTACGCGCTGTTTGTATCGACATGATCAGCAAAGCCAGCAGTATAGGCAAAGCCCACCAACTTTTCCATTGTGGTTGTGGTTGTTGTCGGCACCAGCGTACTATAATTAGTGGGATCGACGCCAGAAGTAAAGTGGAAAGACAAGTTTGCCATGATAAACTGCTTATATATTCACTGGCTTCAGAGGCATTGGTACTGATTAACGAAGCCACTATACCGAAACTAGGGCGCCCATAATGCGCAGCAGTAGAATGATAAAGCAGAATAACTATAGCGCTAACCCACATGAGCGCGCGCCAACATCGTGGTAGAAAGCGGTGAACTACAATAAATACTAGCCAGGTTTCAATGATTCGGTTTGGATTGGGCGGATAAGCCAGAGCCAGAATAAGCACAATGCTATTAATAAGCAATAAAATTACAGTGATAACATAGCTTTGGGTAGAGGATAATTTCATAAATGATAGCTCAAAATACTGCCGAGAAATATAGGATGGAAATATCAGTAAAATATAAGTAGCTGACTTAAACGGTTAGCAATAATAATACTTATACAAAACAATCATAAATTTTTTTATTGTATCTGATAAAAATAAACTTTTAGATTTATCATTTAAATTAACTAATAAGCTAATAATTAAGTCATTGAATTGTAAAATATGGCCGTAAAAATTTAGCTTTAGGACTACAATTTCTGTTAATAATAGCTGTTTTTCATGCCTATCCCTGAACCACTACCCATCAACTGAAAAAATATTCAGAAATGTATCACCGTGGAAAATATAGATGAAATAGCCAATTATTTTCTAAAAATTTATCAGGAGAAACAGTATCAGAAAAACATGCCTGAAACAGACTATTAAATCAATATATACCAATCGATTCGGATGTATTAGCTGGTTTTTGCGGTGATCATTTAAATAAGAATCACCTTAGACAAAGTAAAATAAATCAGTTAGTGATACAAAAATTACAACTGCACAACAAATTACTAATTATAAATATGACAATTTTTTACATCAGTATAAACCGACCAGCGAGTAAGTAATATCAAGAAATAAAATTGTTTATCTGAATCTTTATCATGTAGATAATCTTCTTATCAGTATTAATCTTTACAACAGCCATAGTGTCTGGTGTACTAACTAAAATATTATTTCCAAAACAATTAAACTGCCTGATTGCACTAAACTTAAAGAAGACACAAAAATAAACCCGCTATTTTAAGTAATAACGGGTTGTTACAATTTTTAATTAATAAATTTAATCAGTAAAATATTTAGCATAAATCTTGTCGTACTCGCCGTTAGCACGGATTTTTTTCAATGCTTCATTTAATAATGTAGCGGTAGCAGTATCATTTTTTCTAACCACAAAGCCATAGTGATCAGTACCGAATTCCGCAACTTTATTAATGGTCACATTACCAATACCATTTGCTTTGACATAGTTACTGATCACCGCGCCATCAGAAACCATAGCTTCAACACCACCATTTTGTAATTCTTTAATCGCTAATGGAACAGTATCAAATCGGGCAATTTTAGGGCTTTGCGCTCCAAGAAGTTGTTGAACTGCTAAATCGCCAGTCTGACCAGTGGCGACAGCAACACGTGTCATATTTTTCAAATCAGCCAGAGCTGTGAATTTTTTATTGCTTGGTGTCAGGACGACCATTGAAATATCAAAGTACGGATCAGTAAAGCCTAATGTTTGTTTGCGTTCATCAGTAATCGTTACCCCAGACGCGACAATATCCAAGTCGCCATTATTCAGACTGGTGAATAATCCTTCCCAAGGTTGATCTCTGAACTCTACTTTAAAATTACCGGCTTTGGACATAGCATTTATTATGTCAATATCAAAACCAGACAGTTTGCCATCTGCTTCATGTGATTCGAATGGTGCAAATTCCGCATGGGTTCCTACGATGAATGTCTTGCTGGCCGCAGGATTCGGTTCGTTAGTTTGGCTTGCGCTGGAAGCAGTGTTATTGTTACCGCCACCGCAAGCTGCCAGTACTGTAAGACACAACACTGTGGCTAACCAGGATTTGATTTTCATAGTTTACTCCTTGAATTATAAATTTTTGTCGACACAGTGTCGAAATGTTGAAATAACTATTTCAGTGTGGACACTGAAATAGTTATTTCATGTTAGCACACTTAAATAAAAAACTGTGGTGACTATATTATCTTCTTGTAGACAGATTATTTATATCCGTCATCATCATTTGATATATATAGTGATAAACCGTCACAATAGAATAGCAAATAGCTGCTTAAGCAGTGTTATAATTGTTTCCTTGAGTAAGTTATAGTTGTCGCCTTAGAGATAAAAGTAAATTGTGATAAAGCGACAGAACAGGATTAGAAATGCAAATAATATCTACTATTGCCGAATTTCAGAAATGGCGTAGGCAAGTAGAAAATGTGGCTTTCGTCCCAACAATGGGCAATTTGCACGAAGGTCATCTGTCATTGGTGCGCGAAGCAAAAAAAAATGCAGACGCAGTTGTAGTCAGTATTTTTGTAAACAGGATACAGTTTGGTGAGGGCGAAGATTTTGATCAATATCCGCGCACATTACAGGAAGATGCTGAAAAGCTTAAAGAAGTAGGTGCTGATATAGTATTTGCGCCTGCAGAGCAAGAATTATATCCTGATGGTAAACAACATTATTTTATTGAACCACCACTGTTGCAAAATGATCTGTGTGGTAAAACTCGTCCCGGGCATTTTCGTGGTGTAGCCACAGTAGTGACAAAACTATTTAATATTGTTCAGCCAGATGTAGCCTGCTTTGGAAAAAAAGATTATCAGCAATTAGTAATATTGACTGGTATGGTTCGTGATTTGAATATGAACATCCGCATTGTACCTGTGGCTATCGAACGAGCCGAGGATGGCTTAGCTTTATCCAGTCGCAATGGCTATCTTTCCCCAGAGGAACGTTGTCAGGCTCCAGAATTATTTCAAACTTTGCAAACTATGGCAACGCAGATGCAACAAGGGCATACTGATTTTATAGCTTTGGAAAAGATGGCTACTTCTAAATTAAATCAACAGGGCTGGCAGGTTGATTATATTGAAATACGTCAAGCATTGACACTGGCTAAAGCACAGAAAAGTGATAAAAATATCGTCATCTTGGCGGCTGCTGTACTAGGACGTACCCGCCTGATTGATAATTTAGAAGTACATTTATTGCACGCGTAATGGTATAAATCCGGTAATAAAACCGGATTGCAGCAAAAATTGCAAAAGGGACGTGAACTCTTATGTTGTGGATTGTATTGATTCTAATTATTGCCTGTATTGCTGCTTTATTCTGGTGGCGTAGTGTACAAGAACGCAGGTGGCAACAAGAAATGACTTATTTAACCCGGCATGAAAATCATAGCGGGGAAAATATTCATGCAGATAAAACACAACAGCTAATCCCACATCAAACTGATTTAACAGATGATCAGATATCTGAATCACTTACACAACCTCAGTCTGCAGATTTTAAGCCATCTGAATCCGTCTCTGCAGATGCAAAAACAGATGATAATCGTTTTGAAGCAGAAAAGCAGATTTCACCATCAGCTTACAATCCAGAAAATAACGAGGTAATGGACTATACAGCTGAACCCGCCTTATCTACTACGGCAGAAGTATCACCTCAGATCACAATTACCGAGGCTGCTCCATTGCCCCCCAGAGTTTATACTGATGTTAGTTATGTACAAGTGAATCAGCTCAATTCTGCTTTGCAGCCATCAGTTGAAGTTGGAGCACATCAATATTCAGCTGAATCTCTTCATCATGCCTCTCTCCAGCAAAGCCATAATCAGGCTGACAATTTCACCGTTAAGATAACAGAACCGAATAATGTTAATGTTTCCGTAAACATGGAAACTTCTAGTAAGACTGATCCGAGTCCATCAACTGTCGATCGAGATTTGGCAGTTATTACGCTGGAAGAAGCGACGCGAAGAATAACTAACCCGTCTCAATCTGAAGAAGAACCATATAATCACGAGCAGCTGGAAGTGGTTCAATTGAATTGGCAGCAAAAACAACAGGCACACAAACAAAAACATCCTCGTCAGTATGTAAATGAAATCACAGTAGATGACCCAATGTTGGCCAGAGTACGTTCACAAACTAAAGCTGAACAAGAGGCGTTGTTAAAACAACGTGCCTTAAAAAACTATGATCCTGAAGAACTGGAAAGAGCAACACAGCATTCTCTCGGTCAAGCACTATCTTCGCCTTCCCATTTGGCTAACGTTGTAATGCCTAGAAATTTTACATTACAGCATCATAATGATAAAAATATTATTGATGAAGAAGACATCAGGTTCAATCTAATGCGTCAGCGACTGGCTCGCCTACGCCAAAATAATACTAATCGGGTTAAAGAAGATTTAAGCTCTATTCCGGTAATTGCAGAAGAAGAAGTTTTTTCTAATCTGGCTAAAACTGACTCGCCGGTGAATAAACCAAAATTCCAGCGCCCAGTGGTGCGCGAAAGTGTTATACCGGCTGCAGCGCGCATCGGTGAACAACAAGCCGTACAAGTTATGGTGCCAGCCAGTGATACTGGAACTATAAATCCGGCCAATGATATAGCCTTAGATCGACATGTACCTTTATCCACACGCTTTACACCGTTTCGTTCTATACCTGAAGCACATAAACCAAGAGTTGAAGTTGTTCGGTCTGAAACTAGTCAGCCTGAGGCGGCTGAGAATAATCAAATCAATAATTTTAATCATGAGACAAACCATGTAACAACTAGAAATTCATCAGTTGCGACTGCTAAAAAATTCCAAGAAACGACTACTAAAGCTGCATATGTCCATGTAGCTTTTCCGCATCCAATCTCAACTGACGAACAGCAATCTGAAAATAGTCGTGATCAAAATGTCTATTCCTCTAACGTTAGCACCAATGGTATAGATGACAGTTATACAGGAGCAGAAGCGCATGATATACATTCATCGCAAGCAACGGTGAACTTATCAAATCCTTTTCAGTATATTGAAGAAGTCAATGAAGTTAAAGCTCAGCCTACTAAACCGATATGGTATTTGGCTGATGATGAAAATGAAATTTTAAATGCAGAAATTGCTGTTTCAGCCGGTCAGATTGCTCAGCAACTCCAGCAAAACCAGAATCTGAGAGCTGATTTGCGGACAAATCAGTCATTAGATACCAGTTTACCTGATAATTTTACTGTACCGGACAATAATCATCTAACGAAAAATAGATTACAACCTCAATTACAGTCTCACAATGCAAACCATCCGCCAGCTATTTCGGTAAATACCTATCAACCGTCAGCATTACACCTTATAGCTACCTTACCCAGCTTAGAATTACTGTTACCAGCACACTATGATGCAGCTGCTCAGCAAAGCGAAGAAACTTTGCTGGAAAATGGTATAACTATTGAAGAAAAACTAGCCGAATTTAAAGTTAAAGTAAGAGTTGTCGATGCTTTTGCCGGTCCGGTTATTACACGTTATGAAATAGAACCAGCACAAGGGGTGCGTGGCAGTCAGGTAGTCAATCTAGAAAAAGATTTAGCGCGTAGTTTGGGATTTTCCGCTATTCGTATAGTAGAAACCATACCCGGTAAGACCTATATGGGTATTGAGCTGCCTAATCCAAAACGGCAAGTTATCCGTCTTAGTGAAATTTTAACTGCTCCGGTATTTCAGCAGTCTCATTCCAAATTGACATTGGCTCTGGGACAAGGCATTACCGGTCAGCCAATTGTTACTGATCTGGCTAAAGCGCCTCATTTATTAGTTGCCGGGACAACTGGTTCAGGTAAGTCAGTTGGCGTTAATGCCATGATTTTATCCCTGCTATTTAAAGCCACACCAGAAGATGTGCGTCTGATTATGATTGACCCAAAAATGCTGGAACTAAGTATTTATGAAGGTATTCCGCATTTATTGGCACCTGTGGTGACTGATATGAAATTGGCTGCTAATGCACTTACCTGGTGTGTTAATGAAATGGAAAAACGCTACCGGCTTATGAGTCATATCGGTGTACGTAATTTGGCTGGATTCAATCAAAAAGTAGCCGAAATGGCAGCAGTAGGCAGAAAACTGGTTAATCCGTTTTCATTGAATCCAAATGATCCTGAGCCTTTGGAAAAATTACCCTATATTGTGGTAGTGGTGGATGAATTTGCTGATCTGATGATGACTGCGGGTAAAAAAATTGAAGAATTGATCGCTCGTCTAGCGCAAAAAGCGCGTGCTGCTGGAATTCACTTAATTCTGGCTACTCAACGTCCTAGTGTAGATGTTATCACCGGCCTGATTAAAGCAAATATTCCTACCCGTATTGCATTTCAAGTATCCAGTAAAGTCGACAGTCGCACTATTCTTGATCAAATGGGCGCAGAAAATCTGCTGGGTCAAGGTGATATGTTATTTTTGCCTCCAGGAACAGCGTATCCTGAAAGGGTACATGGTGCATTTGTTGCTGATGAGGAAGTGCATCGGGTCGTCAATTATCTAAAACAATTTGGTGAGCCGCAGTACATTGATGATATTTTAACCGCAGGGGTAGGAGAAGAGGATTTATTTAGCAATGCTTCTTCCCGCAACGTAGATGATGATCAGGATCCTTTATATGATGATGCTGTAGCATTGGTAGTGAAAACAAGAAAAGCCAGCATCTCATCTGTGCAGCGTCATCTGCGTATCGGTTATAACCGTGCTGCCAGACTGGTTGAACAGATGGAGGCCGAAGGAGTGGTTTCCGCACCGGAAGGAAATGGTAATCGTACCGTTTTGGCACCACAAAATAATCATCTGGATGGTTAAATTAAATAAATTAAAGATTAATCATTGATTTTAAATCTGATACCAGTATTAATCCCGTTAAATATTCACTGATTCGTGAAATGATTTAACGGGATTAATTGTATATAGATAAATCGCAAATTTAATCAATCATATAAATAATTAATCTTTCTTTATAAATAATCTCATTTATTTGGTAATAATAAAGAATTCTAGTGAAAACCTACAATTTAATTCCTAATTTTTAATAAAAGTAATCTATTGTTTTTAAAGATAAAATAACATTCTTCCTGTCATTTTAGCCTTAATATGGCAACTGTAATTACATAATTTATAGCAACTTTTTACAGGATAAAATTACAGGAGAGTAACTAATGATTGAATCCTACAAACGATTCTGGCATAACATTCTGAATTTTTCAGGAACCTCTAACCGTGCTGATTATTGGTGGCCGATCGTGCTTAACTATATTCTTGGAATGATTTTATTATTTGCTGTTGAAAAAATGCTGGGACATCCGATTAATGATATTTATACATGGGGCGACTGGACAATTAATTTTGTTGCGCTGGTAATCGGTTTTGTTGTATGGATAGCGACTTTGTCACTTCAGTTCAGACGGCTGCATGACACTAACCATTCTGCATGGTGGATTCTGATCACTCTTATACCGGTCATCGGACAAATCTGGTTTATCATACTGATGCTATTGCCAGGTAAGCCAAACCGTTTTGAGCAAAGGTTATTCTAGTATTTTGTGGAGATTCCGTATGGAAAATAATAAAGAATTAAAACTAATAGTTTAGTTTTATCTTTATTTAGTTAGTGGCTTATTTATATATATTATGATGATAAAAATAAGCCACTAATTGAAAAATTTATTGCCATTGTAAAAATGTCAACGATACATTTTCATTTTGAATTATAAGAAGATAACAACAAGATTGGCAGGGTGAAATAAATAATTACATTTTTCTTATATTTTCATTTAAATTTTAATTTGAAAAATATCTAATTTATTTTAAAGATTTATGATGAAAATCATATATCTATTTTAAAATATATGATTTTCCTTAAAAGATATGTAACTAATAATAATATCTCATTTATTTACTTGTATGAAACACTTCTTGATATTAAATAGATATCAACACCACTCATTGAACATTCTTCATAAGAAGCATCATTATTAGTAATGGTTTCATAACTATTTCCTATTGAATCATAAAAAATAAAGTGATAGATTTGGGTATATAAGCCTTTTGCTTTTTTCTCAGATGCTAATAATGTTATCTTAGTTTTAGGTTTATTTAAATTTTCGATAGCAACTATACCAGCATTTTGTAACCAGACTTCACTCATTTTCATTGGCCAGGAATGGCAATCAGGCCCTTTAGCAAAGCTTAATATAGGCAAGACTGCTAATAGTGTTACTAGGAAAAATTTTTTCACTTTTCTTCATCCTTAGATTTTATCTATTATGCTATTACTTCTAGAATTTTATCACCGCTGTTCCACATATCTTTTCGATACTTTTTATCTAGAATTATACATTACATCTTGCTGATATATTTCATTTAAGTTTTAGTTTGTAAACATCTAATTTATTTTAAAATTTATGATGAAAATCATATATCTATTTTAAAATATATGATTTTCCTTAAAAGATATCTAACTAATGATAACATCTCATTTATTTACTTGTTTGAAACACTTTTTGATATTAAATAGATATCAACACCACTCTCTGAACATTCTTTATAAGAAGCATCATTATTAGTAATGATTTCATAAGTATTACCTATTGTATCATAAAAAATAAAGTGATAAATCTGGGTATATAAACCTTTTGCTTTTTTCTCAGATGCTAATAATGTTATCTTAGTTTTAGATTCATCTAAATTTATGATATCAACTATACCAGCATTTTTTAACCAGCCCTCACTTATATTCATTGGCCATGAATCACAATCAGGCCCTTTAGCAAAGCTTAATATAGGTAAGACTGCTAATAGTGTTACTAGTAAAAGTTTTTTCACTTTTCTTCATCCTTAGATTTTATCTATTATGCTATTACTTCTAGAATTTTATCACCGCTGTTCCACATATCTTTTCGATACTTTGTATATAGAATTATACAACCATGAGAAGCCATACCGGGATGCTTTTTACTATCACCATGAATTAAAAAACCGGATCTACCACACATATTATTACTTGGATCAGGTGCTAACCTGATTACATATTCACCACAGCTTCGATGCTTCAAGAGAAGCTCTTTCATAATATATTTACCTCTGGGCAGAGGACCAACATTACTCACACATTGCATTGAAGGGTTAAATTTCCCTTTACCAAAACCTGCATACCCAGTACCAATAAACACACCATTATGTTTCAATTCACCATTATTTTGTGCATAAGTCCAAGTCATAGCAATCCACTCCTTTTTATAGTTAATAAAAAAATCTAAAATAGATTAAAATAAGTTATTCTATTATTTAAATTGTTAAATATATTAAAAAATTGTAAATATATTATATATTTTATTGGCAAAGATATCAAATTTTATATGAATATCAAATCTGTATTTCGACTTTTGCGTTATAGTGCTGCCTGTTTTCTGATTGGGGTGTTATGAAAAATCTGTGGCAAAAGTTTGATCGGTCGTTTTTACGCGGACAGAAGTTATCAAAAGTACTGGTTGTGCTGATTGCTGTATGGCTGTTTCTGGCCACCAGTCTGGTAGGGTTGTCGCTGAATACCTCATGGCGGCTGGAAGAGCTGGGAATGGCAATCAATGAAGCCGGTAGTCTGCGCAAACGGGTGTTTTATATGGTACTGGTCACGAAAACACCGGGTGCAGAGCAGCAGTTTGCGGATGAAAAGCGTCAATTTAAGGAAATACTTGGTCATTTATATGAATTGCATGATACCGGTGTTATGAACGGACAGCGCCATAAACAGTTATTAACTCAAGTTCAGGAAATTGAGGAGCAGTTGCAGGATTTTCTTGCTGACCGTGAAGCTTATTTACAGGGCAGACTAAGCGGAGAAGCTTTCCTTGCTCAGGCCAGAGAATTCACTGCGGTAATTGATCGGCTGGTTTTGCTTATTGAGCAAGATAATACGCACAATATCAGACTGTTGCGCTGGCTACAGGCGCTAGTATTAATGATGGCTGTACTATCTGCGATTGTGTCTTTGCTGTTACTGCATCATCTGGTTATTTCGCCACTGTTACGTCTGAATCAGGGGATCAGTCAGATTGGTAAGGGTTATTTTGATACACGCCTGAAAGTGGGTACGGCCAATGAGTTCGGGCAGGTAGCACAGGGTTTTAATCTGATGGCCGCCAAGTTGTATGAAGTATATGACACGCTGGAAAACCGGGTAGCTGAGCAAACGCAGGCAGTGGTTAAGCGTAATCGTGAGCTGGCGGTATTATATGCTATGACCTCATTGTTTCAGGAACAGCATGATCTGACGGTGCTGGTACAAATATTTATGCATAAAATGAAGGCGTTTAGTGGTGCGGATGCCTGTGTGGTGCAGTTAAAAAATCGCCATTCACAGATGCTCGAAGTAGCCGGTTCGGACGGGCTGACAGAGGAGCAGGTAGATATGTTCCGTGATTATCGCTGTGATGGCGGGCGCTGTGTGCGGTTGCATCAGTCTGTGGTTAATTACAATAATCAACCACTGGTCATTCATGAGGAAAATAATCATTGCTGTCAGATGCAACAGGTTCTGCCGTTTTGTCTGACATTTGCAGTGAAATCAGTAGATGATGAAATCGGTATGCTGCACTTGTTTGCATTGAAGCCATTTGCACTGAGTGAAGAAAATCAACGTCTGATTTCAACTGTTTGCAGCCAGTTCGGAATAGCGATTGAAAGTATGCGCCTGAATGAACTGGATAAGCAGATGGCGATACTGGAAGAGCGTAACCTGATGGCGCAAGGATTGCATGACAGTATCGCGCAGTCGCTTTCATTTATGAATATGCAGATACAGGTACTGGAAAAATCTCTTGCAGAGCAGAAACAAGAGCAGGCTAAACAGACTCTGGATTTTATTCATGAGGGTATTCAGCAATGCTATGATGATGTACGCGAATTATTGTCAAATTTCCGGGTACGTCTGGTTTCAGAAGGGCTAATCAGTTCGTTGCAGGAGGTGATGAAAAGATTTGAACAACAAACAGATATTGTTGCAGACTGGTCGGTAGAAGGCGATGTGTATGAGGTAGAGTCGGATGTACAATTGCAGGTAGTGTTCATTGTGCAGGAAGCATTATCAAATGTACGTAAACATGCGCATGCTGATGCTGTGCGGGTGAAGCTGGTATATCTGGCTGATCGCCTGAATCTCTGTATTGAAGATAACGGAATAGGTTTTGCCGAGGATACGCTGATTCAGAAGGGGCTGCACGGGCATGTGGGTGTACATATCATGAAAGAACGAGCCGGCAAAATTAATGGAGAATTAAAAATATTTGCACGTGAAAATAACGGGGTATGTGTGGAGTTGATGGTGCCGCGTCAGTATATTCATGCGCAGGAATAATTTTGGGAATTTAATAATGCTTAATGAAAACAAGTACCGGATTCTGATTGTCGATGATCACACTTTGTTTCGGCGTGGTTTGCGTGCACTGATTGATAGTTGTGAGCGTTTTGAGGTGGTGGGTGAGGCCACAGACGGGCTTGAAGGGGTAAAAATGCAGCAACAGCTTCAGCCGGATGCTGTACTCCTTGATCTGGATATGCCGGTAATGAGAGGACTTGAAGCACTACCGCAGATGATAAATCATAATCCGCAGCAGGTGGTGCTAATGCTGACAGTATCTGAAGACGGTAGTGATTTACTCGAATGTATGCGGCTGGGCGCCCGCGGATATCTGTTAAAAAATATTGATACAGAATTTTTGCTGGATAGTATTGAAAAAGCGATTAGCGGTGATAGTGTGTTATCGCCTGAAATGACAAGTAAGCTGGTAACAAGGTTGCGCAGGCAGGAACAGGCTGACGAAAAAATTACTGAACCACTGACCCCGCGCGAACGGGAAATTTTGCGCTGGTTGGCACGTGGGAATAGTAATAAGGTGATTGCGCGTAATCTGGATATAACTGAAAGCACTATAAAAGTGCATGTTCAGAATATTTTACGCAAATTAAATGTAGCCAGTAGGGTACAGGCTGCTATCTATGCCATTGAGCATGGTCTGGATAAATAAACAAATGAGTTGAATATCGAATAATAGCTACTGAATATCAGAATTTGATAAAGGCCTATTGAGTTTGTCAATAGGTCTTTTTGCTTATTTGGCATTGTGCTTTCTGGTTAATGATTTTGCATCGGATGACTAATTGGATATGAAAAGGTGATTACGTACACTAAAGAGAATTATTAATGGGGGTACAGAATGGATTCTGGTGTTAGAAAATCGGTAACAGTGCTTACTTCCAGCACGATTGCATTTATTGTCTGTTTCATGATCTGGATGGTGTTTGCCGTGTTGGGTGTGCCTATCAAAGAGCAATTACATTTGAATCAAACTGAATTTGGCTTACTTACAGCTATGCCAGTGTTATCTGGTTCCTTGATTCGAGTACCTTTAGGTATCTGGGCTGACCGTTTTGGTGGCCGAATTGTGTTTTTCCTGTTAATGCTGGTTTGTGTACCGGCGGTATGGTTACTAGAATATGCCCATACCTATACTCAGTTTCTATCTATCGCTTTATGGTTGGGTTTAGTAGGGGGGTCATTCTCAGTAGGTACGCCCTATGTTGCCAAATGGTTTCGAAAAGATCGTCAAGGTTTGGCAATGGGAATTTTCGGCGCCGGTAATGCTGGTGCGGCATTAAATAAATTTTTAGCACCGGCACTAATTGCAGCTTTTGGCTGGCAAGCAGTACCACGCGTTTATGCCGTAATATTGCTGATTATTACTATATTGTTCTGGTTTTTCAGCTATCCCGAACCTAAAGCAATAGCTGCTAAGCAAGCCACTCTGAAAGAACAATTACTGTTGATGAAAGATCCACAGGTACTTAAATATAGCCAGCTTTATTCTGTTGTGTTTGGTGGTTATGTCGGTATTTCATTGTGGATGGTAAGTTATTACGTTGGTGAATATCATTTTAAGCTAACTCAAGCAGCTTTATTGGCAGCTTGTTTTTCTTTACCCGGCGGTGTATTACGTGCGTTTGGTGGTTGGCTATCCGATAAGTATGGTGCCTATAAGGTTACCTGGATGGTAATGTGGGTGTGCTGGTTTGCCTTCTTTTTATTATCTTATCCGCAAACTCAAATGTCGATTAGTACCGTAACAGGTCATCTTGACATGTATATTGGCTTAAATGCGACGTTATTTACCATATTACTGTTTTTAGTGGGTGTGGCACTGGCAATTGGTAAGGCTTCCGTTTTTAAATTTATATCTGATGAGTTCCCAGAAGATATGGGTACTGTTTCTGGTGTAGTAGGTCTAGCCGGTGGTTTAGGTGGTTTCTTATTACCAATTATGTTTGGTGCTTTAGTCGATTTGACTGGCGTGCGTTCAACTTCGTTTATGTTGATGTTTGGTACGGTAAGTATCAGCTTAATTTGGATGCATTTCTCTTTAAAAATCAAAAACCTTGATTTAGAAAAGTAATAGTGGGCAAAGTTTTAACAGGATGGCAACCGGAAGACAAAGAATTCTGGCTTAGCAAAGGTCGTGCAATCGCGCGCAGAAATTTATGGATTTCAGTACCTGCACTGTTGCTGGCCTTTGCGATCTGGCAGGTTTGGAGTGTGACGGTAGTAAAATTGCCACTGATTGGATTTATATTCAGTAGTAATGAGTTATTCTGGCTGGCAGCGTTACCGGCATTATCAGGTGCGACTTTAAGGATGTGTTATTCATTTGTGATTCCGATTTTTGGTGGACGTAAATGGACAACAATCTCCACAGCCAGTTTACTGATTCCTGCACTGGGTTTGGGCTTTGCTGTACAGAATCCGAATACTTCTTATACAACGATGTTCATTCTGGCGCTTTTATGTGGTTTTGGCGGAGCAAATTTCAGTTCATTTATGTCCAATATCAGTCTGTTTTTTCCGAAATCGGAAAAAGGTCAGGCGATGGGGATTAACGCCGGTTTGGGCAATCTGGGCGTATCCGCAGTACAGATTGCTGTGCCACTGGCGATTACTAGCTGTCTGTTTGGTGCAATGGGCGGTGAGTCTCAGACAATTTCTACGCCTCAGGGATCTGCACAGGTTTGGTTGCAGAATGCTGGTTTTATCTGGGTACCGTTTATTGTGCTCAGTACGCTGGCTGCATGGTTTGGGATGAACGATATTGGCAGCATGCATTCCTCACTAAAGGAACAGTTTGTCATTTTCAAGCGGTTGCACAACTGGATTTTATGCTGGCTTTATGTGGGCACGTTTGGTTCGTTCATCGGTTTTTCCGCTGTGTTTCCATTACTGATAACTCGTTCTTTACCACATTTGGATGCAATTAAGTTTGCCTTTTTGGGGGGGGGCTTTTGTCGACATAAAATTACGAGTTGTAGGTGGTTGGTTGTCTGATAAAATGTCTGCGGCAAAACTTACCCAAATCAGCTATGTCATGATGATTGTTGGCGTAGTGGGTGTATTCATATTTCAACCTGTTGCCGGTAGTAAGGGCAGTTTTAGCGGTTTTTTCTGTAGTTTTATGTTGTTGTTTACTTTTAGTGGTATTGGAAACGGTTCTACTTATGCGCAGGCACCGCGAATCTTTTCATTCTTTCATCACCATCTACAACAAGACAATACCAATTCAGCAGATATAAATGCTACTAAGGAATCGGCAACAGTACTCGGTTTTATGAGAGCTATTGGCGCCTAGGGTGGTTTTCTGATTCCGAAGAGTTTTGGATCTTCGATTGAAGCGACAGGCAGCGCATCAGTAGCTTTATGGGGCTTTATTGTTTTCTATGTAAGCTGCCTGATAGTTAATTACTAGTTTTTGTTCGTAAACAATCGGTTACCCACTGTTAGCTTGAAATTATTGCACCATTATCAAGGATGATGGTGCTAAAAAAAATATAAATTAATAAGAAAATGTTTGGGGCGATTGCCTCTATGGAGCACAAATTCATGAGCCATTTTTTAGACAGACTGAATTTTTTACGTAAAACCAAAGAAACGTTTTCAGCCGGCCATGGTGCGGTAGTGGCGGAAGGACGAGAGTGGGAAAATACTTATCGTCAGCGCTGGCAACATGACAGAATAGTACGTTCAACTCACGGAGTGAATTGCACCGGTTCTTGTAGTTGGCGTGTTTTTGTCAAAAATGGGCTGATTACATGGGAAATGCAACAGACAGATTACCCGCGTACCCGTGCAGATTTGCCCAATCACGAACCACGAGGTTGTCCTCGTGGAGCATCTTATAGCTGGTATGTTTATTCTGCCCAGCGGGTCAAATATCCGATGATTCGGGCTTCTTTATTACGTATGTGGCGTGAAAAACGTCAAAATATGAATGCCATTGAGGCATGGCAAGGTATTACTCAGAATCCTGAATTAGCACAAAAATATAAATCCCAGCGTGGTCAGGGTGGCTTTGTTCGTCTGGACTGGCAAGAAGCTTATGAAATCATTGCTGCCGCCAATGCTTTTACCATTAAGGAGTTTGGTCCTGATCGGGTGATTGGATTTTCACCTATTCCGGCAATGTCGATGGTGAGCTATGCTGCCGGTTCGCGTTATCTGAGTCTAATTGGCGGTGTACCGCTGTCATTTTACGACTGGTATTGCGATTTACCACCTTCCAGCCCGCAAACATGGGGTGAACAAACCGATGTTGCAGAATCTGCCGACTGGTATAACGCTAACTATCTGATGGTATGGGGCTCCAATGTACCCATGACACGTACTCCGGATGCGCATTTCTATACTGAAGTGCGTTATAAAGGTACAAAAACAGTAGCAGTTTCATCTGATTATGGTGAAATGGTGAAATTCAGTGATATCTGGATGGCACCAAAACAGGGCACGGATGCTGCACTGGCAATGGCAATGGGGCATGTGATTCTGAAAGAATTTCATCTGCAGAATCCGTCAGAATATTTTATTGATTATTGTCGTCGTCTGACAGATATGCCTAATCTGGTGGTGATTAATCAGGAAAACGGCAAACTGCTGCCGGGCTACTTCCTACGTGCAAGTCAGATAGCAGGCGGGCTGGATGAAAGCAATCATCCTGAATGGAAAACACTGGTTATCGACGAAAATACCGGTGATATTGTTGCACCGAAAGGATCGATAGGCTTCCGTTGGGGTGAGCAGGGTAAATGGAATCTGCTGGCACAAAAATCTGACAGTACAGAAATCAAAGCGCTGATATCACTTAAGGATAATCATGATGCCATCATGGGTGTGTCTTTTGATTACTTCGGCGGAGATGATGCAGCAGAAGTCATTGTTAAAAATATTCCGGTTAAGCAGATAATTAATGCAGATGGCGAAAAAATACTGGTAACAACAGTATTTGATTTGATGTGTGCTAATTATGGTATTGACCGTGGTTTTGGCGGTGATGGCGTTACCGATGATTATCTGGCTGATGTGCCTTATACACCATTGTGGCAGCAGAAACATACTGGCGTGAAGCCGGAGCTGGTGATTCAGGTAGCACGCGAATTTGCTCAAAACGCACATGAAACACATGGTCGCAGTATGGTAATTGTGGGTGCTGGTCTGAATCACTGGTATCACATGGACATGGCGTATCGTGGCATTATCAATATGCTGATGATGTGTGGCTGTATCGGTCAGAGCGGTGGCGGCTGGTGTCATTATGTCGGTCAGGAAAAACTACGTCCGCAAACAGGCTGGGCGCCTCTTGCTTTCGCTGCAGACTGGAATCGTCCAGCACGCCAGATGAACGGAACCTCTTTCTTCTACGCCCACACCAGTCAGTGGCGCCATGAAAAACTAAAAATGTCGGAAGTCATTGCGCCGACCCATGCCGGTCAGATGGCTAATTTAAGTCAACTGGATTTTAATATTAAAGCTGAACGTATGGGCTGGCTACCTTCTGCTCCGCAGCTGGGACGTAATCCGCTTGATGTGACCCGTGATGCGGAAGCACAAGGTAAAGATCCGATTGCATTTGCTGTTGAGCAGATGAAATCGGGTGCACTGGATATGGCCTGTACTGATCCGGATAATCCGCAGAATTTCCCGCGTAATCTGTTTGTCTGGCGTTCCAATATTCTTGGTTCATCAAGTAAAGGACATGAGTATTTCCTCAAGTATCTGCTGGGTACACAAAATGCGCTAATGAGTGATGAAAGTGACGCTATTAAACCAATTGATGTACAAATCCGTCCGGCAGCAGAGGGTAAGCTGGATTTACTTACCGTACTGGATTTTCGAATGTCTACGACCTGTTTGTATGCAGATATTGTGCTACCTACAGCCACTTGGTATGAAAAAGATGATTTGAATACTTCGGATATGCATCCGTTTATTCATCCACTCAGTGAAGCAGTAAAACCGCTATGGGAAAGTAAAACTGACTGGGATATTTATCGTGGTTTGGCGAAAGTGTTTTCAGAAACCGCTAAAGATTATCTGGGTGTACGCAAGGATCTGGTATTAACCCCCTTGATGCATGACAGTCCTGAAGAGCTGGCACAGCCGTTTGATCCGAAAGACTGGAAGTTAGGTGAGTGTGAACCAATACCGGGTAAAACTATGCCGAAAATGACCGTAGTCGAACGTGATTATGGGGCTATTTATGACAAATTCACTTCTGTAGGTCCGTTGCTGGAAAAAATCGGTAATGGTGGTAAAGGTATTAGCTGGCAGACTGCTGCAGAAGTTGATTTACTGCGTAAACTTAATAGTACACAATCCACCGGTGTGGCAGCAGGACAGCCTAAACTACATACTGCTATAGATGCTGCCGAAATGATTTTGTCACTGGCTCCTGAAACCAATGGTCATGTAGCCGTTAAGGCGTGGCAAGCGTTATCTAAAAATACAGGTATCGACCATACTCATCTGGCAATCACTCGTGGAGATGATGCCATCCGTTTTAGAGATATTCAGGCTCAGCCTCGAAAAATTATTTCATCACCTATCTGGTCTGGAGTGGAAAGTGAAAAGGTCAGCTATAACGCTGGTTATACCAATGTGCATGAACTGATTCCATGGCGCACCTTAACCGGCCGGCAGCAGTTTTATCAGGATCATCAATGGATGCGCTTGTTCGGTGAAGGGCTGGTTTCTTATCGTCCGGCAGTAGACTTGAAAACTACGCTAAATGTGCAAGGTCATCAAAGTAATGGCAATCCTGAAATCGTACTGAATTTCCTCACTCCACACCAGAAATGGGGCATACACAGTACTTATTCGGATAATTTGCGTATGCTAACTTTATCTCGTGGCGGTCCACATGTGTGGATTTCAGAGATCGATGCCAAGCGTGCTGGATTGGAAGATAACGATTGGGTAGAGGTATTTAATGTTAATGGTACTTTGACAGCACGTGTGGTTGTCAGCCAGCGTATTCCGGAAACCATGATTCTGATGTATCACGCACAGGAAAAAATTGTCAATGTGCCCGGTTCAGAGCTGTCCGGTAAACGCGGAGGTATTCATAACTCAGTCACTAAAGTAGTTATGAAGCCAACGCATATGATTGGTGGTTATGCTCAATTATCATGGGGCTTTAATTATTACGGTACGGTAGGTACCAACCGTGATGAGCTTGTCGTAGTACGCAAAATGAACAGAGTGGAATGGCTGGATCAACCGGCCAAAACACCGGTGACAGAATAAAAAGGACACAATCATGAAAATTCGTGCACAAATCGGAATGGTGTTAAATCTGGACAAGTGTATTGGCTGTCATACCTGTTCTGTTACCTGTAAAAATGTATGGACCAGTCGTGACGGGGTCGAATATGCCTGGTTTAATAATGTAGAAACAAAACCCGGTATCGGCTATCCGAAAAACTGGGAGGATCAGGAACAGTATAAAGGTGGCTGGGTACGTGAAAATTCAGGCAAGCTGAAACTGAAGCAGGGTAATCGTCTCAAAGTACTGGCCAATATCTTTGCCAACCCTAACATGCCGGCTATTGACCAGTATTATGAACCGTTTACCTATGATTATGAGCATCTGCAAAATGCCCCGCTGATGCAAACTCCGCCTACAGCACGGCCTGTTTCGGTATTAACCGGGCAGAAAATGGACAAAATTCACTGGGGACCGAACTGGGAAGATGATTTAGGCGGTGAATTTGCCAAGCGTTCTAAAGATAAACTTTTTGATGGCATTCAGAAAGATATCTACGCTGCTTTTGAAAACACATTTATGATGTATTTGCCGCGTCTGTGTGAGCATTGCCTGAATCCAGCCTGTGTGGCCAGTTGCCCGTCCGGTTCAATATACAAGCGTGAAGAAGATGGGATTGTTCTGATTGATCAGGATAAATGCCGTGGCTGGCGTATGTGTGTCTCTGGCTGCCCTTATAAAAAGATTTACTACAACTGGGTAGCAGGCAAAGCGGAAAAATGTATTTTCTGTTATCCGCGCATTGAAGGCGGTCAACCGACAATTTGTTCAGAAACCTGTGTTGGCAGAATACGTTATCTCGGTGTACTCCTCTATGATGCAGACCGGATCAGTGAGAGTGCTGCGATAGAAAATCCTCAGGATTTATACGAACAGCAACTGGATATTTTTCTTGACCCGAATGATCCTGAAATTGCCAAAGAAGCACTGGCTCAGGGAATTCCGGCAGACTGGATACAGGCAGCTCAGAATTCGCCGGTTTATAAAATGGCGGTTGAATGGAAAGTGGCATTTCCGTTGCATCCAGAATATCGTACTTTACCGATGGTTTGGTATATTCCGCCGTTATCACCAATTCAGTCTGCGGTTGAATCCGGTGTTATTGGTCAGAATGGTCTGATTCCGGAAATAAAAGATATGCGAATTCCGATTGAATATCTGGCCAATCTGCTCACTGCCGGTAAAACCGAACCAATTATTAATGCGCTGCAAACCATGATTGATATGCGTAAATACATGCGCAGCAAAAATATTTATTCTGAAGAGCAGGCATTACAGGAATTGTCCGGACATCGTTTGAGTGCTGCACAAATTGAAGAAATGTATCAGGTAATGGCAATTGCCAATTATGAAGACAGATTTGTCATTCCAAGTGCACATAAAGAACTGGTCAGCAATACTTTTGAGGAAAAAGCCAGTTGCGGATTTTCTTTTGGAGATGGCTGCCATAACGGCCACAGCAAAGAAAGCCTGTTTGGTACACGTAAAGCTTCACCGATTATTTTTCATGGACTGCGTAAGAAAAATAATCGTCAGTCGGCCTCATAGGACAGACAAATGTATAAAATTTTATCCATTTTACTAAGCTATCCAAGGCAGGAATGGTTAGACCATACGGATGAATTGCATTCAATTCTGGCCGATCAGTTATCTGCTAATCAGATTTCAGTATTACAGCCATTTTTTGAACATTTACGCACGCATGATGAAATCGATCTTCAAGAAGTATATGTAGCTACTTTTGATCGCAGTCGCAAACATGCTTTACACATGTTTGAACATCTGCATGGAGAAGATCGCATCCGTGGTCAGGCGATGGTCGATTTACTGGCAGAATATCAGAAACACGGCTTTGAACCTGCCGATAATGAATTGCCGGATTATCTGCCTTTATTTTTAGAATTTTTGTCTCATGTTGCCGAAGATGAAGCCAAAAATTTACTTGCTGATGCAGTCCATGTGATTGGCTATATAGCTGACAACCTGCATCAGAGTAAATCAGTGTATGCACCGGTTATGGATGCAGTTGTCGCTTTATCTCCAGTTAAACCGCAGCCATTACAGGCTGCACCAGTACGCAATATGGACGAAGCTCTGGAAAAATTCGGACCAACAGCAGAAGGACTGGAACCGTTATTAAATCAGCCGTCTGTGCAGGAAGTGCAATTTTTCCGCAATAAAAAATTCAGTTAGCCGGGAGACAGCATGTATTATCTTAATCAATTTATTTTCGGCATTTTTCCTTATATTGCCGCCAGTATTTTTTTTCTGGGCAGTTTGATTCGTTTTGATACAAATCAGTATTCATGGAAGTCTGAATCAAGCCAGCTGCTTTATCCGCGTCTGCTGCGAGTTGGCAATATTCTGTTTCATATTGGTGTACTCGGACTGTTTTTCGGACATCTGGTCGGTTTGCTTACGCCTGTAGTAGTTTGGGATACACTTGGTGTTACTCATGAAGCCAAGCAGCTGACAGCAATGATTGCCGGCGGAATAATGGGTACACTTGCTTTAATCGGATTACTGATGCTTATTTACCGGCGTTTCAGCTGTGCACGTTTACTGGCTAACAGTAGCTGGCGCGACAAACTGGTATTAATCTGGTTGCTGATTACGCTTTGTCTGGGGCTGGGTACTATCCATGTTTCCGCTCATCATCTGGACGGAGCAGAAATGATTAGTCTTATGCAGTGGGCTCAGCATATTGTGACATTCAGAGGCGGTGCAGCGGATATTATTGCGCATGTCAGCCCGATTTTTAAATTACACCTCTTTATGGGGATGAGTGTTTTTGTTATTTTCCCATTTACCCGTTTGGTACATGTTTGGAGTGGGTTTGGAACATTAGTATACCTAAAGCGCAAAACTCAGCTAGTAAGAAGCCGGCGCTACTAACATTTTGCCAAGTCATACTTGACAATACATCAGTCCATGATAGTAATTATGGACTGATGTATTAATTATAAATATCGATTAAAGAGTAATAATTAAAAATTGCTTTAGGTCTCATTTAAATGTACGTAAACATGTTTGATGACAAAAAACGCTAATAATTAATTGATCATTACGAACTACAGGATATCAAATGGTTAAGATGGAATTTTCTATATCAATTAAAGTGTGTTGAGTTTTTGTATTTAAGCTTTCGAAAAATTCCATAAATTAAAAATACAACCACAAATAAAAAGAATTTTGCTAAATATATCTATTATTTTTCGATCAAAAATACTGCTGTAAACCTTCATTAGGATTTATTCTTTATTCGCGTAATTTTTTAAAAATCTTAGTAATTCTAAATAATACGGCTTTATGATTATCTTATTTATGATAAACCTAATTAATCTTTTTTTAAATATAATAAAATTATTAGGTTTGCTATAAAATATGCCAAATAAATAAATAAATAAATTTATAGTGTATTATTTTAATAATTAAGTATAGATTTTAAATTTTTCGACTACTACACCACACACTTTAAACTGTTCTGTCAGAGCTATGATGGGATAACGAGGATTTAGAGGCTTGAGATATTGACGACTACCTTCGATAATTAATTGTTTAAGCATCGCTTCAGCTTTATGTTCATAAACGACAATAAAATTTTTATCCTGTGGTGTAGTCATTGGTTCAACAATAATATAGTCACCTGATACAAATTCTGGTTCCATACTGTCCCCAAAAACTTCAAGGGCAAATGTATAGTCTGTAGGTTTATGGAAAGCCGGTACAAACATCTGTCTGTCTTTAGGGAATTCAGTATTAACACTATGCCATTCTCCTGCTTCTTCCCAATTCAACAAAGGCATTTTTACACTACAATAATGCTCAGATGCAGGTTCAACAGAGGAAATTCCAAAATGTTCAGGTGTGACAACGTCGGCAAAGTAAGATATCAGTTTATCGATATGAGTTTTATTAATACGGCCTGTTTTAATCCAGCTGGTAACAGACGGAGGTTTGATGGAAAAAGCTCGAGCTACATCGGCTTTTCTAACTCCTTTTAATTTAATTGCAACATTAATAGCCTCGCCTAATTTTTTCCCGCTAAACATAGTTTTCCTTTTGCCTTTATTAAAAAAACTAATAACTAATTAAAAGTTAATTTGTTAAATTATGTAATTAAAATAAGTTCAATAATCTCTATATGTCATAAAATTAAAGTTTTTATATCTTAAAAGTAAAATAAATTAAATTATATATTTGGTATTAAAATATAACTAATACCTGATTTAACATTATATTAACTATGTCTTAGTGTAACTTGTCATAGATATGTTAAAATACGCTTATTTAATAACTTAACTGTTAATCTATTTAATGTTAACGTTAATTCAATTATACATATTTTAATGTTAATTTATGTTAAACATCTCCGATTGTGTAGAATGTTATTTAAGAGAATTTTAGTTATTAAATATTAGAGATTTAGAGCGTATCTCAAAATTTATTGCATTTTATTGAGTTATCAAATTAAAATAAAAATTTTTCCGTTTCGCGCTCTAATAAATTTACTAATCTATTTTTTGGGTCAATATTTTAAATATAATTGTTTTTTAATGTTAAACGTACAAAATAATTTATGTATTCATTAAAAATTTACATAACTTAAATAAGTAGATTTTTGTTTACCTATGGCATGAATTTCACCTTTGAGGTTTAAATTAGATTAATCCTCCAGCTGTAATATCGGTATCAAAAGTTAAATTATAGCCTGAAGAAATTATTTAATTTTTAAATTTAAAAATCGTGATAGGATTCTCCTTGAGTTAATTTTTTTAATAGCAGATACAACTTTTAAAAGCAATTATGGTTACCATAATTACTTATTTTGTTTTTATATATAACAATTGCAGAGAAGCAGTTAGTATGAAATCAACTAGAGGTTTTAAATATAAAAAATAATGTCAGTGTATACTGAAATTTTCTAATTCATAAAATTTATATAAAAAAATTTTATTTTAACGATAGATTTGGTAATAATTTACTTGCTGCAAAGAAAATATAATTGAGATCCACTAAATCATGAATATAGAACGGATCTGTTTTCATAATGCTTTTGGCTTCTTCAATTGAATTACTCATGATTAATATGACACCACCCGATTTATCTTCTAGAAGTCCAGAAGCAAGAAATTTATTTTTAGCAAAGTATTTTTCTAAAGATGTGTTATGTTCGTCCAGTTTTGTAAGAATTTCTGCCATAGGCTTTTTAAACATTAAAGTAACAATTATCACTATATTTCCTTATTTGATAAATATTTATTCAAATTAATATATTGATGTAAAGTGTTGTTATGCTATAGCAATCTACTGTTAAATATTGTAGATTGATTTGGATTAACTTGATACTAATCAAATTAAATAACTAAAAATTGATCAGCAAACATGAATTATAGGTAAGAGAAATCTTTTATTGTGATTGATATCATTAAGCGATTTTTATCTGTATAGAAGGGATTGAAAGATAAACTTTGCTACGCAGTTGACCAATAATTTTTTTTCTATAAGTCAAGATGCTTTGCGCTTAATAGATTAGTAAATTTAATTTTATTAACTTATTAATTGTTACTGGCGTATTAAAACAACTGATTCCAATAAATCAATTTTAATTTGTTTGATTTTCTGCAAATAATCTAAGTTTAATCAAGTGTATTTATAAAATAAATTTACAAAAATGAATGTTTTAAATAATCATTAAATTGAAGTAGAGATAAATTATAATATTAAATTTATAGCTTAACCTTGAAGATAATATAAACAATCAAAATAGCAGTAAGTAAGGTTTAATTGTATATTGGTGGAGGCGGGGGGAATCGAACCCCCGTCCGAAAGTCCTCTACAGAGCGATCTACATATTTAGTCTTGCCAACTTAAAATCTTGTTTCCAAACCGCCGACAGACAGGCTATTTGAAAACCAGTTGCCTTAAATCTTATTCAGTGCCAAGCAACCCGACACTGAACCAGCCAATGTAAATGTCGTTGCGGTGAGTTACCTCACACGGCCCATCGGCCAACCGTTGCAACGTTTAGCCTTAAGCGGCTAAAGCGTAAGATTCGTCGTTTGCGACTATATAAATTCAGGGTTTAACGGGTATCTGAGACCCCGATATGCACGCATCTGCTTTGCAACCCCCGTCGAAACCAAGGTCGCCCCCAGATGGTTTGGTGATTATACTTTTTTTTGATGTATATGCCTAGTCACATGATCACTAATTGATTTGACTTAGATAAGAAACAATGAAAATTGATATAATATGTCATATTAATCATATTTGTACATTCAAAATAATGTTAATATATGTTGTATATTACCTATAGTATTGAATTAAATGGGGTGGCTTTAACAATTAAAAAAATAAAACGACACCAGATAAGTATGATTGAAAGTGGTACGGCGAATCTTTTTATAGTTTCCAGCAATAAAATGGCAGGTGTAATATAAACTTAATTTTATAGAATAGAGATTGTGTGAAAGATAACAATTTATCTCAATCATTATGATGTTTCTAAATAACGGCAATATATTCTATGTTGCTGAACAAAATCAAAATAACTATATTTTCATTTAGTATCTTACTTGTATTGCTATCATTTAATTGTCAGGCAAATGTTCCTATTGTGATCTGTCCGGCAACATTTTCTAACGGATATGATGTTTGCCTGTATAAGAATGCCAGAGTATTCGATAGACCAATATAATTAAATGTTGAGTTAAAGCCAGAATTTGAAAATGATAAACAATTTTGGCAGGTGTTTGGGATGAAGTATGCCCTTTTTTTAATCTGCACATACGCTAAAGCTAATTATTATATTGTTTTTGATGCGAAGGGAGCGAGCTTTTGCGAAGTTACCAATAAACCTTTACAGGTAAGATGTATGCCTTAATCATTAAATATAATCTTATCAGTATACTTGCAGGAATAATTTATCTGCATATACTTGAATATAGGATATAATCAATCTGGTAAATTATTTAAGTTAAAATGAAGTTTTGATTCTATGGGTAATGAGGTGGTAGATTATCAAAGTGTTGCAATATTGAGTTTGAAAATAAATGGTTGTGCTCAAAATAATAGATATTAATTTGTATGTTATCGAATAACAAAACACTAGTAACATTATTTATTAGTCTGTTACTCAGCATAGTATCAATTAATTGCTATGCTCAGATTCCTGTTGTGAGTTGTCCGTCATCTTTTTCTGACGCACATGGTGTTCATAAGCTTGATGATGTTTATGCATATGATGGTCCAGTATGTATGAAGGTATCATTAGTACCTGAGTATAAAAAAAACAAACAAGTATGGGATTTAGATGCATTAAGGGATCCTTCGTTAGTTTGTACGTATGAAAATACTGAACATTACGTTGTTATTAATGCGAAGGGGGCAGCTTATTGTGAAAAAACAAATGCACCAGTAGAAGTAAAATGTATGCCTAGATAATTTTTATAAATCATCAAAGAAGTCTTTAAGATTTACTTATGATTAGCATGAATTTTATACTATTGAATACTCGAAAATTGCCTCAGTATTTTTTGGCTTTATTTTTTAATATTGTATCAATTTATTGTCTAGCCCAGACTCCTGTTGTGAGTTGCCCGTCAACATTTTCTGACGGGCATGGTGTTCATAAGCTTGATGATGTTTATGCATATGATGGTCCAGTATGTATGGATTTATCATTAGTACCTGAGTCTAAAAAAAATAAAGAAATATGGGATTTAGATACATTAAGGGAACCTTCATTAGTTTGCACGTATGAGAATACCCGTCATTACGTTGTTCTTAATGTGAAGGAAGCAGCTTATTGTGAAAAAACAAATGCACCAGTAGAAGTAAAATGTATGCCTTGATAATTTTTATAAATCATCAAAGGCCTTAAAGATTTACTTATGATTAGTATGAATTTTATACTATTAAATAATCGAAAATTGCCTCAGTATTTATTGGCTTTATTTTTTAATATTGTATCGATTTATTGTCTGGCCCAGACTCCTGTTGTGAGTTGTCCGGCGACATTTTCTGACGGGCATAATGTTTACCGGTTTAAGAATGCCAGGGTATTCGATGGACCAGTTGAATTAAATGCTGAGCTAAAGCCAGAATTTAAAAAAGATAAACAATATTGGAAGGTGTTTGGAACGAAGTATGACCCTTTTTTAATCTGTACATACGCCAAAGCTAATCATTATATTGTTTTTGATGCAAAGGGCGCGAACTTTTGCGAAGTTACCAATAAACCTTTACAGGCAAGATGTATGTCTTAATCATTTAATATAATCATGATTAGTTTATAGGATAGAAATAACTTAGCTGCATCTTTTTGGATTTGGAATATAACCAATCATGGCAGATTATTTAAGCCAAAAAGGAGTATCGATTCTATGAATAATGAAATAGTAGATTATGAAAGTGATGCGATTTTGAGTTTGAAAAATTAATCCTTGTACTCAAAATGACAGATATTAGTTTATATGTTATCAAATAGTAAAAAAATAGTAGCATTATTTATTAGACTGTTACAAGGCGTAGTATCAATTAATTGCTATGCTCAGGCTCCTGTTGTGAGTTGTCCACCAACATTTTCTGATGGACATAGTATTCATAAACTTACTGAAGTCATGGTATATGATGGTCCAGTATGTATGAAAGCATCATTAGTACCTGAGTATAAAAAAAACAAAGAAGTATGGGTTCTAGATACATTAATGGATCCATCAGTAGTTTGTGCGTATGAGAAAATCCCTCATTACATTGTTCTTAATGCGAAGGGAGCAGCTTATTGTGAAAGAACAACGGCACCAGTACAGGTAAAATGTATGCCATAGCCATTCAGTGCAAACAGCTAACTCATGTCGTAAGTTATTTGCCAGCTTTTTATAAAATTACGATACTGGCAATCTGATAATGCCAATTTATGGGAATTATTCAGGTTTATAAGAGAATAAAAAATCTTATTACACGTCCTGCGGTAAGGCTAGCAATAATTGCTGTAGAAATGAACGAATCTTGCTTTATCTTTAATCAATTTTAAACTTAATTTAGATGAAATTTTTAATTTGCAGCCAAATTGATGATTAATCATAAATGTTCAGTTATTAATCTATTTTAAAAATATCTTCTATTACTAAGAAGCTTGTTGCCACAATAGGAATAAGTTATCAGTGATGAGGACAATGTTTTATAATTTGTATTATTTTGTTTGCAATGGGTGCTTGTATGTACGATGTCAGTACCGATGATGTACGTCATTTTTTTGCGGATGTATGGCGTAAACGTCAGCAGCCGGCTTTGCTGGATGCATTGCAGCAAAAAGCTTTGCGGATTATAGCTGCTCATTCTGAATATGCACCATATCTAGAAAATGTTGAAACATATTTATCACGTAACTGGACGCCAGAAGAGGGAGAAACCAATCCTTTTTTGCATTTATCTTTGCATTTATCTATTCAGGAGCAGGTGGCAATTGATCAGCCTTTTGGGATTGCTCTTATTCATCAACGTTTATGTGTTAAATATGCTGGTGACTGGGTGCAGGCAGAACATGCGATGATGGAGGCGTTGGCCGAGACCATTTGGCAGGCGCAGCGTTATCATCAAGGTTTGGATGTGAATGCCTATATGCCCCGTTTGCGGCAATTGCTGGCTATAGGAGCAGAAGATGAAAAAAGATTAAATCCGCATGAAATAAATATAGTCAATTTAATTGATAAATAAGATGATATGGTTATGGATGATTAGTCTTTTCTGTAGTCTAAATGGAAATAAGTTGTAGACTAAGCATTATTTGTTTTGAAAGGTTTAGTTATGTCTCTTTGGCGAAACGATGCAAATGCATTTCTGTTATTTGTGTTCATTGGTTTGGGTGTTCTCGGTCATAATCCTAAGATAACGCTTACTGCAGTGATGATATGGTGGATGGGTCTTTTTTGTAGTCGAAATTAAAATAAATTGTAGACCAAGCGTTTTTGGGTTTGAAAGGTTCAGTTATGTCTCTTTGGGCAAGCAATGCAAATGCGCTGCTGTTATTGGTGTTTGTTGGTTTGGGTATTCTGGGTCATAATCCTGCGATAACGATTTCTGCATTGATTATTTTGTTGGTTCAACAAACTCCATTGCTTAAATATGCTCCGATGCTAGAAAAATATGGGGTGCAATTGGGGATTTTGCTGCTGATGCTTGGTGTGCTAGCTCCGTTAATTACTGGTAAGGTGCAGGCACCGCAGATCTTAGCTTTATTTACTAGTTGGAAAACCATAGCAGCCATTCTTGTGGGAATATTAGTTGCATGGCTTGGTGGCCGGGGTGTGCAATTAATGCAACTTAATCCTCCTGTTGTTACTGGTTTAATGATCGGTACAATTATTGGCGTAGCATTTTTCCGCGGTGTGCCGGTAGGGCCATTGATTGCAGCCGGAATATTGTCTTTGTTTTTGTGATTTTCGGTGGTAATGCTTGCCAGATGGATTTGCTATAGCTATAATTCGCGCTTCCATACTCACGGAGAGGTGGATGAGTGGTTGAAGTCGCACGCCTGGAAAGCGTGTATACGTTAATAGCGTATCGAGGGTTCGAATCCCTTCCTCTCCGCCAAATTTTCTAGATAACTAATTGAATTTATTATTATAATAAATAAAATTCTAAATTATTAGGTACCAGTTTAAAAATTCGAATTTTAGTAAGACAAATAAAGCCAGCAGAGATAATTTTTGCCGGCTTTTATTTTGTTTTTAGAACTTTCTGTAGTTTATCCAATATTCATAACTATAAAATCACCCTGTTAATTAGAGCTATCTGTACAGTCGTATCTCTAAAGTTAATTCAGTATAAAACTGTGGAAGCTACAAATCCTTTAAAATCAAAATTTTTAAACTGGCTCAGGTCTGTGTAGCTTATCTAATTAAATTTGCTTTAAGCAGTAGATGTCCCAATAAATAAGAGTGACTGTGGTTTAATATACATAGACACGATCACCATGAAATCAATTAAAGATATACTAAACTTGGCTAAGATTTTTCTATAGCTATTTCTGACTTGTAAATATTGATTGAGATATAAATCAAGATAGCTGTTTATGGGCGGCTTTATCTTCATAAATTTTCTAAGCTGCCTTGTCGCAGTTTTTAAGTTTTATAGTTATATGTTTTATGGTTTATTTCAATAATCTGCATGGAATAAGTACATATATAATTTAAACAATAGTTAGTTCGAAAGATGGTGTCTTTAGGAGATATTGTGCTTTTGTATTAAACATCTAGTAGATATGAAAAATTCCAATACGTATTTTTCATTTTGTAATCATTCCATCTCTGAATAAAAGGTAATATGAAAAAATATTGCTTTTTTATCAATACTGGTTTTAATAAACTTTAGTTTCAAAAGGTTTAGACAAGCCTTAGAACTTAATTGTTTAAATTTTATTTGTTGATGACAAGTTTTTAAAGCTGCCGGTGACAGCTTTTATTTTAGAGTGCCTGTTTTGTTCAGATATTTCAACTGTTTTGATAGTAACAATTTTAGAAACACTATCTTAGTCAGTCATTGTTCTCAGCGACGTGCCAGTACCGCGGTAGATAAATAGTCTTTGATACCAGAAGCTATTGAATTAGCCATTTTCAAACGAAAGTCATTGGAAGATAGTAATCGTTCTTCTCCGGGGTTCGAAATAAATGCTGTTTCAACCAAAATAGAAGGAATATCAGGTGCTTTTAATACGGCAAAATTAGCCTGATCCACGCTGCCTTTGTGTAAAGTATTGATTTTACCCAGTCGGTTTAATACATCTTTGCCCAGTTTCAAACTATCTTTAATGGTAGCTGTCTGAGTCAGGTCAAATAAGGTGTTATTAACATTTTTGTCACCAGAATAGATTACCCCTCCTATAGCATCAGCTGCGTTTTGCGTTTTGGCTAGATATTTAGCCGCTGCGCTGGTTGCACCTTTAGGATTGAGGGCATAAACTCCAGTGCCCTTAGCTGATGGGTTGGTAAAGGCATCAGCATGAATAGAAACAAACACGTCTGCTTTAAGAGATCGAGCTTTGGCAACGCGAACACCCAACGGGATAAATATATCTTCATTGCGCGTCATATAAGTTTTGTAGCCATATCCATCCAGAACTTTTTTTACCAATCGACCAATGGCTAATACAACATTTTTTTCATGTAATCCTGACGGACCAGTGGCTCCGGGATCTTCGCCACCATGACCGGGATCAATCATGATGACTGGTTGTCGGTTTAGTTTGGGTGGTTTACCAGATGGAGGATTTTGGGATGGCGTCGGTGTTTTGTTATCCGGTCTGTTAACCACCGGTGGAGTGGGGGCTGTTGCCTGAGCCTGACTAGTACCGTCGCTATTGATTTTACCATGACTATAGTCTTGTAATAAGGCCATCAAGGGATCATTTTTTTCTTGTTCGATAGCAACGCTTTTGGTTGGATACAGGTCTACCACTAAGCGGTTTTTAAAATTGGCAACGGGAGCGAGTGAAAATACTTGCGGGTTAACGGTAGTTTTTAAATCCATGACGATACGGATGGTTTCTGGATTAAACTGTCCGATTCGTACACTGGTAATATAAGGGTCTCGTGGTAATACTTTTTTACCGAGTTCCTGCAACACCTGATTGGTGGCTGAGCCTTGAATATCAATAACTAGCCGGTCAGGGTTTTTTAACTGGAAATACTTAAATTGTATCGGTGTGGTAGATTCCAGCGTCATGCGGGTATAGGCGTTAGCTGGCCAGATACGAGTAGATACAATGTCTGCCCCAATTTTAGCAGCACGAACTCTTGGTGTCAGTGTGATTAGTAGGGTACCGGTGGAGGCAAGCAAAAGTGAGCGGCGACTTAGTGTAGGCATAATTAGTTTTTTATTGAGGCGATTAAGTGCTTGCCATGATCGCTGACAGCAGTTAATTCTGCATTCCGACCATGATTGATCGTGGTTAAATGTAAAATGATATCTGGTTTTGGTACAAAATCTGCACCCTGTTGTGGCCATTCAATCAAACTAACACTGTTAGCAGTGAACAGTTCATCTAAACCAGCATCCAGCCATTCATCAGCTGTTTGGAATCGATATAAATCAAAATGATGCAAGATAAATTTCTGTAACGGATAGCTTTCAACAATATTGTAGGTGGGGCTTTTGACTGCACCATGGTGCCCCAGAGCATTGAGCAGACCGCGCGTAAATGTAGTCTTGCCAGCTCCTAAATCGCCCTGCAACCAGATAATAAGAGGTGCGGTGATATTAGGAGCAATCCGAGCGCCAAGGGAAAGCGTTTCAGTTTCATTAGCTAATAATACTGCGTGATTCTCTGCGACAAACATAATTTATTCTGAATAAAAAATTTGCTCTATTATGCGTTAAAGTATACTTAATCGAAAGGTTAGCCGTGCTACCAGTTATTATACGATAATGATTTTGCAAATTTTAACATATTTCTTCCTGCTGCTGGCAGTCGTTTGATTCTGCAGAAAAGTTAAGCTCTTTTTGAGTATGAGTTTTTCATTATGGTAAATGATATAATAAAGAACTCAACTGGTCTCTGTTGAGGCAAAGAAATAGCCTATTTTCTGGAAATAATGTGATAGATTATCAATGACTACAATTCAACAACGTCCAATCGGTGTATTTGATTCCGGCGTGGGCGGACTCACTGTGGTTCGTGCTCTAATGGAGCGCTTACCCAATGAAAATATTATCTATTTTGGTGATACAGCACGTGTACCTTATGGGGTAAAATCCCGTCATACCATCGAGCTGTATACCGAACAAATTGTCTCTTTTTTACTGGAACATGATGTTAAAGCTTTGGTGGTGGCCTGTAATACCATTGCGGCTGTAGCAAGAGAAAAAGTACGGCAATTAGCTGGGTCTATGCCTGTATTAGATGTGATTGCTGCTGGTGCTCAGGCGGCTTTAGCAACGACCCGCAATAATCATATTGGCGTGATTGCTACCAGTACTACGGTGAACAGTAATGCCTATGCTCGGGCAATTCATAATCAGAATGCACAGACACGGGTTTTCTCACAAGCCTGTTCGTTACTGGTACCGCTAGTAGAGGAAGGTTGGCTCGATCATGAAGTTACCCGTCTGACTGCGCGTGAGTATCTGAAGCCTATACTGGCAGAAGATGTTGATACACTGGTTTTAGGCTGTACTCATTATCCGTTATTAAAGCCTTTAATTAAACAAGAAGCGCCACAACTAAAATTAGTTGATTCCGCAATCACCACGGCCAGTGCAACTGCTGATGCCTTGGACCGTTGTCAGTTGACCAACCCTAACCATACCGGCGCTAAGTATCATTTCTATGTTAGCGATATTCCACTACGCTTTCAAACTATCGGCGAAAGGTTTTTAGGTCGCAGTTTGGAGCAATTAGAAATGGTTTCGCTGGGCTAAATTGCTTAACAAAATTTGATGGGTAAATGATGAAGAAAATTGTGGTGTTAATTTCTGGTCGCGGGAGTAATCTACGGGCAGTTGTTGAAGCGCAGATTGCTCAGGCAGAAATAGTAGCTGTTATCAGTAATAAGGCTAATGCTCAGGGTTTGCAGTGGGCTGCTGAGCAAGGTTTAACAACACATGTTATTGAGCACAGCAAATTTATTGACAGAGAACAATTTGACCATACATTAATACGTCTAATTGATGGTTATCAACCAGATTTAGTCTTATTGGCTGGATTTATGCGGATTCTTTCGTCAGAATTTTGTCTTCATTATGCAGGCAAATTAATCAATATACATCCTTCATTACTACCTTCTTTTCCGGGTTTACATACCCACGAGCGCGCACTGGAAAGTGGCTGTCGGGTGGCTGGTTGTACCATTCATTTTGTGACGCCAGAATTGGATTGTGGCCCTGTAATAGCACAGGGTGCAGTCCCTGTCTTTGATCATGATACTGCTGAAACACTGGCACAAAGAGTACTCAGAATCGAACACCAGCTTTTGCCAGAGGTCGTCAATGATTTTGTATCAGACAGGCTGGAGATTAAAGGCAATCGTGTTATTCGACATTCTGCTGCTATTCAGGATGAAGAAGCTAGTTTATTAAATTAATAAGTAAAAATTTGAGGAAATATTGATGTTAAAAGCATGGTCAAGTGCTTTATTTACGTGTTTAATGATGTTTCTATCCTTGACTGTCTGCGCAACAGGTTTACCGCTTCTGGCTAAGCTAGAATATGTTGATAATCATGGTGTACCAGTCAACATGGATTTCAGCCGGCAGGATAATCAATATCGGATAGAAGTGCGACTGAATTTAATTTTGTATCATTTGAAGTTCGTGTCGTCCGGTTCTGTAGCTAACAATACTCTCACACCATTATCTTACACCGATTCTCGTCAGGGTAAACCCTACGCTTATGCAACCTTTGCCAACCAGACAGTTCAATTTGGTAAAACTGGTAGCGAGCCTAAACAGGTAACAGTTAACGGACCTGTTTATGATTTGTTTGCTTTGGGCTGGCAACTGGGGATAAATGATGGTCATTTAGCCAAAAATACTTATTTGACTAATGGTAAAAAAATATATTCGCTTAACAATATTAGTTTTGTTGGCAACGAGCAGTTATCTGTTAATAGTGAAATGATTAGTATCAGTCATTATCGGCTAAATCGTGGTGATGATGTGGTGGAATATGCTTTTGCACCTAGTCTACGTGGCATACCTGTTCGGATTAGTTACATGGATAATGGTAAAATATACACATTGCAACTGAAAAGTGGCTTAATAGATGGAAAAGCAATTAAAACGTTATGATTAATGCTGCACAACTTGAATTAACTGCAACAGTTTTGGCGCAGATTTTAACCTTCAAACAACCTGCGGATGTGGCTTTGTCTGCTTTTTTTCGGCGTGAACGCAAATTAGGTGGTCGTGATCGTCATGAAATTGCTGAAACCGTTTTCGCTACTTTGCGCCATTTTCAGAAAATTCAGACCGTATTAGTTAAGCCTTCTGCTAAACCAAGACTTGCTGCTTTGGCTGCATTAGTATTTGGGCGTGGTTTGAGTGTCAGTGCTTTGTCAGAATTGGTAAATGAAAAAGAGGAGCAATGGCTAACTCAAATCAAAGCTCAGAAAGAGGAATTTGCTGGTGTACTAACTACAGCTGCAGAATTACCGTTATGGTTAATTGAGCTATTACAGCAGCAAGGGTGGAGTGATGAGGAAGTTACCGATTATGGCCGCAGTATTATGCAGTCAGCTCCCCTCGACCTGCGCGTTAATACGCTTAAAGCTAAGCGTGATAAAGTTTTGGCACAGTTGCAGGAGGAAGGAATGCGTGCCGAGGCTACACCATTTTCTCCTTGGGGCATACGACTGTATGATAAACCAGCTTTAAACCGCCATCCTTTATTTATCGACGGGACGGTAGAAGTACAGGATGAAGGCAGTCAGTTGTTAGCGTTACTAACTGGTGCTAGACGCGGTCAAATCGTGGTTGATTTTTGTGCTGGTGCCGGGGGTAAAACTTTAGCGATGGGGGCAATGATGGCTGGTAGTGGTCGCTTGTATGCTTTCGATATTGCTGAAAAACGTCTGGCAAATTTAAAACCACGTATGGTGCGAGCTGGGCTTACCAATATTCATACGCAGCGCATTGATAACGAACACGATATACGCATCAATCGGTTACAAGGTAAAGCTGATTGTGTACTGGTAGACGCACCTTGTTCTGGTCTGGGTACGCTGAGACGTAATCCGGACTTAAAATATCGCCAAAATGGTGATAATGTTGTGGCATTGTGCCAACAGCAACAATCAATTTTAAAGGCTGCATCGGCACTGGTGCGTACCGGCGGACGTCTTGTCTATGCAACCTGTAGTATTTTGCATGCGGAAAATCAGCAACAAATAAATGAATTTTTGGTCAACAATTCTGGTTGGCGTATTGAACCGGCGTATGAATTACTTAAATCAGTGTCATTACCCGTAGCAAACAGTCCCTTTCTACAATTAAATACACGTCAACATCACACGGATGGTTTTTTTGCTGCGGTGTTGAGTAAAAATACATAAACCCTATTAGGAACAAATATCATGAATACTCAAGAAAAAATTAAAACAATAGTCACTACCTATCCTGTAGTACTGTTTATGAAAGGAACCCGTCAGTTTCCACAGTGCGGTTTTTCTTCCCGCGCCGTGCAAATTCTTCAGGCAGCCGGTTTGAAAGATTTTTTTACTGTCAATGTGCTTGAAGATGAAGAAATTCGTCAGGGTATTAAAGAATATGCCGACTGGCCAACCATTCCGCAATTATATGTGAATGGTGAATTTGTCGGAGGTTCAGATATAATGATGGAAATGTATGAAGCTGGTGAATTACAGTCTCTATTACAGACTGTATGATCACACATTTGTATCACATGTGAAGTAGCTTTTTAATGTAACAAATTGATGGAACTAGCCATGAAAATTAATGTAATAGATCACCCGCTAGTAAAGCATAAACTGTCTTTAATGCGGGAAGAGGATTGCAGTACCTATCGGTTTCGTACTTTGACTAAGGAACTAGCAAGATTAATGGCTTATGAAGCATCCCGTGATTTCGATGTTGAAATCGTAAAAATGCAGGGCTGGTGTGGTGAGATAGAAGGTTATCAGATTAAAGGTAAAACCGTCACCGTTGTACCTATTCTGCGCGCTGGTTTGGGAATGTTAGATGGGGTGCTGGATTTAATCCCTACGGCTAAAATCAGCGTGGTTGGATTACAGCGTGATGAAGAAACATTAGAACCAGTGCCTTATTTTGAAAAATTTGTTAGTCAAATGGATAAACGACCAGCTCTCATTATTGATCCAATGCTGGCTACTGGTGGTTCAATGATTGCCACCATTGACTTGCTTAAGAAAAAAGGTTGTAAAGACATTAAAGCCTTGGTACTGGTAGCAGCACCTGAGGGAGTGAGAGCAGTTAATGAAGCACACCCAGACGTAACAATCTATGCAGCAGCCCTGGATGATCACTTAGATGCTAATGGTTATATCATTCCCGGCTTAGGTGATGCGGGTGATAAAATTTTTGGCACTAAACAGTTATAAAAAAACCGGCAAAGCCGGTTTTTTTATCAGCATTACTTTACCTAGCCACATAACAGATTATTGTTTGAATAGATGTTTTGACAATGGGCATCTTAATTTTTTATATCTGTAATGACATATGATTAAATAAGTTGTTAAATATTTGATTTTAAATGATATATATAATTTTACTCAACCGGATAAACCAATATTGCATCAGTTTATCCATGCCTAAACATCAAACCTACAGCTAGTCCGTAACTGTTTAAAGGATTGATTAAATTTGAGTCGGTCATCACAATATCGATATCCCATTGTTGGCACAATGTGTTTACTATTGCCAAGCCCAATCCACTACCATTTTCCCCATTCCCCAGTACCCGATAAAATGGTTCTAATACCAATAATTTATCTGTATCTGCAATTCCACAGCCACTATCTTCTACCCACAGAATTGGTTTCTGATCAGTGCTTTTTTCTCCTCGGATGCGAATGTGACCATGTTCTGCTGTGTAATTAATTGAATTAACAATCAGGTTTTTTAGAATAGTATAAAGGTTATTGCTGCTAATCGGTAAAAGTAACTCTTCATCAATTTCTACGCTGAGAATTTGCTGTTTTTCCTCTGCAAGAGGCAGAATATCTGCAAATAGATCTCGTAATAAAGGCAGTACGGCAGTGAATGTCAGTTGCTTGTCAGAATGTTGCTGATGCTGTGCTCGTGCCAGTAAAAGCAGCTGAACCAGTAACTGCTGGGTACGACTAATACCTGCTTTTATTTGCTGAACAAGCTTCTTTTGCTCGGTTTCAGACAGATTAGGCTCATCAAAACGGGCAATCTGAAGCGTTAATGCCGTGATAGGGGTACGTAATTCATGAGCAGCATGAGCTATAAACTTCTGGTCATGTTCGATTGCTGTTCGTAACTGACTGAATAAGCGGTTGAGTGCATTAATGAAGGGGCGAATTTCAGTGGGTGAGTGTTTAACATCCAGAGGTGATAAATCATTAGCACAACGCCTTGCAACTTCGTTACTCATATTTTGCGTTACCCGAAACAATCGACGTATCCATACCGCCGTAATGACCCACAATACTGGCATCAATAATAAAAACGGCCATACAACACTTAAAGCACTATCACGTGCAATATGATTACGATAAGCCGTGCGCTGTGCCACAACAAGGCGGATATGATCTCGGGTGATAATATAGACACGCCAATGACGCGAAGTTGTGACAAAATCATGAAATCCATCACTTAAAACTTGTAAACTCTCTGCAGCATTACTATCCCCCATTAAAGTATTCAGATAAGGAGAGTCAATTGTTTGTGCCAAAATACGGGGTTTGGGCAGAGTAGTGGCAGATTCAGGAAAATTCAAATTTTCATTTACATTTTGACGCAGAATAGCACTGTGTGGATCGAGAATATGAGCGATCTGCTCAAGCTGCCCATCCTGTAGGTCCTGAGTTTCTCTAAATGCTGTCTGATAGGCCAGTAAATCTCCGACTATAGCAATCATGGTTACCAATATTGATAAAGTCAGTAGCAAACGCCATTGTAGTGAGGAGCTCAATTGCCTCGATCTACCAGCCATCCTAATCCCCGCACATTTTTAATCACCTTGCTGCCAAGTTTTTTGCGTATACCGTGAATAACTACTTCTACAGCATTGCTTTCAACCTCTTCATTCCAGCCATATATTTTTTCTTCCAATTCCTGTCGCGACAAAATAGCTCCCGGTTTCTTTAACAAACAATAAAGCAAAGCATATTCTCTTGCGGATAAACGGGTAGTCGTGTCCGCAATACTTACTTCGCGCGTTGCAGGATCTAGCGTTATACTGCCATTGCTTAATACTGGAGTTGCATGACCCTGTCGCCGACGTAATACCGCGCGAATACGAGCCAATAATTCATCCGGTGCAAATGGTTTAACTACATAATCATCTGCTCCAGAATCCAGACCATGAATCCGCTCTTCGACACTGTCTCTTGCCGTGATTAAAATTACCGGTAAATCATAATGACGGGCACGAAGATGTTTTAAAACACTTAATCCATCCAGTTTCGGCACGCCAATATCAAACAAAGCCAAATCATAAATCTCAGGTTGAATGAGATTTTCGGCAATTAGCCCATCTGTCACGCAATCAACAGCAAAACCTGCGGCATGCAGTACATCACCGAGTGCTTCGGCGATCATATTATCGTCTTCAAGAAGTAAAATTCGCATGGGTTAACGTTTTATCTGATTAAACATATAGTGGTAAATTTAATTTACATAAATCATATGCTTATAATAGCAAAAACCGTTTCATAGCACTGAAACGGTTTTATAAAAAACGTTAATCCAGATTGAGATTAATTGATTTCAGTATCAGTAGTCGTTGTTTGAGTAGTAACGGCTTCTACTGCATCGTTATGGCGACGATGTTTTCTAACATGGCTTTTTCTAACATGAGCTTTTTTAGCATGGGCTTTTTTAACACGCGTTCTTTTAACCTGAACTGGTTTTTTAGCAGTTTGAGTAACTGGTTTAGTTGTTACCACTTTAGCAGGAGCAGCTTTAACAGGAGCCGTTGTCGTTGCCTTTGTGGTTGTTTTTGTAGTTGTGACTACTGGCTCAGCAAAAGTAGCAACAGCAGACAAACCGAATACAGCTGTTAAAACAGCGGCAGTAATTTTTTTCATATAAGATCTCCAGTTTAAGGTATGTGATCACAATAACCATGAAGGTTCTTGTTCTGGAGAAGTATGGCAATAAAGACTTAGGGCAGACTTAGTAAAGTGTATAATTATCGTTAAAATAACGTAAATTAATGTATTTAAAATGGTTATTCTATATGTAATCCAGCCTAGATAAGCTGAATTGTTTCTAATCTATTTTGTTCATCTATAGAGAAGAGATGATATTCGTTGGCGCCTTTCTCACAACTGAGTAACTCTATCTACTATTAAATTTTATTTTTCAGACATATTATGCACCAATATGTCAATATGTCTGAAAAAAGAATTAAATCAAATACCACGGGTCATTTCGGTGAAAGATTCAGCGGCTAAACCTAATGTATCGGCAATAATAACTGGACTATGTGCAATTGAAACAAAACCAGCTTCGAAAGCAGAAGGTGCAAAAAATACGCCACGTGCCAGCATAGAATGGAAAAAACGCTTAAAAAGTGACAAATCAGCATTTTGCATATCGTGGTAGCAGTCAGGCAGATTGTCAGTGAAATAAAAGCCAAACATTCCACCAATGTGACGACTGGAAAACGGTAATCCTGCTTGTTGAGCAAGAGCAAGCAAACCTTCACTCAATTGTTTCGTGCGCGCACTAAGTGTGGTATAAAAATCCGGGCGTTGGATAATTTCCAGCGTTTTCAATCCAGCAGCAACACAAACCGGATTACCCGAAAGAGTTCCAGCCTGATAAACACTACCTAAAGGAGATATACATTTCATTATATCAGCCCGTCCCCCGAAAGCAGCCACGGGCATACCTCCGCCGATAATTTTTCCCAAAGTAGTTAAATCAGGAGTAATACCATGCAGTGATTGTGCTCCGCCCAATGCCACGCGAAAGCCAGTCATCACTTCATCATAAATCAAAACGCTGCCATACTGATGCGTTAAAGAACGCAGTGCCTGAATAAATTCTCTATTGGCCGGAATAAGATTCATATTACCGGCAATTGGTTCAACTATGACACCGGCAATAGTGTCTCCTTGTTGGGCAAATATTTGCTGGATAGCTTCAACATCATTATAAGGCAGTACAATGGTATGGCGACTAAAATCTTCAGGCACGCCGGCAGAGCTGGGATGACCAAAAGTCAGCAGACCTGATCCGGCTTTTACCAATAAGCTATCAGAATGCCCATGGTAGCAGCCCTCGAATTTAATAATATTGTCACGTCCCGTGAAGCCTCTGGCCAATCTAATAGCACTCATGGTGGCTTCAGTACCAGAGCTCACTAACCGAACCTGCTCCATACTGGGCATAATATGCAGAATTTCTTCCGCAATACGGATTTCATTTGCTGTTGGTGCACCAAAAGATAAGCCTTCTTGAGCGGCAGCACAAACTGCGGCAATAACTTCGGGATGAGCATGGCCGACAATAGCTGGTCCCCATGAACCAATGTAGTCTATATATTGTGTTTGATCTTCATCCCATACGTAAGCACCATTGGCTTTCTGGATAAAACGTGGTGTACCGCCAACGCCAGCAAAGGCGCGTACAGGTGAATTAACCCCTCCGGGAATAATCTTTTTAGCTTGTTCAAAAAGTCTGGAATTATTATCCATAAATCAGTCCTTAAGTTATAGAGAATGTTATCTCTAGAACATTCTATTAATAGAAAACTGTCTGCTAATAATATTTATCTTACTATCCCTTTCGAAAACAATATCATTTACCATAATCCACAACAGCATGTCCAAAGTTAGAAGTAAATAGCAATTAAAAATTGAATTTCAATAAGCAGCTAGACAAAATTTACGACCGACATCAATGCTATTTAAAATTGAAAGAGGCACCAAAAGATGAAGATAAATATTCAAATAATATTAATAAAGGTAATTGTATTTCTAATATAGATTTATTTTAAGTAAAAATACTAAGTACAATTAGTATTCCTATAATCAACCTAGCTATTACTATCTTTGATTTCATTTTGCTATGTATTTATTCCATTTTAAACCATACTGCATAAAACATAAATATACTAGTTATGAAGAACAATATTTTATAATAGTTTTTTATTTTATCTTTATTTTTAAATACAAACTTGATTGGTTTTTTATTTGAATTGGAAGCGTTATATTTTTTATGGAAACCTACGATATTATCTACCAAATTATCTGCAAATAGAAATATAAAAAAATTATAGAAAAATATTATAAGAAAAGCCATTAGAAATTTAATACTAATCTGTTCTGTATAATTTATGTCTATATTGGGATTATTTGTAATCTTACAAAATAAATAAACAATAAAAGGACTAATTATAAATAAAACAAAGCTCAATAAAATACCTAGACCATTTCCGATAATTAGTTTTTTTTTCGAGTATACATTAGGGGCTTTAAACATATCATAATAAAATAATAGTATACAAAATAGAAAAAAAATATATTCCATGTTATTACCATATTATTACAGTCGGAAATCCCATTAAAATTAGTCCGTTTATTATATTGTGCTCTGGAGGGGAAAATCATACATACTTTAGTAATATTTAAGTTGTTATTAACCAATTTTTTGGAATAAGCTATCGAACACAGGAGAATGAAATAACTGGCTCCATTGATACAACATCAGTAAATAACTTTCCTGAGCCAGAAAGCGTAATTTAGAATGAGTGGCAGTGTAACGGGTCGTTGGAGTAGGTGAAATCTGAGCATTTAAACCAAGATCATTGGCCATAATTTTAGCGCGCGCCAGATGATAAGGGTCACTGACAATAATTACACTGTTAATATCGTTATTATTAGCTTCGATTTGCGCATTGACCAGATTTTGCCACGTATCCCTTGACTGGTTTTCATATACAATATCCGTTTTATCGATACCATGTTTAATTGCATAACGACGACCAACTGCGGCCTCACTCATAAAGCCAGCTTTTGAAGTGCCACCAGTAAAAAGAATTTTCTTAACTAACCCAACTCGATAAAGATATAAAGCATGATTGATACGTTCGCGAAAAACCGGCGAAGGACGTTTATCCCACGCAGCCGCACCTAATACAATAACGGCATCAGCCTGTGTTAATGGTTTTGGCTGACTAAGTTGAAAAACGATTGCCAAACTTAAAATATAATTTACACACGCAAATAAAGTACAAATTATGAGACTTGTACGCAAAAATCGCCAGAAGCCAAGTTTTTTTTTAACTGACATGGTTTTCAAGTAATGCCTCAATATTAGTCAGAGGTCTGCCAATTGCAGCACGTTCACCAAATACAACTATTGGGCGTTCAATAAGTATAGGATGAGCAGCAATAGCTGCAATTAAAGTCTCTTCGTCGGCTTGATCAAGCTGCAAGGTTGTATAAAGTGAATCTTTATGACGCATCATATCTCGAACAGTACTGATTGCTAGCTTTTTTTTCAAAATACGGATTTGATCTTCACATAGAGGTTCAGTAAGATAGGGTATTACTTTAGTATCTACATTCCGTACTTGTAATAATAATAGAGCAGCACGAGATTTAGAACAGTTAGGGTTATGATAAAGAATGACAGAAGAAGTCATGTTTGTCCCCGGAGATAGAAGATATTAATGTTCCAGTAAAGAGTGTGAACCAAACTATAAATTTTGACAAGTATTATTAATTATTATTAATATTAAATTTGGAGTTTAGCAAAAATGTTAATAAAAAATAAGTTGTCAAAACTGTATATTGTTTTTTTGATTAAAATACTACCACTTTAGGTTTTCAAACCAGTATCATATTACATTTGTCATCTAATTAACGTAACCACTGAGAAATATTTATCTAATAAGTGTATATATCGCTAAAACTTAAATTGCATTTGTAATGAATTGTACTTTTATTCCTAAAATTTACGGTAACAATGACTGGAATCATAATCTGGTGCACAAGAGCAATTAGTAAATTCTTAATTATTAGGTTAACTGAACTAAATCAGCTTATCGGTCTGATCAAAATCATATACAAATTAATAGAGAATACATTGATAGGTATAAATTTTTTCTAATGAATAAGTAATATGATTTTTGTTCACTATTAAAAGTGTATTGCAGGCATCAAATATCCTATCTAGATGGAATTAGATATAAAATCTATCAAGTTCATTAGGATAAAGCGCTTTTTCTGATTGAGAAATTCATTTTTCAACAGATAAATAGTACAAGATATAAATTTATTGATGAAAATTATTTAACAAAATATGAGTAAAACCATTTTAGCATTCAATTTATATTAAACTAAAAATTAATGTATAAACCCTTTAGCCTCACATTTTTTGTTCGTTGCAAAATAGAAAACCGATATTGCAGATAATAGCAGTATCGGTTTATCGAAACAGATTAATTCACTTAACCATAGCGCTGTTGGAAGTCTTGCATAAAACTAATTAGAGCTTCTACACCTTGTAAAGGCATTGCATTATAGATACTGGCTCGCATACCACCCATAGTTTTATAACCATTGAGCATGCTTAAACCATAAGCATTAGCTTCAATCACAAAGCGCTTATCCAGCTCATCTGAAACAGTATGAAAAATAACATTCATTTGCGAGCGGGCATGTGATTCAACATTATTGCTGTAGAACCCATTGCTATTATCAATGGCAGCATATAATTTTTCTGCCTTAAGAGTGTTAATTTCTTCTAATTGAGCCACTCCACCTTGTGATAATAACCAGCGAAATACCAACCCAGAAATATAAATAGGATAGGTAGCAGGAGTGTTGTACATACCTTGACGCGTAATATGGCTTTGATAATTCCAGATATCCGGCACCCGATCAGAACAGCGTTCAAGTAAATCTTCACGAATGATGACAATTGTTGCGCCTGATGGGCCAATATTTTTCTGTGCTCCGGCATAAATAACCCCATAGTCAGCAACATTGATTTGCCGTGAAAGAATCTCACTGGACATATCACAAACAATTGGGGGCAAACCATCGGGCTTGGGTATATCTCGATATTGCAAACCATGGACAGTTTCATTAATACAATAATGCACAAACGCAGAGCTAGGGTCTACATCCCAGATTTCTGCCGGAGGTACATCGGTATAGTTATATAACTCCCCACCATGTGCGGCCAAATGAATATTAGCATCAGATAATTTACCCATCTGACTGTGGGCAATACGGCTCCAGTTACCGGTAACTACTGAATCAACTCGTTTAAACCCATTTGCCAGATTCATCACCACCATATTAAACTGTGCACTAGCTACGCCTTGCATGAATAATATCTTGTAGTTCGACGGAATATTCATTAGCTGTCTTAAATCCTGTTCCGCCTGATAAAGAATGTTCATAAAAGCATCTGAACGATGGCTCATGGTCATAACTGAGAAACCCGAGCCATTATAATTAAACATTTCAGACTGAGCGGTTGCCAATACGCTATGAGGTAAAATAGCCGGGCCAGCAGAGAAATTATAATGTTGTGTGATAGAAGAC
>JAIL01000253.1 GCA_000725195.1 Snodgrassella alvi SCGC AB-598-O02
TACGCGCTGGCGTGAACATCTGGCTGATATGGACTATCTGCGTCAGGGTATACATTTACGCGGTTATGCTCAGAAAAATCCGAAACAGGAATATAAACGTGAAGCATTTGAAATGTTTCAGGCCATGTGGCATAACATTCGCCAGACAGCTGCTTCTATATTGATTTCAGTACGATTTGATTATGCCGATCAGGAGGTAGAAAGCAGTGAACGATCAGCAGAACATTCAACATCTTCTTTGCGATATGCTGAGGATGATTACAGTCCGGAAGCTTTAGATGAACGCGGGGAAATAATTCATCGTAACGATCCTTGCCCATGTGGTAGCGGATTGAAATACAAACAATGTCATGGACGACTGTAACAATTTATCCTTAGTTTGCTATGGGTGGAATCTGCTTGTATAGCGGCAATAATTGATAAAATATCATGCCATCAATATATAAATATTGGTGGCATTAATTTATGGTTATGAAATTGTTAGCCGAATATTGACTAAAAATTAATTTTACTTCTAGTAAATTGATTTATGATGAAATAACTATTTAAAAATATATAGATAAATATCTATTAATAACCAAGCTATTTCCAGCTGAGATGATTAAATCTTCATTGTCTAAGAGTGGTTGTTTAGTGAGTTATTTATTTACGCGAATGCATTATGGTCAAAAGCAATTACATATTGGTAGTGATTAAATACTTGTTAAATATTGCGTGCTTAATCATTGCTGATCATAATTGATTAGATAGATCATCAGAGAATAGCCAATCATGGCATGTAAATTAGTTGCAATCAATCTGATCTTATTACTTGTTTAGACTTTGATAATATCAATAGGATAATTTGTTAAAGCTTATACTCTAAATTACATTGAAGAAACCAATAAATTGACTTAAAATCGCTACCTTAAATTCACAAAAGTGACTTAAAGCCAGAGAGCTGATTAAACTGGCTTGTTTTCGGTTTACGCTAACAATACCGCTTCCTAGAATATTGGATAATTAATGGCAGCTTATAACGTACAGAAAGTCCTGTCCGTACATCACTGGACAGATGCATACTTTACCTTTACATGCACGCGTGATGATTCATTACGTTTTCAGAATGGTCAGTTCGTCATGATCGGTTTAATGGTAGATGGTAAGCCGCTAATGCGGGCTTACAGTATTGCCAGCGCCAATTGGGAAGAAGAACTGGCTTTTTTCAGTATTAAAGTTCAGGATGGTCCGCTAACCAGTCGGCTACAGCATTTGAAAGTGGGTGATGAAGTATTGGTTAGTAAAAAACCAACCGGAACATTAATTGCCAGTGATTTGAATCCGGGTAAAAATCTGTATCTGCTTTCAACCGGTACCGGATTAGCGCCGTTTTTGAGTGTGACTAAAGATCCAGAGATATACGATCAATTTGAAAAAATTGTTCTGATTCATGGTGTGCGCTATCAAAAAGATCTGGCGTATTATGATCACTTTACAACAGACTTACCTAACCATGAGTATCTTGGTGAAATGGTACGTGAAAAACTGATTTATTATCCGGTAGTATCACGTGAAGAATATATACATTATGGTCATTTAACCGACCTGATGCGCTCCGGTAAGTTATTTGATGATATTGGCCTGCCGCCAATAACACCAGAACATGATCGCGCGATGATTTGCGGTAGTCCGGCAATGCTGAAAGATTCTTGTGCCGTTCTGGATGGTTTCGGTTTGACTATTTCTCCGAAAATGGGGCAGCGTGGTGATTATGTCATTGAACGCGCTTTCGTTGATCAGTAAAATATTCTTATTATAAACATGGGCAGCATGACAACACATCATGCTGCTTTATTTTTTAAACTGCTATATTTGACATTATATATCTTTCCGATAGCACTATAATTTATGCAAAATCTGACCACTCTGATTATTATTCTGTTACCGCTGTTATTAGGCTTTTTTATTCACTTACCTAAAGAAGCGCTGAAATGGCTGGATCGCTGTCTGGGCTATTTAATCTATGCCATCCTCTTTTTGATAGGTTCATCACTGGCTCATGTACCTAATCTGAGTGCACAGATAAGTGTTATCAGTGTGAATGTTACTGTGTTATTTATTTGCATCATCGGGTCAAACCTATTGGTATTAATGTGGTTTGATCGTCGTTATCCTTGGCATTTATCTGCTACTCAACAAACTCAGGTTAATAATTCCTTTAGTTTTGCCGGTAGTTTCAAGCAAATTACCTGTTTGCTGATTGGCCTGTTATGTGGTATCTACACCAAAATTAGTGTCTGGCTACATCCTGAAACCGCTATTAAATACGCGTTGTTTGTGCTTATTTTTTTGGTCGGTATGCAACTGCGTAGCAGCGGGGTAAGTCTGCGTCAGGTACTTTTAAATCGTCGTGGCGTGATTATTGCACTGCTCTTTATGTTCGCCTGTATGCTTGGTGGCACGGTTTTTGCTTTACTTATGCCGGGAGTTTCATTATCGAAAGGATTAGCTCTGAGCAGTGGTTATGGCTGGTACTCTTTATCCAGTATTATTTTTAGTCAGGTTTATGGTCCAGTATGGGGTAGTGTTGCTATGCTGAATGATCTAGCACGCGAGTTTTTTGCCTTATTTTTTATTCCGATTATTATGCGCCGTTTTCCCTGCGCGGCCATTACCTCAGGCGGTGCGACTAGTCTGGACTTTACCTTACCTGCTATTCAGTCTTCTGGAGGGATAGCTACGGTACCTGTTGCCATCAGCTTTGGTTTTATTGTTAATATTCTGGCGCCGATATTAATGGTGTTTTTTTCATCAATCACATTTTGATGAAAAATAAAAAAAACAAGGCAGAAATGATTTATTTTATCAACCAGAAATAATCATTTAAAAATAGATGACCATGTCTGTAATGGTAAATAAGTAAAATATTTTCTTTATGATAAATACATAAATTAAATTGTCCTGAATTTATATTTATTTTTAGATAGATATGAATATTTACCTATAAATGAAATTATATTGAATATAATCAATAAATAGTGTTATTTTTAATTAATAATTAACATTTTTTATATAAAATTGCTTATAATTTAACAAATAAAGCATTTAACTAACATTTATAGATATATTTTTGATGTTAGTTTGATATTGTATTTTTTGACAATAAATTTTAACTTTTTAATTAAAAATTTTTGAGTTCTATAAAACTAAAAAATTAAAATAAATCAAATAAATACATTAGAGCAAAAGAAATAAAGTATTTGATAAATTATCAAATAAAAAATTTTAAAAATATATAGAGAAAGAGAGATATTATGTTTAATTGGTATCATGAAGTTTCACATAATGAGAAAAAGACCTTTTGGGCATGTTTTGGTGGATGGGCATTAGATGCTTTGGAAAATCAAATGTTTGGTTTAGTTATTCCGTCGCTAATTGCTTATTTTTCAATCACTAAGGGAGAAGCTGGATTACTGAGCAGTGCCACTTTGGTGACCTCAGCAATAGGAGGCTGGTTTGCCGGGGCGTTATCAGATCGGTTCGGGCGCGTAAAAACCTTGCAAATAATGATTATATGGTTTTCAGTATTTACTTTTCTGGCCGCCTTTGTCACTGATTATCGTTGGTTGCTGGTATTGAAAGGATTACAGGGATTTGGTATTGGTGGAGAGTGGGCTGCTGGAGCGGTATTAATGGCGGAAACTATTCGATCACAATATCGTGGCAAAGTGATGGCACTTGTGCAAAGTGCATGGGCGGTAGGCTGGGGCTTATCAGTTATCTTATTTTCTTTAGTTTTTAGTCTGGCACCGGAAAAAATGGCGTGGCGCATTATGTTTGGTGTGGGACTTTTACCAGCATTATTGATTTTGTATGTGCGTCGCCATGTACAGGAACCAGAGAAAAAAGTAACTGTAAATGACGGTAAAAAGAAAGAAGAAATTACTAAAGCACTGTTTGGTATATTTTCTCCATCTTTAGTTCGGGTTACTTTACTTGGCGGTATACTTGGGCTGGGTGCTCATGGTGGTTATCATGCCATTATGTCTTGGTTACCCACCTTTTTGAAAGAAGAACGTCAATTATCGGTTTTGAATTCAAGTGGATATCTAGCAGTTATTATTATTGCATTTTGGTGTGGTTGTCTTGCTAGTTCCTTTTTATTAGATAAAATTGGCCGACGTTTTAATGTGGCTTGTTTTGCCATTTGTTGTGTAATCACCGTACGCTGTTATCTATATCTGCCTTTGACGAATACACAAATGCTTTTTCTCGGATTTCCCTTAGGCTTTTTTGCTGCCGGTATTCCTTCAAGCCTTGGTGCTTTGTTTAATGAGTTATATCCGCAACGTTATCGGGGTGCAGGTGTCGGATTTTGTTATAACTTTGGTCGTATTTTTTCATCTATTTTTCCCTTTTTGGTCGGTCATATGAGTGCTTCAATGAGTTTGGGATCGGCAATTGCTATTGATGCCAGCTGGGCTTACTCAATTGTGGTGATTAGTGTATTGCTGTTACCTGAAACCAAAGGTCGAAATTTGCAAAAAATTGATGAAAATGGTCAGATTATTGATTGAGAACAGAGGAATTAACTAAGTGGATATACTATCTTTTGCCAAGATTGATAGCCATGCCCATGTGTTCAGGGCTAATGCGCCAATGATTAGGGCTCGGCGTTATACACCGAAAAAAAATGCGTTGCTAGCTGATTATTTAACTAATCTTAATGATTTAGGGTGCTCGAAAGGAGTATTAATTCAACCTAGTTTTCTTGGTACGGATAATAGTTTTCTAATTCAGTCAATTAAACAGGCAGCTAATCGTTTAAAAGGAGTAGCTGTTGTCGATCCTGATATCAGTTGGCAACAATTGGTTCAGTTGGATAAAGCACAAATTGTAGGTATCCGTTTAAATGTTATTGATGGGATCCAACCAGATCTGCGCACAACTATCTGGAGGAATCTACTGGATTCTATTAAAAAATTAAACTGGCATGTAGAAATTCATACTCGTAGTAACCAATTATTTAATCTGGTAGAACAACTAATCAATAATGATATTAGGGTGGTTGTTGATCATTTCGGACGACCAGTTAACTATAGATTAACTGAGGATGCAGGCTTTCAGCAATTAATGAAATTGTCTGCCAGTGGTTTACTCTGGTGTAAATTATCAGGTATATATCGTATTACGCATTCTAAAGTACAAAATCAGCTATTTGTTAGTGAAGCCATGCCGTTATTACTAGAAAATTTTGGTGTACAAAGATTAATGTGGGGTAGTGACTGGCCACATACTCAATATGAAAACGAAATAAATAAAATTTATCTGCAAGAGCAATTGTCAGCAATGTTTGCAGACATCCAGCAGGCAAGAACAGTATTATGGGACACCCCAGCTCAGTTTTTTGGTTTTAATGATTAAAAATAAATGAATTGAATAAAATTAAAATATTATAATTAAATTAATAATTTGTATATCTGAAAAAAATGAAATAATTCACATGAGAACTATCCAAATAAATCAATAAAATTTTTAATAAACTTTATACTATTTCGGGATATAGCAGATTCATAGTTCAATATGCTATATGTATATATTATATTAAGACATTTTATAAAAATAAATTATTATATATTTGATTTTAAAAAATCTATCTTGGTCTAATTACCAGAAATCCAGCAGAATATTTTGTTGATTTATAATTGAGGCACATATTGATATCTATTCGCTATTATCAAAACGTGCTGGTCTGATTGAGTTGTAAAGTCCGTCAGAAGATCTTGCTTTTTATAATATTTGCCCTTATGTGTAATCCAAACCGCTTGTGCGGTTTTATCTGTTCAGAACAATATTTTTTATAAAAGTATTAATTTTAGGTTATCCTGCTTATGGACGTCATTCAGTATCCCAATAGTGTTTTTAAACTGCACCGGCCTTTTCCGCCGGCAGGAGATCAGCCGACAGCCATCAAAGGCTTGCTGGAGGGGCTGGAAGATGGTTTATCCAGCCAAACATTACTGGGTGTAACTGGTTCGGGTAAAACCTATACCATGGCGAATGTGATTGCCCAAAGTGGTCGGCCGGCTATCATTATGGCTCATAATAAAACTTTGGCGGCGCAGCTATACGCCGAAATGCGTGAATTTTTTCCAGAAAATGCTGTTGAGTATTTTGTATCCTATTATGATTATTATCAGCCGGAAGCCTATGTACCTAGCCGGGATTTATTCATTGAGAAAGATTCTGCCATCAATGAGCATATCGAACAGATGCGTTTAAGTGCCACCAAAAGCCTAATGCAGCGACAGGATGTGGTTATCGTTGCTACAGTATCAGCCATTTACGGTATTGGCGATCCCAATGAATATCATCAGATGATTCTGCACGTCAAAGAAGGCCAGAAAATTGATCAGCGCGATATTATTGCGCGACTAGTAGCCATGCAGTATGAACGTGGCGATATTGATTTTGCCCGTGGTACATTCCGTGTGCGAGGCGATGTGATTGATATCTTTCCGGCCGAGAGCTCTGAACTGGCACTTCGCATTAGTTTGTTTGATGATGAAGTAGACCGTATGCAGCTATTTGATCCACTTTCTGGGAGTTTGCAACAGCGTGTTGGTCGTTATACAGTTTTTCCTTCCAGTCATTATGTTACTCCACGTGATACAGTTTTACGTGCCTGCGAAAATATTAAACAGGAGCTGGGCGAACGCATTAAATGGTTTAGTCAAGAAGGACGTCTGGTTGAAGCGCAGCGTATTGAGCAACGTACCCGTTTTGATCTAGAAATGCTCTATGAAATGGGTTTTTGCAAAGGTATTGAAAATTATTCCCGTCATTTTTCTGGTAAAAATGAAGGTGAACCACCACCAACATTAATGGATTATCTGCCCAAAAACGCCTTAATGTTTATTGATGAAAGCCATGTCACCGTTACTCAGATTGGAGGAATGTATAAAGGCGACGCGTCACGTAAACAGAATCTAGTAGATTATGGCTTTCGTTTACCTTCCGCACGCGATAATCGGCCATTGAAATTCAATGAATTTGAGCAGGTTATGCCACAAACAATCTTTGTTTCTGCTACACCGGCCAAATACGAAGAAGAACATGCCGGACAGGTGGTTGAACAGGTAGTTCGCCCTACCGGACTGGTTGATCCGGAAATTATTATTCGTCCGGTGGCTACACAGGTTGATGATTTGCTTTCTGAGATCAATCTACGCAAAGAAAAGGGTGAGCGGGTATTGGTTACCACCCTGACTAAACGCATGGCAGAACAGCTTACCGATTATTATGCCGAACTTGGGGTAAAAGTACGCTATCTGCATAGTGATATTGATACAGTTGAACGGGTAGAAATTATTCGTGACTTACGTTTAGGCTTATTTGATGTCCTGGTAGGGATTAATCTGCTGCGTGAGGGACTGGATATACCTGAAGTATCACTGGTAGCGATACTCGACGCGGATAAAGAAGGTTTTTTGCGCAGTCATCGTAGTCTGATTCAAACCATTGGTCGTGCTGCGCGTAATGTGCATGGTCAGGCCATACTGTATGCGGATAAAATTACTGATTCTATGAACGCCGCAATCAATGAAACTGAGCGCCGTCGCGCTAAACAGATAGCCTTTAATACTGAGCATGGTATTGTCCCTCAACAGATTAAAAAGCAGGTTCGTGATTTGATTGATGGGGTATATCATGATGAAAATGGCGCAAAAGGACGTGGACGTAGCAAAGTTAAAGTTAAAGAAATCCACAATGAAGAAGATGCACTGAAAGAAATTGCTAAACTAGAAAAATCCATGCAAGTAGCGGCACGTGATCTGCAGTTTGAGGAAGCTGCGCAGATTCGCGATAAAATTCGTGCCATCAAAGAAAACTTGTTATTTGGTGCTGCGGATAAATAAAATTTTTCACAACATTAAAGCATTCATGTTTATTGGTAACCAACAACTGACCGATAACAGAATGCTTTTTAATTTGTTGAAATGTTTAGTTTATGAACAGTAGGTATTTGCAGCGACTGGGATGATAATGTGACCAGACAAAATCCTGCAAGACCGATTTATATCCTTTATTTAACATTGGTATTATATATAGTCGCTGTTGTCATTATCTGTCAGCTAAACTCTTACTCAGTTTTATTTGGCAGTATAAATACTTGGCTGCGTATCCAGATTCTACTCATTCTATTCAATAATATTGCTATTTACATAATAGCCAATCTCTGCTGATCGGTGATTTTTTACCTCTTGTGCACATTATTAGCATAAGCAAATAATTATTAATTTATGTCAGACACTGATTACGAAAAACGAAATAACTAGTAACTGAAAATTATTATTGCTCAATGTTAACAAAAGTGCTTAAATTAACATTTTTAATGATCCACATCAAATAAAAATGAAATTTAGCAAAATTTTTCATTTGATATGGATGTTGTTTGGCACAGACGCAAGGTAACCAATTAAGACCCGATTAAGGGGGAGTTTACGAAATGAATAAAACTGACAGCGCAAGCACAACAGACGTAATTCTTATTGGTGCTGGTATCATGAGCGCCACATTAGGTACTTTAATTAAGGAACTACAGCCAGATTGGACGATCAGGATATACGAACGACTGGATGGTGTGGCCAAAGAAAGCTCTGATGCATGGAACAATGCAGGAACCGGTCATTCCGCTTTGTGTGAACTCAACTATACTCCAGAAAAAACAGATGGCAGCATTGATGTCTCCAAAGCCATCAAAATTATTGAACAGTTCGAACTCTCCAAGCAATTTTGGGCTTCTCTCACTGACAAGGGCATGATTACAGATCCGAGTGAATTTATTCGCAGCGTTCCTCATATGAGCTTTGTTATCGGTTCTAAAGACGTTGAATTTTTACGTAAACGTTATACAGCTTTGCAGCAACATAGCTTATTTAAAGACATGGCTTATAGTGAAGACAAAGAGCAAATTGCCCGCTGGATTCCTTTAATGATGCAAGGCCGCAACAGTGATCAGACTTTAGCAGCTACTTATTCTGAACTAGGTACCGATGTTAACTATGGAGCCTTAACTAGAATAATGATTGATAATTTAACCAGACAAGGTGCAGAACTTAATCTACAACATGAAGTGATTGATTTAAAAAGACACAACCAAGACTGGCAGCTTAGTATTAAAGACATACGTACCAATACCTTACACAATATTAAAGCACGTTTTGTTTTTATCGGTGCTGGTGGTGGGACGCTCAAATTGCTGCAACAAAGTCGAATCGAAGAGAGTAAAGGCTATGGTGGTTTTCCGGTATCAGGAGAATGGCTTATCTGTAAAAATCCTGATGTGGTTCAGCAGCATAATGCGAAAGTGTATGGCAAAGCGACAGTAGGTGCACCGCCAATGAGCGTGCCTCATCTGGACAAACGGGTTATTGATGGTCAAGATGCTTTACTTTTTGGTCCTTTTGCTGGTTTTACCACTAAATTTCTGAAAAATGGTCATTTTTCTGATCTGTTCAAAACTCTCAATATTAATAATATTTTGCCCATGATCACAGTTGGTATGCAGAATATCGGTCTCGAATACTATCTGATGCAACAGGTAACATTAAGTTTTGCCGATCGCATGAAAGAACTGCGTTCATTTTATCCGCATGCTAAGGAAGAAGATTGGCAACTAGATATAGCTGGCAATCGTGTTCAGGTTATTAAAAAAGACCCTAAAAAAGGTGGTGTACTCCAGTTTGGTACCGAGCTGGTTAAGTCTGCTGACGGGACACTTGCTGCTTTACTGGGTGCTTCTCCTGGTGCTTCCACTTCTGTAGCCATCATGCTCGAATTATTAGAACATTGTTTTGCTGATAAAGTTAGCAACGAATGGGCACCGAAACTACTTGAGTGGATACCAAGCTATGGTCAGAAACTTGAAACTAACCCCGAATTGGTACAACGTATTCGTGACTGGACTATAAATTCCTTACGTTTGCACACAGCGGTTAAATAATTTGAAGAGTGATGCTGATTATAAAGCCAGATACATCTTATCTGGCTTTATGAATACTACAAATTAAAGCAATTAGAATTTTATCAAGAATATTTCATAATTTATGAGCTAGCATAGAAGTTGTAAAAATTAACAAAACCACACTAATATTGTATTTTTAACTATACTAATCAGCTTAGTATAGCTTACTACCTAACCGTATAACGGTAGAATTTCTTTCCATATTGCAAGACTGAGATAGTCAAATGCAAAAAATATTTACATTTACTTTATTCTTTATTTACCAGCTAGTATTTACTCATTGCACATTAGCCTGTTCTTATAGTCTCTTGCCTGTATATGAAGTTGAATTAGCGGAATTTGTTAAACGATTTAATAATATCAATAAAACTGATCAATCTCGATTAGAGACCATCAAATTTGATCAAAAACACTATGAGAATAGTTCGGATCAGCTCGATCACCTGCTTGCGCCCAATATCCACCTTGCCGTAACCACGGATGTTGTGATTAATCAGCTTGTACTTAATTGTGCTCAACGTGGCGTAGATAGCACCAAAAAACAGAGCCAATGCCATAAATCCATTCAGCTTGTGAGTAAGGCATATGATCCTGTTTTTTTACTCAGCGACTTTGAACAAAAAAAGCAATGCAAAGCAACTAGGGCAGGGGAAATATGCTACTATAATCATCATTCTGTTGACTACGAAATCCAAACTAAACTAAACGGACAATATGTACGTTTTACTATCCGTCCAAGAATGAATGTCCTCACTGGTAATCTCTGTCCTTATTAAATTTTCTAATATGGATCAACAAAAGCAAATCACTTTTATAATGTAATTGTAGTTAATCTTAATAACTTCAGAAAAAAACAAAGGAAAAACCAATGAAGAAAAAACTGTTCGCCTGTATTATTTTTATTAGTCAGCTATTTTTAGCACAACTTGCATTAGCTTATACCATTACACCGTCTACTTTTGCTGACAATTTTAATCGTATTAACCAACGCTTAGCTGGTGGCATGTATCGCGCAATTAAGTTGAATGATAAACAAGGTCAGTATAATTTCTCATTGGCACCTTATATCAATTTAACCGTAGCAACTACTAATAGCCAAGTAAAAAACATCAACCTCATCTGCAGGCGTCCTGAACAGACACTTGAAAAATGTATCCGTTCCACTGCATGGATTGGCAGTGCAGTCGATTCACAATTCAATCAGGTAAAATTTATGTCTGTGGTTAATAATATGTTTGATAACCAAAAAACTACTGTCAGATATCAACAAAATGGTGTTAGTTATGTATTCAAAGTTGATAAAGTTTCTCGGCGCATAGTGCTGGAAATTCGCCCTTAAACCAGACTCATCTATCTGGACAACTATCAAGTTGTCCAGAAACATTAAAAAAACAACCTAAATAAGAATTAATTGAATTGTTAACCACATAAGTAAAAATAAGACAGTATTTATTTTTTGATTCTAAATAAAGAGACATATGAATAAACAAACATAATACAGAGTACACTAAAAGTAATACCCCATATTTTTTGATAGGTATAAATATTCTCCAAAGGGGAAATATTTGTTTCTAATAATATTAAAGAACATGCTGACCCAATAATAATTCCTCCATTTTGAAAAAGCCTTAACAAGCCTCCTATCGTGGATTGTTTATCTTTTTTTTGCTCCATCGCTATCTGAATTAATGAACTTTGAAACAGTCCACCACCTAAACCGTAGCACATAGCAGCTATAACATAATTAAAGACTGAAATATTAAAACTAACAAAGAAAAGCAAGGCAAAAGCAGATAACATAAGTGGTAAGGCATAAATTAGTATAATTTTTTCATAATTTGAATTTATTACTTTTTTGACAAACACACTTAAAATAACGCCAATGGGTGCGGCAGTGCAAATTAATCCTATATAATCAATTGGATAACTAACTTCTCTAATAAACATGAGAGGTGACACTGAAAAAATGATGCCCGCTGTCAACCCAAATATCAAACTGCCAATTGAAACGTATCTAATTGGCGAGGTTAATAATAATTTGACCGGAAAAAAAGGATTGGAGCTTTTTGACTCCATCCTCAAAAAAAATAAAAAAATGATTAAAGTAGAAATACCAATAAAATTTTTTTCAATCAATAACAGATTTAAACTATTAGAATAAATAAGAGAAACACAACCCACTAACATCATAAAAAAAAGTATCATTCCTTTTAAATCAAAAGTCTCTCTTTTAAGTGTGTTTACAGCTTTAGTTATTTTCAAACTAAAAAAACATCCCACAATACACAATGGAACATTAATTAAAAACAAGAGTTGCCATCCCCATAATTTTAAAATAACACCACCGAAAGAAGGTCCTAAAATTGGTCCTAAACTTATCGCCAACATTATGAAAGAATTTAACCTTATTTTCTGTTTACTTGATTGTAAACCAGCCAGCCCCAAGCAATTTGCCTGCAATAGCGCAGCACCAATTCCTTGTCCGCATCTTGCTATAATAAGCTGATTTGCAGACCCAGAAAAACCAGCTATCAATGAAGTTAGACCAAAAAGCACGAAACCTGCTATTAACGCTATTTTCTGCCCCCAAAAGTCACCAAGCCAACCGCCAGGAACAAGAAAAATAATTAAAAATAATAAATATAAAGTAACAGATAATCCGATATATTCCAAAGCAACGCCAAAGTCGATGGAAAACGTATTCAGTGCTAAGTTTATAATACCGGTATCTAGTGTTGATAAGAACAATCCTAAACAACATGTAATATAAATAGAATATATTGGTTTAGAACTATCTACTACTTTAGTCATTTATAGTCCCCATCTTAATTTGATTACACCATTAGCTAATTGCCTGCAGAAGAAAGTGATTTCACCCTTAACCAACCTTCAAAGTTGCAATAATGAAATATCCATTTTTCATATTGAATCAAATCTTTTCTCTCTTGCTTTTATTGGTGAAAGTATCTGGTTAGCTTATTTACTTTTTAGGAATAATGTTTAAAAAGAAATTTAAACAAATTAGCTAAAAGGCGTATATTAATTCGCTGTGCTTAATTGATTTCAAATTGAATAATAATAAAAAAATCATAGATTTTTCATGGAGATTCTAAAGAGTGAATAAATTATATTGTAAGGATTTAATACGATTTTCAGACGCAATGTCTGATTTCAGTAGAGTTATAATTATCACTGAATTAATGAATGGCAGAGCTCTTTCAGCCTCATGGTTAGCAAATCGACTGAATCTGTCGCCACAGGCTACGCGTTTTCATTTAAAAAAACTAGAAGATGTAGATCTTATCCATCATAGGGCGTGTGGTAAACACCATTACTATGAAATAAAAAATCAAGATACCGCAATGTTTATAGAATCAACTTTTAATATTATTCCCCCGAAAGAGTGTTTATTTTTATCCAATACTAACACTAAAGAAAAATTTAAAGAGGCAAGAATATGCTATAAACATCTAGCCGGTTCATGGTCTGTTGCACTTACGCAGTCATTTATTAGTAATAAATTTATTGTTATACAAGATAATTTTTTTATAGTTACTGAACATGGTAAAAATTTTTTTAAAGGACATAAGCTATTAATCAACGCATCTAATACAGCTAGTGTTGGAAAGCGCTGTATAGATTTTACTGAGCATAGGGATCATATTGGTGGTCCATTAGGGACTATATTGCTTCAATCAATGCTACAACAAGAATGGTTTAAACAAGATGATAATAAACGTGAATTGACAATGATGCCAAAAGGTAGAAAAAAACTTAAATCTATTATCAATTGTTAAATATTAAGATTTCCAATTATTTGAAGAAGACTGTCTATTTTCAAATTTTAGCAAAATATACAATAGACTAACAAAACAGCACCAAACCAAACCTTTTAGCGTCGTGCAAAAAAACCACAGATACTTATCACCATCATGTACTCAAATGAGATAATAAACCAACAAGAACTGAGCTTGTTTGTATAGTTTGTGGTAACAAAAAAACAAAATTAATTAATATTTACGCAATAAATTCATAATATAAAAAATTTGATTATAAATTAAAACTTGTTAAACCGAAAAAAATATATGTAAAATCCATTAGTGGTGAAATATCCACTGCATAACAATTTTCTTATTTATAAAATGGAGTATTCAATGCGTAAAATTTTTACCAAGGCTATGCTTATCTTCAGCCTGTGCATATTCAGTGCCAGTGCTATAAGTGCCCAGATTCATAGCAGACGATATTACAAAAACAAGCATCATGCTGTTTATAACAATGTTAAAAAAACTAAAAAGGCTTACCGCCGTCATGTAGCTAGACCAGTTAACAAGCAACGTAACCACTATCGTCGCTATAAAGGTTATCAAACCAAGCATTACGGTATCAATAAAAACCGTCGTCACTATGCTTATAAACATAACCGTAATACCGTACGTAAACACCATTACCGCGGTGTTAGCAAACAAAAATATCGCAGAACTAATCAACAATACCATCGTAACTACAAACGCTACCATCGTAGTGCTAAACAATATAATCGTACCTACAAACGTCATTACAACCGTGGCTATAGACACTATCGTCGCGCAGTACGCTACTATCGTTAATATTGATCATGTCGGCACCGTTCAGGTGCCGATGTTTATTAATCTAACATAAAGTTAATTTAGACTTTAACCTGTCAATATAAATAGAATATATCTTAATTTAAATTAGCTTAAACATCAGTTTAATTTCAAAATAGTTTTCCAGATAATGTAATGAGTAGTTTTAAATTAATCTCTTTATTAATTTTGATTCTAACCTGCCTAAATGCTTGTGAGGCTATTATGGGTCATATCTTGCCACCTATGCGTTATCAGCAACAAAACCTATTCAAATAATTTTGCTAAGTAGCAGTCAGTAATATGATATTTATTCTGGTTTGATATCTATTCTGTGAATGGTGGTATGACATTGCAAATGTAGGTTTGGATAATTAATAAGGGGTTTGAGCTAAAAAAGAAAAATCAAAAGCTATGCAAACCACTTTCCTCTGATAAATCTTTTGATCATTATCAGGCCATCACGCTAAGCTGATTTTGTAAAACAGCAGTGGTTTGATATTAGACAAATGATATTGCCAAAATATATTAGGCAGTTAGTGAAACAGAAGGGAGCTGTTGTATCCCAATAAATAATTACATGTTATTAATTGATTATTATTCAATTTACATTATTATAGAGTAACGGTTAGTAGATTTTCTTGTATAAAAATTACCTGTAGTTTGCTTGGTTAAAGATCTGAATAGAAAATAATAAGTATGGCTTTTATTTTGTAAGGGAATGTGCCATGACGGTTATGATGTTAAGGTGGATAAGATTATTTCTTAGTAAGGTTTTATTGTTGGTAATTGGTTTGCAGGTTGCTACGGCTTTTGCGAATAATCAATCTGTTGCTAATGGTGCCATGGCACAGATCGGGAAAACGCTTTTTTATGATCCAGCTTATGTGGTGTTAAGTTATCCGAATGGCGATGTGCCTTTGAATCGGGGAGTATGTTCGGATGTGGTGATTCGCGCTTTTCGTCATGCTGGAATTGATTTACAAAAGCAGGTTCATGTTGATATGCAGGCTAATTTTAATCAGTATCCTAAGCTTTGGGGATTAAAGAGGACGGATAAAAATATTGATCATCGGCGGGTTCCGAATTTGGAAGTATGGTTTAAACGACAGGGAAAATCGTTGCCAATAACCCGTGATGGTAAGGATTATCAGGCAGGTGATGTGGTATCTTGGCGATTAGATAATGGATTGGCACATATTGGTATTGTTAGTAATAAGATTATAAATGGCCGGCGATGGGTGATTCACAATATTGGTGAAGGTGCCAGACTGGAAGATGTGTTATTTAGATGGCGTATTGTCGGGCATTATCGATATTATAATCGTTGAAAATGAGTGTGATGTAGCTGTCATCAGAATAGTGTAAGTAAGTATTTTATCGGTAAGTATGTTTGCCAATTGGGTTAATTTTAATTGGTGATGGTAGAGTAGATTTAAATTTAATAAAAATAATCGGTTATATTTGATTTAGGAGAAATATTTATTTTGTTGTTTGTAGTGTAATGCTTGGGATGACTGGTAATGACCAGAGAGGGTGACCAGTACATTTCTGTCTGGTGATAGGATAATCAAGTAATTTTCGGTGTATGATTGTATCTGGATTAGGTAAAGGTGTTGGTTAAAGGCTGTCTGGTGGACGTTTATTCATCGCTGGTTTTAGTTTGTGCCTGTGTGTAAATTGTAATTGTTTTTCAGGTATAATTACACTTTTCTGTTGTGTTTTTCAGGCGGTCTGCTGTGTTTTTCAGGCAGGGTGTCTATTCTTATATTAAATATAATTATGCTCAATAAAGATCAGTTTGCGGATAATCATTTTATCCGTTCTATTATCGAAGACGACTTGCAGAATGGTCGGTGTCAGCAGGTAATTACGCGTTTTCCGCCAGAGCCGAATGGCTATCTGCATGTAGGCCATGCAAAGTCTATTTGTTTAAATTTTGGTCTGGCCTTTATTTATGATGGTTTATGTAATCTGCGCTTTGATGATACTAATCCGGAGAAGGAATCGGATGAATATGTGCGCGCGATTAAGGAAGATGTGCAGTGGCTGGGGTTTGAATGGCATGAGGAGCATTTTGCTTCTGATTATTTCGACCAGTTGTATGAATATGCGCTGGAACTGATTCGTGCTGGCAAAGCGTATGTTGATGATTTGGATGCTGAGGAAATGCGCCAGTATCGTGGTACGCTGACTGAACCGGGCAAAAATAGTCCTTATCGTGCGCGTTCGGTGGAAGAAAATCTGGATTTATTTCAACGGATGCGTGATGGTGAATTTCCAGATGGTAGTAAGACGTTGCGCTTAAAGATTGATATGGCTGCTGGTAATATTAATCTGCGCGATCCGGTAATATACCGTATTCGACGGGTACATCATCATCGTACCGGAGATAAATGGGTGATTTATCCGATGTACGATTACACGCATGCGATTTCGGATGCTATTGAGCAAATTACGCATTCTTTGTGCACGCTGGAATTTGAATCACACCGTCCGTTGTATGACTGGGTAGTAGAAAATATTACCATTGCTCATCAGCCCCATCAGTATGAATTTTCCCGATTAGAGCTGTTGTATTCGGTGACTTCTAAGCGCAAACTCAATCAGCTGGTAACACAGGGATATGTTAGTGGCTGGGATGATCCACGTATGCCTACTATTTCCGGTATGCGACGTCGTGGTTATACCCCACAAGGTTTACGTCTGTTTGCCAAACGGGGGGGTATTTCCAAAAGTGAAAATGTGGTGGACATGAGTGTGCTGGAAGGAGCAATACGTGAAGATCTGGAAGATGTTGCACCACGTATGATTGCGGTACTCAATCCGATTAAGGTTGAGCTGACTAATTATGATAAGGTTTTAACGCAGAGCCGTATGGCACCATTTCACCCTAATCACCCTGAAATGGGCGAACGGATGATGCCGTTAACGAAGACGATTTATATTGAGGCTGACGATTTTGCGCAGGAGCCACCGAAAGGCTGGCAGCGACTGACACCTGGTGGTGAAGTACGATTGCGTTACAGTTATGTGATTAAGTGTGATGAGGTAGTGTGCGATGCAGCAGGAAGGGTGGTATTGCTAAAATGCAGTATTGACCACGAAACGCTGGGTTCTAAACCTCAGGGACGTAAAGTTAAGGGTGTGATCCACTGGCTGTCGACGGAACATGCTGTACCGGCAACGGTACGCTTATATGATCGGTTGTTTACGCAGTCACGCCCAGATGCAGTTCGCGGTGAAGATGGTCAGTATATTGATTTTGTTGAGTTTGTTAATCCTGTGTCGGTGACGGAAATTGATGCTTTGGTGGAGCCGGTGGCACAAACGCTAGCACCTGAAACGCGTTATCAGTTTGAAAGACTGGGCTATTTTGTGACTGATCGTTATGATCACACGGCAGAAAGTCCGGTATTTAACCGGACGGTGACGTTGCGTGATACTTGGCAGGCACAGGCCGATAAGAAGTAATATAGGTTTTATTTTCTGGCAACCGGTCAATTAAGGCCGGTTTTTGTTTTGATCATTGGGTGTATGGGTTTTATGCATAACTTATAAAATGGTTATGTTTTTTTGCTTGAATTGAGGCGGGTTAATGCGAATCTTTCCTGTACGGAGTACTTATCTGGCTAATGTCCCTATGCTGGTCAGTATGGTATTGGCGGCGTTATGGGTGTGGTATAGCAAAAATACGATGGAAAGCTCGGCGCTGTTTCTGGGTATTATCGCGGGTGGATTGGTAGATCTGGATGATGGATTTACTGGACGATTGCGTAATCTATTTTTTACGCTGGTTTATTTTTCGTTAGCTGCTGCGCTGGTGCAGTTGACTTATGGGCAACCGTTGGCGTTTTCTTTACTGATGGTTTGCGCTGCATTCAGTTTGACTATGCTGGGCGCGGTGGATATGCGCTATAGAACGATTGCCTTTGGCACGTTGCTGGTGATGTTGTATACGGTACTGACTTATGCGCCTCATTTGCCATGGTATACCAATCCGTTAATGCTGATTTGTGGCACCTGTTTATTCAGTTTATGCACGTTGGTATTGCATGTGTTGTTTCCAGATCGACCAGTACAGGATAATTTGGCTAATGCATATGCCACTTTGGCTGAGTATATGCTGATAAAAGCACAGTTTTTTGATCCGGATGAAACGGAGTTTTTGCCGGAACAGGAGTTTAAGCTGGCTATGCAGAATACGGCGGTTATTAATGATTTTAATCAGTGTCGTGCTTCTTTGTTTTATCGTTTAAGGCGGCAACAACGTTATCGACGAACGGGTGTACTGTTGCAATATTATCTAACGGCACAGAATATCCATGAACGTATTAGTTCGCGCCATGTGGATTATGTGGCGATGTCAGGCAAGTTAGCGCATTCTGATTTGATTTATCGCATTCAGCGTTTGATTGTTTTACAGGCTCAGGCATGTCAACAGATGAGTCGTTGTCTACATGAAAATCGGGTTTATGTGTTTGATGATAAGTTATCTCGTGCTGGTGCAGGTGTACAAAGGGCTGTGGCCTTGTATGTGGATGAATATGGGGTAGATGAGGATACGCTAGGGTGGCGCCAGTTAATTAGCAATGTGCTGGTGATTAATGAGTTGTTGCAGTTGCTTAGTCAATTTAGAACTGAGGCGGTTAGTGAACCGGCAGCGGAAAATACGATTGTTGGGATGGACGTGGATCGGCTGCGTGATGTTATCCCTGCTTTAAGAATGCATTTAACGCTGCAATCAAGTGTTTTTCGGCATGCAGTTCGGCTGGCGATTCTGACTGGTGTGATTTGTTTGCTGGTGGAGGGTTTACACTTAAAACTGGGTTACTGGATTTTACTGACGGGTGTTATAGTCTGTCAGCCGAATTATACGGCTACGACTACACGCCTGAAACAACGTATTGCCGGTACTTTACTGGGGGTGCCGGTGGGATCGATTATACCTTTTTTTGTCCCTACGCTGGTAGGTAAGCTGGTGGTGGTGGTGATCAGTACGGTATTAATTTTTGTATTTCGCCTGCGTCGTTATAGTTTTTCAACATTTTTTATTACGGTGCAGGTACTGGTTGGATTTGCCATTATCGGAATGGATACGCAAGCGGTAATGTTGCCACGGTTTGTGGATACGATTTTAGGAGCAGTACTGGCCTGGGCAGCAGTATCGTATTTGTGGCCGGACTGGCACTATATGACTTTGGGAAGAATTGCTAAGCAAGCTCTGGTTTGTGATGCACGGTATTTAGAGCAGGTTACTCAGCAACTGAAAGCTGGTCAGACAGATGATGTTGCCTATCGCGCCGCCAGACGTGGTGCTTATGAGCTGGCTGCCACATTAAGTAATACGGTTGCTGATATGTCGCTGCAGCCACTGCGTTATGGTAAGCGTGTGGAAGAAGGCAAAACGCTTTTAAAGCTAAATTATGTACTCATCAGTTGTATATCTGCGCTCGGTGCGCTGCGTAGTCAGGTGGATCGTTTACGCTCTGAGCTGGCACCAGAAGCGATTGAATTATGTTGTGAGATTGCGAAAAATATGGCTGCTCAGATGTCGGAACAGGCAGATCAGTCTAAGTTTGACGCTATCTGGCAGGAAGTACAATTACAACTGGAAGCTGGAAGACTGGGAAATGGTACTGCGGTGGTGGAGCAGATACTATGGCGCCAACTACAAAGAATTCATCAGCAGTTACCATTATATTTACAGGCACTTTATCAAGAGCAGGAGGAGGTAAGCGTGCAGTGAAGATGTAAATATTTTGCGGTTATGGGAATTTGGTGGCTTGATATTTGATATCTCCTAAGATATACATTGCTGTTTTTACTGTAATTTTATAGTAATGATATTCACATTGGGGATATTTTAAATATCAATGAGAGGATTTTTATGTCTGTGACAAATGAACAAAATGCGGTTTCTTCTCATGTGCCACCATTGATTCCAACGCAAGATGGTACACTGCAATTGCACGATATCACGATTATTGATCAGGGTAAGTTGCGTAAGGCTATTTCTGCAGCTGCTTTGGGCAATGCAATGGAATGATTTGATTTTGGTGTATACGGTTTTGTGGCTTATGCATTGGGACGGGTATTTTCCCCAATGCTTCGGCTAGTTTGCAGATAATTGCAGCGCTAGGTATTTTTCGATCCTGTTTCGAGTACGCCCGCTGAGTGGGGAATTTTTGGGTGTACTCAGTGATCGTTTTGGTCGGCAAAAGGTGTTGTTGACAACGGTTATTGTGATGGCGCTGAGCACTTTTTGTATTGGTTTAATTCCGTCATATCATCGTATCGGAATCTGGGCGTCTATTTTGTTACTGCTATGTAAGCTGGCGCAAGGCTTCTCTGTAGGTGGGTAATATACTGGCGCAACTATTTTTGTGGCAGAGTATTTTCCAGATCGTCAGCGTGGTTTTCTGGGTAGTTTTCTGGAATTTGGCTCAATTTCGGGATTTATGCTGATGGTGCTGCTGGAAAATATTATGGGTTCAGCGCATTTTCTTTCTTGGGGCTGGCGCATTTTTTTTCTGGCTGCACCATTAGGATTGTTAGGGTTATATCTGCGTCATGCTGCGGAAGAAACACCAGTTTTTCAGCAGCAGGGAGAGATGATGAAGGTGGATCAGGAACAGGGTGATAATCGTCCGCAGGTTTCTTTTCAGCAAATTGTTGTCCGCTTTTGGCGGGTTTTACTGGTCAGTATTGGGTTGGTGCTCACCACTAATGTTACTAATGCCATACCAAAGGAGAGCATACTATATTCTCCTGATATAGAACCATCTGCTTCTACATCTGTTGCTACATATAATTCTGGTAGTTTAACTTTATTATTCATAAAATTCTTCATCGGCAATTAATTCTGCTTTAAAATTATATTTTTTAAATAAGTTAATTAATATAGTTATTATTCTTTTTTGATTTTCCAAATCAACTTTTCCCACAGGGAAAACATCTAAAAAATATTTATAATATAAATATCCTTCTTGAGAGTATAATATTTTCAATGGATTATAATCAGAATTCAGATCAAATTTCATTATATTATTAAATAACTTTATATGTGCCCCTACTTCCTTTATGGACTCTGGTACTTCTTTGAGTATTAAATTAAAAATATCTTCTTCTGATTTTTCTGTATTTATTGAAATAGTAAAACTAAAATCTTGCATATCTAATTTCTTATTTTATAATAATTCTTGGTCCTGTATTAAATGGAGAGCTTTCCTTCATAATAGAAACCTGAATTTTTTCAGCCCCACTTTATTTATAGTAGGAAAAACTTCTTTCCATAAGTTACTCTCAAAGGTATTAGAAATAACTCTAGTACGAATTCTTTGCTGATTTTTCACTGTTTTTTCAATAAGCTGTTTATTCCGTCCTGTTGATTCTGTTAATTTTTTTTAACTAATTTAGCAAAATTTTCATCACTTAAAATAATTTTAATATCAATATCTGAATTTGGTCTAGCTGTTCCTTCTGCGCTACTTCCATGCTCTTCTATTTTACTTTCTATACCCTTTATATGTTGCTCACGTATATGCTCAGCTATTTATCGCATAATCTGCATTATGATGAGAATCAAGGGGGTACTGATTATCATTGCAATTATGATTGGTATACTATTTATGCGGCCGATTATAGGATTTGTCAGTGATAAAATCGGGCGTAAGCCTTTTGTTATTTGTGGATCAGTGGCATTACCGGTACTGGCCATTCCTAGTTTTCATCTGATTATTAGTGGTAAAGTGGGACTAATTTTTCTTGGTCTGTTTATTCTAGCTGTTATTCCGAATTTTTTTACTGGTGTGATGGCCTCAACATTGCTGGCTGCTGGTGGAAACATATGAGCAGAGTGTTGATGATATTGATGCGGAAATTGCACGGTTACAGCAGCAAATTCAACAATTAGAACTGCGTAAACAGCAATATGTTAATTTACATCCCAAACTGGAATGATGAGGTAGTTTTGTAGGGTTTTTGGCTCTTAATATTGATCTAAAGTTATTAATATTAAGAGTCTTACTGTTATGTATTCACAATATTGCGGTTGATATTGCAGCAATGTGGAACTTTTAATTTCTATAAGATAACATTTCAAGATTATTTATGGTTGGTTTTATTGGAAAATTAACCATTGAAATTCTACGTTGATTAGCTAATATTGATTTTTGAAAATAATTTAAACTTAAAACATGATTGAATGTATTGGCTGTCTTTTTAGGCGAAATTTTATTTTTGCATTAAAAATACAAAAATATATTTTATTAGCGAATAGCTCTAAATTTTATCAATCATTTTCGTTAGCAATGGTTTTGACGTAGGTAGATGCTGAGACATTTACTTTAGCGGAAATGATTGCAATTTTTTGGGTGATTATTCTGCTGCCCAGCAGGGAACTTAAGCAACAGAATTCATATTAGCTGGCTTATTGTTGATTTAGGATGTTAGCTAATTCTCTTTGCCTTGCCTGTACGTTTTCTTCTAAACCTTTAATACGATTCAGATAGAATACATAATTACGTTCTCTGGCCAGACGGATTTTTTTGCCTTCCTCTAGTGCTTTCTGGGCATCCTGAAGATTTTTACGCGCCGCTTTTACTTCAGGAGATTCATCTGGCTTTTTGGGTTTGTCATAACCATTTCCAGAATCTAATCCCTCGTTTTGTTCGGGAACTTGGTGGGATTGTACAACGGAAAATGAACCGGAAGAGGTGTTGCTTATATGACAGTTCTTACCATTAGGTGTTTCTGAATAGCTGTGGTTGCCCCGGCTATCGATACATTCGTAAATCTGGGCTAGGGCTGAAGTGCTGATTAGAGAACATAGCGCAGTAAAAAGTAGCTTTTTTTTCATAATGGTAATTCCCTGTATGATTTGGATTACATACGGCTCAGTTCACGCTGCAAAGCCTGTACGTTTTGCTGTCGATCAAGTACCGCACTTTGTAGTGCAGTTATATCTCCGCCTTTACCAGTACGGCTGCGATTTAGAGCTTGTTGTGCCTCAGCTAAGGCCTTCCGCTCGTTGTTTAATTCCGTTTGTAGCACAGTTTTACGGTTAATATCATTACCCTTCGGAACGATATTGACGGTTGGCTGTGGACCTTTATAGGTAGCCATCCGAGTTGGTGTAGTCTTGCGTGGACGGTAGCCAATATTTGTAGATGCTATTTTAGTTCGCGGACTACTATTACTACTGTATCTGCCGATGGCAGGCAAATGAGCTTCGGCACAGTTGCCTGAAGGTTTGGCAGTATAAGTAACTTGACCATTTTGTAAACAGGTATAAACTTTGGCCTCAACACTATAAGCACTGCATAAGCCAGCGGTAAAAATTAGTGTGGTTATTATTCGATATCGCTTCATTGTTATGCCTTATATATCAATAAGCTATGTATGGTCTATGGCTTCTATTTGTTGTTGCCATTCAAGCCATTTCTCTTCCAATTGTGCTAATTTTACTTTGACTTCAGCTAATTTGGTAATAGTTTGTTGTAAATTTGTTTTATTTTCGTCAAGGTAGGCATCTTCGCTTGACAAAAATTGCTCATATTGCTGCTGTTGCTTTTGCCAGAGTTCTATGTCACGTTCGGCTTTTTCTATCTTCATTAATAATGGTTTGATCTGGCGGGCTCGTTGCTGGCGTTGCTGAGCATCCTGTCGTTTTTGCTCTTTACGATTGACGCTGTCAGTTGATGCCTGAGGAAATTCTGCGTTATTTTGTTCTTGTGATAGGCGCCATTGGCGGTAGTTATTTAGGTCGCCGTTAAAATGGTGCAGGCTACCCTGATTAAGATATATTAAGGAATCGCTGGTAGATTCCAGTAAGGTGCGATCGTGAGAGACGACGATCAATGCGCCCTGAAAGCTTTGTAAAGCTATGGTAAGAGCATGACGCATATCCAAATCAAGATGGTTGGTTGGTTCGTCCAAGAGTAATAGATTGGGTTTTTGCCAGACGATCATAGCCAGTGCCAATCGGGCTTTTTCCCCTCCAGAAAAAGGAGTGATCGGCTGCAGTGCCATGTCACCAATAAAGGCAAAGCTGCCAAGAAAATTACGAATTTCTTGTTCACGCACTTCAGGCGAAAGTTGTTGTATATGCCACACAGGTGTTTGGTCGGCACGCAATGTTTCTAACTGATGCTGGGCAAAGTAGCCAATTTTGAGTTTTTCTGCACGGGTAATGGTTCCGGCCTGCGGTAGCAATGTACCGGAAATGGCTTTAATTAGGGTAGATTTACCGCTGCCATTGACTCCGAGTAAGCCATAACGGGCACCAGATTCAACTGATAAGTTGATATCATGCAAGATGGTTTTATCTCCATAGCCAAGATTAAGATTTTCCAGTTTGATCAGGGGATTAGGTAAGTGATCTGGCTGCGAGAATTTAAAGGAAAATTCGCTGTCCAAATGAGCTGGAGCAATACGTTCCAGTCGTGCCAGTGCTTTAATACGACTTTGCGCCTGCACGGCTTTGGTGGCTTTGGCTTTGAAGCGGTTAATGAATGATTCCAGATGCCGGATATGGGCTTGTTGTTTGAGATAGGCACTTTGCTGTTGGCTGAGGCGCTGGGCGCGTTCCTGCTGATAAAAATCGTAATTACCACCATAGGCAGTCAGTTTTTGTTGTGCCAGTTCGACTGTAATGTTAGTAGTGGCGTTTAAAAAATCGCGATCGTGGGAAATGATGATCTGCGTGGTATCCAGACTGGCAAGATGGTTTTCCAGCCACAATACGGTTTCTAAATCCAGATGGTTGGTGGGCTCATCCAAGAGCAATAAGTCGGTGCGACACATTAATGCCTGCGCCAGATTAAGACGCATTCGCCAGCCACCACTGAATGATTTGACTGGCTGTTGTTGTTCTTGCTGAGAAAATCCCAGTCCGTTAAGCAGTTTGGCGGCACGCGCAGGGGCACTATAAGCATCTATTTCAGCAAGGCGAGCGTGCAATTCACCTTGTTTGATCCCGTCATCATTTTTTTCGGCTTCGTGTAGTTGTTGCTGTAATTGCTGTAATTCGATATCGCCCTGTAAGACAAATTCCAACGCTGGTATGTCCAGTGCTGGCGTTTCCTGTTTAACAGTAGCTGGTTGCCAGTGTTTAGGCAGACGTAAATCACCACTGTCATAGTTGATTTTGCCTTCAATTAATGCAAACAGACTGGATTTACCAGTACCGTTTTTGCCAATCAAGCCAATGCGCTGGCCAGGGTAAATATTGAGGTTGGCATTTTGCAAAAGTATTTTGTTACCACGTTGTAAGCTTAGGTTTTTTATTTCGATCATAGTAAAAAGTATTGGCTATCGCTTATTATCAGAAGTCGGATAGTGAATTAATGCACGATTTCGTTTAGTGGCCAGCGAGCTTTGACGTTAAAGCTGCCTGCCGGCTGAGCCTGAGCAAGATGCATGGCACCGGCAAAGGCGATCATGGCACCGTTATCAGTACAATAGGCCATAGGTGGAAAGAAAGTTTCTATGCCTGGCAGATTGCTGAGTTGTTGTCGTAGCTGCCAGTTGGCGCCAACACCACCGGCGACCACTAGTTGTCGAAAGCCGGTTTGTTTTAATGCCTGACGAGCTTTACTGCTCAGAACGTCGATTACAGCATTCTGAAATTCCTGACAGATGTTGTTACGTGTCTGTTCTGGTAGCCCATTAGTACAGTCAATTTCGCTTTTGATTTTATTGACAGTCGTAAGCACGGCAGTTTTCAGACCGGAGAAACTCATATTCAGATCATGCGAATGTAACATCGGGCGCGGGAAGTGAAAAGTACCGGGTTGTCCCAGTTTGGCCAGTTCAGCTAGTTTGGCTCCGCCCGGATAAGGCAGACCTAACAGTTTGGCCGTTTTATCAAATGCTTCTCCGGCAGCATCATCAATGCTTTCTCCCAGCAATGTATAATCTCCGATGTTTTTGACTGCCATAAATTGGGTATGACCACCTGATACGAGTAAAGCAACAAAAGGAAAACTTGGTTTGTGCTCGCTGAGTAAAGGCGATAGCATATGGCCTTCAAGATGATGCACAGGGATAACAGGCTTATTAAGGGCAAAGGCCAGTGCATTGGCAAAACTGGCACCTGTTAGTAAAGCACCACCTAATCCCGGCCCTTGGGTATAGGCTATGGCATCAATTTGATCGATGGTTTTATCCGCTTCCTGCAGGCAAGCCTGTGTTAATGGCGTCAGGCGATGAATATGGTCACGACTGGCCAATTCCGGTACAACGCCACCATATTCGGCATGCATTGCTATCTGTGTATGTAGCTGATGAGCCAGCAGTCCTTGTTCGGTGTCATAAAGGGCAACACCAGTTTCGTCACAAGATGATTCAATTCCCAATACCAGCATGGTTGTTGTCTATCTGAATAGCGCTTAAAAGGATGTATTTTACCTGTTTTGCAGGTTTTCGGGGCAAAGTGACTGTTTGGTTGAGCAAATGTTTTATAATTGTTTCTTCGTGGTTCGAAAACCTCCCACGTCAGATCGATAGACAAGGTTTTGTCTGCTCTGAAATCAAAACTAGGAAACGGAAAATCTATGAAACAATCTGCTAAAGCGCTGGTCATTTTCTCCGGTGGTCAGGATTCGACTACCTGTCTGTTACAAGCAATCGCCAATTATGGTCGTGAAAATGTACAAACCATTACATTTTTTTATGGTCAGCGTCATGCCATTGAGCTTGAAAAGGCGCGTTGGATTGCACAGGATTTGGGTGTTACGCAGAAGGTGATGGATTTATCACTATTGCAAAGCATTACTCATAATGCATTGATGGATGCAACTGAGTCAATTGAACTGGCCGATGATGGGCTGCCCAATACTTTTGTCGATGGACGTAATGCGGTTTTTTTATTGTATGCCGCTATTTATGCTAAGGGACAGGGCATTCATGACATTATTGCTGGTGTCTGTGAAACCGATTTTTCTGGTTACCCGGATTGCCGGCAGGTATTTGTGCAATCTATGAATGTCACACTGAATCTGGCTATGGACTATGATTTTCGTTTGCTCACTCCGCTGATGTATCTGGATAAGGCGCAAACGTGGGCATTGGTTGATGAATTGGGTTATCTGCAATATGTGCGTGATCATACTCATACCTGTTATAACGGGGTAAGTGGTGGCTGTGGACAATGTCCAAGTTGTGTACTACGTGAACGTGGTTTGCAAACTTATCTGGCACAAAAAGCGAATTTGGCGAAATAAGCGGGTCAGGGCAAAGTTAAAACTCTACTGTGGCAGATTTCATGGTTGGATAGTCTTGGTGTTTGCTTTGCATTATAATTTTTTACTTTTTTAGCCTGTATTGCTGTCTTATATCGTGTTACAAAAGATGGCTAATAGGGAAAGTACAGATATGAATGATAGTCTGAAAACCAGCGTTATGGAATTTCCGCAGGATTTTCCCATTAAGGTGATGGGAGAACAGCATCCTGAGTTTACGGCGACGGTATTGCAGGTAGTGCAACAACACGCACCGAATACGCAGGAAACAGATATGCGCACCAGACCTAGTAGTAAGGGTAATTATATTAGTGCTACGGTACTGATACGAGCGGAAAGTCAGGAACAATTGGATAATATTTATCGCGCGCTGAGCGGGCACCCGTTGGTGAAAGTTGTATTATGAAAGTGGTACAGCTGGGGTTGCGTGATTATGAACCAATATTTGCCGCAATGCAGCAATTTACAGCAAAGCGTACTCAGGACACAGAAGATGAACTGTGGGTGGTTGAGCATCCAGCTGTGTTTACTCAGGGTATGGCTGGTAAGCCGGAACATATTCTGGTACATGATGATATTCCGGTAGTACAGATCGACCGTGGCGGACAGGTAACTTATCATGGACCCGGACAGCTGGTAGTGTACACGCTGATTGATTTCAAACGGCGACGGATTACGGTGCGTGAACTGGTTAGTCAGCTGGAAAATAGTATTATTGCTACACTGGCTGATTATGGTGTCGCGGCGGTGAATGATCCGAAACGTCCCGGGGTATATGTAAACGGTCAAAAAATTGCTTCGCTGGGTTTACGTATTAAGCAAGGCGCGGTATATCACGGTTTGGCACTGAATGTGAATATGGATCTGGCACCGTTTAAGCATATTAATCCTTGTGGTTACGCTGGTTTAGAAATGACACAACTGGCTGCACTGGTTCAACCCTGCCCAACCTTGGCAGCAGTGGCAGCTCGTTTAACCGATTATTTGATATTGCAATTGAATGCACCGCTATCTGAGCGGCTATCTACATAGAAAGTTGTATTATGAGTCAAGACAATAGCCAAGGGGTTAAGCACAAGGGTGCAGAAAAAATGGCGCGTATCCCAATTAAGGTGGTACCGCTGGAAGAAAAATTGAAAAAGCCTGATTGGATTCGTGCCAGATTACCCAGTAATAAGAAATTTTTTGAAATAAAAAGTATTGTGCGCGAGCAAAAGTTGCATACGGTTTGCGAGGAAGCCAGCTGCCCTAATATTGGTGAATGTTTCAGTAAGGGTACAGCAACTTTTATGATCATGGGAGATATCTGTACACGTCGTTGCCCATTCTGCGATGTGGGACACGGTCGTCCTAATCCTCTTGATCCAGATGAGCCGAAACATCTGGCTGAATCTGTGAAAGCCATGAATCTGCGTTATGTGGTCATTACTTCGGTAGATCGCGATGACTTGCGTGATGGCGGCGCGCAGCATTTTGTTAATTGTATTACTGCTATTCGTGAATCCAGTCCGCGTACTCAGATTGAAGTGTTGGTGCCAGATTTTCGGGGACGCTTAGATGTGGCGTTACAAATTCTGGCGCAAACACCTCCGGATGTGCTCAATCATAATCTGGAAACTGCACCAAGATTGTATAAGCAGGCGCGGCCGGGTGCCGATTATATGCATTCGCTCAAGTTACTGAAAGAATATAAGGCATTGCGACCAGAAGTGGCCACTAAATCTGGTCTGATGGTTGGATTGGGTGAAAGTGATGAAGAAATTCTGGAAGTCATGCAGGATTTACGGGCGCATGATGTAGAGATGATTACCATTGGTCAGTATTTGCAGCCAAGTAATAGTCATTTGCCTGTACTGCGTTATGTGACACCTGAACAATTCAAAATTTTTGAAAAACGAGCCTATGAAATGGGCTTTAAACATGGCGCGATCGGGGCGATGGTTCGTTCCAGTTACCATGCTGATGCACAGGCAGAATTGGCCGGGGTGGTCGGAGAATAAAATCACAAGGAAGATAGTATTTATCTTCCTTATATTTTTTGGTTAATAATGACTATTTTATTTAGATAAGGAGAATTAAAGATGCGAATTAATGAATATTTTGATGGTAAGGTAATTTCTATTGCGATGAAAACGGCTACTCTACCGGCTACCGTTGGTGTCATGCAGCCCGGAGAATATACTTTTTTGACTGAACAACTGGAAACAATGAAGGTGATCTCTGGTGCCTTATCGGTATTGTTACCGGGAAGTCAGGATTGGCATAGTTATCATGATAATGAGGTTTTTCAGGTAGCGGCAGGTCAAAAATTTCAGGTAAAGGTTTTGCAGGATACAGCATATATTTGCACCTATGGACAGGAATAATTAGAGATTTATTTTTGCTTTGTGCTATTGCTGCTCATAAATCTTTGCGTCATCTGCATAAAAGTGGAATTATTAACTCAGTATAAATTTGCCAAAAGTATTCAAGACTTTTGGCTTTTTTTCTGGGATTTTAATCGGTAATTTATGCAGGTGAGGCTGTCAGAGATAGGTATTCTGGTAAAGGTTTGTTTGATCAAGCATAAAGAGGAGATAATGATTTTTTAAAATAGACAGCTGGAAATTGGCGATTATCATTAGTAAAACAGCTGTCAGTAGCGTTAAATCTTTACCAATGTGATCAGAAAACACTCTCAAATAATAAATCCAAAGACATAACAAAAATCAAAGATTGTGATTAAATATCCGATGTTGTGGTGTGTGGCCATAATCCACGAAATTGAGCAAATTAGCTGATATAGGCATTATCAAAACAATTGGTTCCGAATCGAAATCACGTTTATTTGATTTAGCGAATTTTAGAAAAATCATTGTATTCTGGAATGGATAGAAGATGGTTATGCATTAAGTGGTGCTGTCTAAAAAGTCGAAACAGAATAGCTGAAATTGGCTTCCTAATAAGCTTCATTTAAATGTAAATTTTCTTTGTCATTTCAAATATTAAATAATAATTATTATCATTTGTAATAATTGCTATTGTCATTTTATGCAAATAGCAATTGTTTTTTTGTCCAAAATTTGACATTTATTACAACTGCAAAATTTAGTGAAAAATAGCTTTTTTTTACTTTTATACATGAATTGACAGTTATAAATCAGTTTTGGGTAGTTATTTAGACTAATTTTTGCTCTATTAATAGTGTTTTACTTTTCGATAACAATAAAAAAATTTTTGACTAGAATAAGAAAACTTTTGTATGTTAGTGATTCTGTTAATTTAAATTGTACTTTGCAGTGAGTGCAGCAAGTAAGGGGGTTTGGATATGTCCAAATTATATGACCAGTCATTTGAGAAAGAAAATTGTGGTTTTGGTTTGATTGCCAATATTGATGGCGAACCTAGTCACAAGGTGGTGCGGACAGCTATTTTGGGGCTGTCACGTATGCAGCATCGTGGCGCTATTCTTTCTGACGGTAAAACTGGCGATGGCTGCGGTTTGTTACTGCAAATGCCGAAAAAATTTTTTCAGGCGGTAGCAGAAGAAGAAGGCGTTACACTGGCAAAAAATTTTGCTGTCGGCATGATTTTTTTTCCTCGTGATGAAGATTTAATACAGAAATATAAAGCAATTATTGAAGAAGAGTTAACGCAGGAAACGTTGAGTATTTCTTTATGGCGTACTGTGCCGACTAATCCTAAAATGTTGGGCGATATCGCATTGGCAGATATGCCTTATATTGAACAAGTTTTTATTGATGCACCAGCTGGCTGGCTTAAACGCGATTTAGAACGACGGCTGTTTATGACGCGGCGTCGCATAGAAAAACGAATTGATCATCGCGATTTTTATATTTGTAGTTTGTCTAATCAGGTAACAATCTATAAAGGCTTATGTATGCCTAAGGATTTACCTAAATTTTATCCTGATTTGGCAGATCTACGCATGCAAAGCGCTATTTGCTTATTTCATCAGCGCTTTTCCACCAATACTTTACCGCGTTGGCAGCTGGCTCAGCCATTCCGTTATCTGGCACACAATGGTGAAATTAACACTATTTCCGGCAACCGTGCATGGGCAAGAGCTCGTTCTTATAAATATCACACTCCACTGATTCCAGACTTACAATCAGCGGCACCGTTTGTGAATGAAACCGGTTCCGACTCCAGCTCTATGGACAATATGCTGGAGCTATTTGTGAATGGCGGCATGGATTTATTTCGTGCGGTGCGCTTACTGGTACCACCAGCATGGCAACACAATCCAGATATGGATGAAGATTTGCGTGCATTTTATGATTTCAATTCCATGCATATGGAACCGTGGGATGGTCCTGCTGGTATTGTGCTCAGTGACGGTCGCTATGCAGCCTGTACTCTGGATCGCAATGGTTTACGCCCGGCGCGTTATGTCATTACCCATGACCGGCTAATTACTATTGCCTCAGAAGTGGGTATTTGGGATTATGCCCCCGATGAAGTGATGCAAAAGGGGCGTGTTGGTCCGGGAGAATTACTGGTTATTGATACCCATGAAGGCAAATTATTGCAATCGGCGGATACTAACGCAGAACTGAAAGCACGTCATCCTTATAAACAATGGCTCGATAAAAATGTACTGACCCTGATTCCGTTTGAACAGTTGCCTGATGATCAGGTTGGCGAATCCAGCTTGGCGCCGGATAAATTGCTGATTTATCAGAAGCAGTTTGGCTACAATATGGAAGAGTTGGAAAATATCGTGCGCGTGCTGGGTGAGAATGGTCAGGAACCTGTCGGATCGATGGGTGATGATACGCCATTTGCCGTATTGTCGCAGCGACCCCGTGTTTTATATGATTATTTTCGTCAATATTTTGCGCAGGTAACCAATCCGCCTATTGATCCTCTACGCGAAAAACATGTCATGAGTCTCAATACCTGTATTGGTAGAGAAATGAGCGTGTTTTTTGAAGCAGAAGGAATGTCTCATCGGGTTAGTTTTAAATCACCAGTATTGCTGTACTCAGATATGATGCAGTTGATGAAGCTGTCAAAAGAACATTATAAACAGCATTTGTTGCAGGCAGTTTACAACCCGAAAGAAATTAGCCTGAAAGAAGCTCTAATCCAATTGTGTGATGAAGCCGTCGAAGCAGTGCGTAATGGCGCAGTTTTGCTGGTAATATCCGACCGTGAGATTAGTCGGGATGCTATCCCGATTCCTGCGGTGTTAAGTGTGGGTGCTGTTCAGCAAAGACTGGTGGAAACCAATCTGCGTTGCGATGCCAATATCATTGTGGAAACAGCTTCAACACGTAATCCACATCATTTCGCGGTCCTGATCGGCTTGGGGGCAACAGCAATTTATCCCTATCTGGCCTATGAAAGTTTGGCACGGATGGTGAGTATAGGTGCCATTACCAAACCGTTGCGCGTGGTAATGATGAATTTCCGCAACGGGATCAATAAAGGCTTGTACAAAATCATCTCTAAAATGGGAATATCAACCATTTCCTCTTATCGCTGTGCTTGTTTGTTTGAAGCCATCGGTTTTCATCATGAAGTGATGGAGCTGTGTTTCAAAAATATGATTAACCGTATTGAAGGAGCGACTTTTGCCCAACTGAATGCAGATTTGCAAGCTATACATAAGATTGCATGGCAAAAAAGTCGTGGTTTGGAAATTGGGGGTTACCTGAAATACAAGCCACTGGGTGAATATCACGCTTATAATCCAGATGTGGTTAATACTTTGCAGGCAGCTATTAATAGTGGTGATTACACTAAATATCGCCGTTATGCGGATGTGGTTAACAATCGTCCGCCGGCTATGCTGCGCGACTTATTGCGCCTGAAAACTGAGTCCGTTACTCCGGTTGCTATTGAACAGGTGGAAGCAGCGGAAAATCTTTATCGGCGTTTTGATTCTGCTGCCATGTCTATCGGCGCGCTTAGTCCAGAAGCGCATGAAGCGCTGGCAACTGCCATGAATCGTTTGGGCGGTTATTCTAATTCCGGTGAAGGTGGAGAAGATCCCCGTCGTTATGGTACAGAACGGGTCTCACGGATTAAGCAGGTGGCATCAGGTCGTTTTGGGGTGACGCCTGCCTATCTGATGAGTGCTGATGTTATTCAGATTAAGGTGGCGCAGGGCGCGAAACCGGGTGAAGGCGGACAGTTACCCGGTGATAAAGTCACACCTTATATTGCCCAGTTACGTTTTGCTGTGCCCGGTTCGACGCTGATTTCTCCACCACCGCATCATGATATTTATTCCATTGAAGATTTGGCACAGCTGATTTTCGATCTAAAACAAATTAATCCTCGGGCGCTGATATCAGTCAAACTGGTGTCCTTACCCGGTGTAGGTACAATTGCTACAGGGGTGACTAAAGCCTATGCTGATCTGATTACCATTTCCGGCTATGACGGTGGTACCGGTGCCAGTCCGATTACCAGCGTTAAATATGCCGGTAGTCCATGGGAATTGGGGCTGGCAGAAGCGCAACAGGCATTAGTAGAAAATAATTTGCGTCACAAGGTACGTTTACAGGTTGATGGTGGCCTGAAAACCGGTCTGGATATTGTCAAAGCAGCTATTTTAGGTGCAGAGAGCTTTGGCTTTGGTACCGGACCCATGATTGCGCTAGGCTGTCGTTATCTACGTATTTGTCATCTGAATAACTGTGCCACTGGCGTGACGACACAGGACGATACCTTGCGGCAGGAACATTTCCACGGGCTACCGGAAAAAGCGATGAATTATTTCAAATTTATCGCTCAGGATGTTCGGGAAATTATGGCTCAGCTGGGGGTAACGCAACTTACTGATCTGATCGGGCGTACCGACTTACTGGAAGTGGTTGCCGGCATCACAGCTAAACAGACAACGCTGAATTTGAATAAGTTACTTTATCAGCCCAAAGTACCGATGGGCAGTTCCTGTTACTGTACGCAAAATAATCCGCCATTTGATAAAGGCCGGCTGAATCGTACCATTATTGAAGATGTTGGCGATGCAGTCGTTAATGGTCAGGACGTTGATCTCAGTTATGATATCAACAATACTGATCGTTCTGTTGGTGCAACTTTATCCGGCCAGATTGCTGCTGCCTACGGTAATCGTGGTTTGCCAACGCAGAAGTTTGATTTACATCTGACCGGCACAGCTGGCCAAAGCTTTGGTGTGTGGCTGGCCGGAACAGTTAATCTGTACTTAACCGGCGATGCAAATGACTATGTTGGTAAAGGCATGGCTGGTGGCAAAATTGTGATTCGTCCGCATGATGGTGTTGCTTTCCGTCCTGAGGAAACAACCATTATTGGCAATACCTGTCTGTATGGTGCCACCGGAGGTAAATTGTTTGCTTCCGGTCGTGCTGGTGAACGTTTTGCGGTGCGTAATTCAGGTGCAACAGTCGTAGTTGAGGGCATTGGTGATAATGGCTGTGAGTACATGACTGGTGGTGTTGTCTGTGTATTAGGACAGACAGGAATTAATTTTGGTGCAGGTATGACCGGTGGGTTTGCCTATGTACTGGATGTGGATGGTAAGTTCCGACAGCGGATCAATACTGAATTGGTTGAAGACCTTGAGCTGGGGTCACTGACCATGCATCAGGAAAATCTGCGCGGTTTGATTGCAGAGCATGTAGAGAATACCTTTAGTCCGTTGGGTGAACGCATTCTGGCAGAATGGGACAATTATGTTGACCGTTTCGTGCTGGTTAAACCCAAAGCTAATGATGTCCATGCATTGCTGGGGCATAAACCGCGTACGGTAACGGAATTACGTGCGGTTACCCAGTAATTTGGCCAAAGTAGCCTGAATAATCAAAAATAATGCAAGGAACGCACCATGAGTCAACGCGAAAATGTTTATCAGTTTATCGATGTACCGCGTGTTAACCCGCCTAAAGAACCTATGACGGTACGTCGTCACCAATTTGTAGAAATTTATCAGCCTTTTACTGAGGCTCAAGCACTAGCACAGGCTGACCGTTGTCTGGCCTGTGGCAATCCTTACTGCCAGAATAAGTGCCCGTTACATAATAATATTCCTAACTGGCTAAGACTGGCCAATGAAGGACGTATTATCGAAGCAGTGGAACTGGCACATCTTACCAATAGTCTGCCAGAAGTTTGCGGACGGGTCTGCCCGCAAGATCGCTTGTGTGAAGGAGATTGCACCCTGAATGCTGAGTTTGGTGCAGTTACCATTGGGGCTATTGAAAAATACATCACCGAGCAAGCTTTTGCACAAGGCTGGCGCCCAGATGTTGGCTATGTGGAAAAAACCGGTAAGAAAGTCGCGGTTATTGGTGCCGGACCGGCGGGGCTGGGCTGTGCCGATCGGCTCATTCGTAATGGCGTCGATGTAACGGTTTATGAACGCGCCACAGAAATAGGTGGATTACTCACTTTTGGAATACCATCATTCAAACTGGAAAAAGAAGTGATGAAACATCGTCGTCACGTTCTCAGTGATATGGGTATCGACTTCAGATTGGGAGTAAATGTTGGCGTCGACATTACCCTGCAACAATTGGCAGAAGAATATGACGCTGTTTTTCTGGGGGTAGGTACCTATCAGGGATTACGTGCCGGAATTGAAAATGAGGATGCAGAAGGTGTCTATTCTGCCTTACCTTATCTGATTGGCAATACCGAGCAATTACTCAATCTGTCCAGCAGCCAGTATGTATCTTTGGCTGGAAAAAAAGTAGTGGTATTAGGTGGTGGAGATACGGCGATGGATTGTGTCCGTACAGCTGTGCGACAGCAGGCAAGTGAAGTTATCTGTGCCTATCGACGTGATGAAGCTAATATGCCCGGTTCGAAAAAAGAATTTAATAATGCCAGAGAAGAAGGGGTAAAATTTAAATTCAACGTTCAGCCGTTGGCTGTCATCACTGATGACAGTCATCAGGTTACTGGTTTAAAACTGGTAAAAACCTGCTTAGGTGAAGCAGATGAACGTGGTCGACGTCGGGCTGAAATCATTGCCGGTAGTGAGGAAATTTTAAACTGTGATGCGGTTATCATAGCTTTTGGTTTTGCTCCACATGCCATGCCTTGGCTAAGCGAAGTGGATGTAACAGTTGATAGTCGTGGTCGAATTGAGACTAATGGCTTGTTGAAACAGCAAACAGCCAATCCGAAAATTTTTGCCGGTGGTGATATTACCAGAGGGTCTGATTTGGTGGTAACGGCGATAGCTGAAGGACGTGATGCAGCACAAAGCATTATGGATTTTCTGGAAGTTTAATGTCTCAGCAATTCACAACCGCATGCACATGCATGCGGTTTTTTTATTTAAGATAAATGGGTTAGAATGGACTGAGCTGCCTGTTTTCCCCAGAAACAGGCTTCTTCAAAAATAGAGAATCCCGATAAATCACTATGGGCAAATTGTAGACGACCGGAATGACTACGCAGCGCTATTAGCCCCGCATTTGATAAGTAACCCGGTTGCGGAACAGCCATAGCATGTCCCCGTAAGGTCAGACGCGCTTGTAAAATTCTGGAGCGCAATTTAACACCATAAATGGTTTCCAACTCTGCGGCCACCTGTGCATAGATATCGGCAGGTGATGCCGACAACATCCAGCGGCGAACATTAGCAGGCGTATCATGATTAAGAGCCGTATAAGTTGTAAATGAAGTATATTGTGGCGGACCCTGTCTGATTTGCTGATGTGTGGCTACTACATAACCTAGGCCTTGACCTTGATAGAGCACATTGTCCCATGATAAAGGTGCAGTCGGTGTTTCTGGTGGTAACCCCTGCAATAAAAAATTACCGACAATCCATGGAGCATAGGCAGGTAAATGTAGGGCTGGATCGAAACCATATTGCTGAATATTTTTAACGATATAAATTGCTATATATAAAGGCATAGCACAAACTGCATATGTGCATTCCAGCCAGTAAAACTGTCCCCTTATCGTTTGCATCAAAATACGGACGCCACGGTCATGTTCACTGATAGAAATAGCGGATGCATTCAAAGCCAGCGATTGTGAGCGCAACTTTGTGGCATTCTGCCAGCCATCAGCTGGTTTAAGTTGACAAAATTGTCGCATCTGCTGGGATAATTCATTTAAGCCGTCAGGCCAGGTTAATATACTGCCATGTTCAGATTGTTGATTACCGCGGGCGCAAAAATAATGCAATCCTGCCCAGGCAGAAACCTGATTAATACCTTGGCCGTAGTCATCGCGACAGCAATAATCCAGATACCACAATAAAGTAGTTGAAGTATAGTTTTGTTGTTGTAACCACTCAGCAAAAGTTATTCTTTCCAGCTGACGCCATTGCATATCATTACTGGAGCTTACTAAAGGTATGGCAAATAATCGTTTACCATCTTTTCCGAGCTGATCACTGGTGTGATGTACAAAGCGAAAAAAACGTTCACTGTCCTGATCTTGCTGTGGTAACAATCTGTCCTGCCAGTAATGCTGATAGAACAACCGTTCATTGGGAACCTGTAACAATGCCTGTTCTTGGTACTGCCCATTTTGATATAACTGTAAATCAGTCAGTAGCTGCTGAATATGAGTAGATTCTGCCGAGGGCAAAGGTAAATAGTGGGCGCCGGTTGGATAAGGGACACCATATTGTTTTTCACCACGGTTATTGCCATTGTATTCGGGTCCTTCCAGTAACACATAATCATATACCCCATGTCTGGATAATTGCCATGCAGCCGATAAAGCAGCAACACCACTGCCAATAATGGCAATGTTGGTATGAACTTTAGGAATATTTGCCGGCGGGTTTACACTGGCATTGCGTAGAGTATGTCCCAGTTTTTTACCGGGAAAATCAATGCTGATAGCGGGCAGAGAAGGCACAAATTGCCGAAAAGCACTGTAGCTGGTTAAGCCTACCATGCCAGTGCCAATAGCATGAGTGAGAAAACGGCGACGACTTATTTTCATAGATTTGTTTCTTACCGCATGGCGATGCGCCAGTCAGCTTCAAAATATTCAACCAGTTTCTGCGTATTTAAATGATTGGGTTCGACATTGCGTCGTGCCATATCTTTAGGAAATGCAAACATGGCTTTAGTACTATCTGCATCCAAAAAACGGGTGGGAACCCGGTAGTAATCAGGAATAGTAAATTTTCCATCAGTGTTCGCCATCACATAGCCCCATTCGCCAAAAGATGGAACATAAACATGATAGGGCAGGGTTTTAAAACCAGCTGTTTCCAGAGTTGTCACAATACACCAGAATGCATTGGGTGCAAAATACGGAGAAGTAGACTGAACTACAATATTACCGTGTGGATTTAAATGACGTGCCACCATGCGATACATCGGTACAGAATAGAGTTTACCCAGTGAAAAATTAGAAGGATCAGGAAAATCAATAATAATGACATCATACTTTTGCTGATTTTTTTCCAACCATTGGGCAGCATCCGCATTAATAATTTGTAATTTAGGATGATTCAAGGCGTTATTATTCAGCTGACGCAAATGCGCAGAACTACGAAAAACTTTAGTCATAGCTGCGTCTAAATCAACCAGAGTAATTTTTTTAACTTGCGGATACTTTAAAATTTCCCGCGCTGCCAAACCATCACCACCACCCAAAACCAGTATGTTGCTGACCGTCGGGTTTTGTTCCATTACTGGTAATACCAAAGCTTCATGATAGCGTGCTTCATCCACTGAAGAAAATTGCAGATTACCATTGATGAACAACCGAGTATCGTCATGCCATTTGGTAATAACTAAGCGTTGGTAAGGAGAGGCTGTTTGGAAGACCACCGGATCGCCAAAATAATGTTTTTCTGCCTTCATGGTGATCTGATTAGCGTATAAAAACAAACCCATTAGTAGCATTAACACTAAATTACCACGCAAGCATAATCTTTTGTAGCGTGTTAGACTGGATTTAAATAAACGCGCTGTCATGAGAGCAACAACAGTATTAAGAATACCGAACAGCAGAGCACTACGTGCCATGCCTAATTTTGGTGCCAATATAAGTGGAAACAACAAAGAAACAGCCAGAGCACCCAGATAATCAAAAGTCAGAACCCGACTGACTACTTCTTTAAACTCCACCTGACGCAGATTAAGCACCCGCATTACTAAAGGTAATTCCATGCCGGTAACGATACCGACTACCAAAACCAGCCCATACAATATTGAGCGAAACGGAGCAGCCGAAAAGCCAAATAAGACAAATAACAATAATGCAGAAATACCACCAATACCCCCAACGAGGATTTCAATTTCAATGAAGCGGCTTAAAGCATCTTTATCCTTGATATAGCGTGTTAAATGAGCACCAATGCCCATAGCAAACATATATACGCCAATAATGGACGAAAATTGTAGGATAGAGTCACCGAGCAAATAGCTGGCTAGAGCCGCCATAATCAATTCGTAAGCCAGCCCACAGCTGGCCACAATAAATACTGATACTATTAACGCTGGATTCACGCCCAGACCCTTAGCAAAATATTTTTATAAAAACATTTATTATATTAATAAATTTATTAATAGTGTTAAGCTATATTTTTAGTAAAAACTAAATCTAATTACATTTAGGATATTTATAATTTGTTCAATGACAGCAATAGTAAGGTTCATCGCTAATTTGTATCAAATTTCCAAAAAAAACTGAATGGCAATTCATGTAAATTAATTTTTCTCTTTATTCAAATCAAAAACACTTATTTGCATACCGTGGATCAATTTTGGCTTAATTTTTAGTTTCGTTGTCTATTTTATTAAAAATTTGGTAGTTAATATTCAAACAGTTTACACGATTAAATATGCCAAAATCTTAACAATTAATTCAGTTCTATCACTACAAATATTATCATTATTTCGAAAAAAATTAACGAAAATGGTATTATATCAACTAATATCTGGGTGGTTTTAATAATCAGCATTTTCGAGAAAGTTTACTTAATACCGGCTCAGCTAACTGCTAACGGAGCGATCAGTTTATCCATATTTGTGGTAAGGAGAGATTCCTGTATGACAATTGATTTATGGCAATACCTGCTGTATTTAAAGTATTTTGCAGTTGCATTAGTTATGTTAATCATATTCATATCTGTTTATATGAAAATTACGCCGGTACCAGAACTTAAGTTAATAAAAAAAGGTAATTATGCCTGTGCAACTTCCTTAGTTGGTACCATGATCGGCTACTGCATTACGCTGATTTCCAGCATGTTACATACAGTAAATTTACTTGATTTTGTCATCTGGGGTATGAGTGCCGCAGTCATTCAGATAATGATTTATTTTATTGCAACCTTATTAATTCCAAATGCTAATCAGGAGCTACGTAATAATAATATTGCAGTAGGTATTTTGTTCTTAGGACTATCTGTATCAATTGGGATTCTTAATGCTGCTTCATTAAGTTAAAAGCCTACCAATGATAAATACATACAAGAATAGAAGTTTTAATTCAAAATTAGCAGTCAAAAATCGTATTTTAATAAACTTTACTGCTCGGATTTTTAAAATCTAGTTGTAGTTTAAAAATACTTTAACGCAATACTTACTTATTTTTTTATTCTGATTTTACTTAGAAATTCATTTTTAATTACTGGCTTTAACTATCGACAACATTTGGAAAAAGTTGGAGGAAAATTAATGGTATTCAATAAGCTTTTTGGCAACAAAGGACTTGGTGGTTTTGTTAAGAAACAATTTATTGATGTCATCCAGTGGGAAGATCCAAAGCCAGAGGTATTAATGTGGCGTTTCCCTCTGCGTGATCAGGAAATCCAAAATGGAGCTGCTTTAATTGTGCGCGATTCCCAATCGGCCTTATTTGTAGATGAAGGTTCTATAGCGGATTTGTTTCAGGTAGGTACCTATAAATTAACCACGCAAAACCTGCCTTTATTAACTAACCTGAAAAACTGGTCAAAACTCTTTCAATCCCCTTTTAAATCAGATGTGTACTTTTTTAACCTGCGACAACAGTTGTCTAAACGCTGGGGTACTGCCCAGCCGGTAACCATACGGGATGCAGATTTTGGTGCTGTAACTGTACGTTCATATGGAATGTACTCTTTTTCCATCGCCGATCCAGTTTTATTTTTCCGACAGGTAACTGGTGTGTGTGAAGAATATCGTTCCGAACTGCTGGAAGAGCAAATAAGAAATCTGGCCGTTACTAATTTGGCAGCAGCGTTTGGTTCAGCAGATTTATCATTTCTAGATATGGCGGCTAATCAGGTTAAATTATCGCAACAAATGACAATATTATTACGTCCTGCATTTGCTGGTTTAGGTTTACAGTTAGAAAATTTTACCGTTGAAAGCATTACCTTGCCGGAAAATCTGCAAAAACAGATGGAAGAACGTATTGGCATGGGTATTGTAGGGGATCTTGCCCGTTATACCCAGTATCAAACTGCTCAGGCAATTCCTCTAGCGGCAGAAAATGAAGGCGGTATCGCCGGTATCGGTGCCGGTCTGGCAGCAGGTATGGGCATTGCCACCAGTATGAATACAGCTCTAAATCCTGTTGCTAACAATACTTCTGGTCAAACCAATACCATTAATGCTGATCACACCAGTCAATTAGCCCAACTAAAAAGTTTGCTAGAGCAGAATCTTATTAGTCAGGATGATTATGATGCCGCCAAAGCAGAAGTCATTAAGAAAATCACTGGTTAAGCAAATTTATGGATAGTCAGTCTTTACTGTTTCATGCTAATTGCCCCAGCTGTGGTGCTGAAATAGGGATACATTCAGCCACGGCACTGACCGCTGTTTGTGGATATTGTCATTCAGTATTAATGATCAATAATCGTCAATTAATTAAAAGCAGGCGACGATCAGCTATTTTAGAAGATTTTTCCCCACTGCAAATAGGTACAACGGGTGTTTGGAAAGGTCAGCAGTTTGTCTTGACGGGACGTATTCAGGTACATTATGAAGCAGGTATGTGGAATGAGTGGCATGCCTTATTTACTAATGGTAACAGTGGCTGGTTATCAGAGGCTGGTGATCGATTTGTATTTACACAGGAGAAAACTGAAAGGATCTTACTGGAGAAATTTCCTCCATGTGGATGTATTGTAGTTAACTATCAACATCTTAGTTGGGTCATTAGTGATATACGACAGATTAAACAAGGTCGTTTAGAAGGGGAGTGTGAATTACCTCTTGAATTACCGCGACGGCAAAAGGTTCATACCATAGATCTGCGCAGCGGTAAATATTTTATGACATTAGAGTACAACGGTGCTGCAGAAAAACCAACCATATATGTGGGAGAAGGTGTTTCCCTTGCTGCTCTTAAACTACAAAATATTCGTTCAGCCAGTCAAATTCGTGCCCAGTCCGGTCGACTTAAAGGCAAAATGCAAACTGGTAAGTGTCCGCACTGTGGAGGCAGCATTCGAGCAGTGACAGGTCTGGCTACATATATTATCTGCCAGCAGTGTCATACTTCGCTTACTCTTAATCAGGAAAGCGTGCAATTATTACAAGCTGATAAAGCACGTCAAATGCAGGAATCTAAACTAACCATTGCATTAGGCAGTGAGGCCAAAATTAATGGTATTAGTTGGATGGTTTTAGGTGCAGTTGTAATGGAGGAGCTTGGTCCTCTCAAAGCCATAGAAAAATTAAAGCTGAAAATTTCTCCAAAAAGTTTGAGCGAGGAGGATGAAGATGATTATGACTCGAAGTGGACAGAATATTTATTGTATGCACCAGATAAAGGATTTTTATGGTTAATTGAACAAGAAAATAATCGTTGGGCATTAGCCACTACATTAGATGAGTGGCCTGAGATTGATTATCCCAGTCCCCTGATAATCAAAGGAGATAAAGATAAAAATTTACGTTGTTTATACGATTATGGTGGTCAGGTGATTTATGCTGCCGGCGCTTTTTATTGGGAAGTTAATGCTGAAGATATTAATTACTACCGGGACTTTGGTACCGAAAAACATAAATTAGCAACCACATTAAATCCAAATGAACAGTCCTGGTCAGTCATTAGTGATATACCTGCCAGCGCAGTAGCAGCATGGTTTCAGAAAGATAAAAAGCTTTCTATTGTCGCAACACCTATGCCAATAACAGCTGCTGATACTATTTTTCAAGAACATCAGAATATTAAAGCGGTAGATTTTAGAAAAAAAAAATTACTCAGAAAATGGTGGTTTGAGTTTGAAATTAGTTCATTAAAAAAAATTCAGGAATCAAGTTTCTGGATTAAAATATTTACAATTATAAATATTCCTTTATTTCTTTTAATTATATTTAACAATGATCATGACTTTATGGATCTGGTCTTTATTACCATGATTTGCACACTTGCTAATTATGTAATTGAGTTAAATTTTCTGAAACATTTAAAAAAATTATTACAAACGAAACATATTTTTGCTTATTACGGTTTAATTGCTGTTATCGGGTTCACTAGTCTGAATTGGAAACATTATAAAGATTTAAAAGAAACAAATTCCCCTGGTTATAGCCATAGTAACGGCAGATGGCACAAATGATACAGAAAGATACATTAATAGGCCGTCATTGTTTGCTTGATATCTATATACAGGATCGTGATTGGTTAAAAAATCAACAGGACATAGAGCATTTACTTCATCTTGCGGCTCAAGCAGCACAAGCGCATATTCTTGCCGGGCATTTTCATACGTTTGGAGGTGATGGTGGCATCACCGGGGTATTACTATTGGCTGAATCACATATCAGTATCCATACCTGGCCTGAGCATAATTATGCTGCTGTAGATATCTTTATTTGTGGAAAATTATCAATAAACGCTGCCATCAGTATATTTCAACAAAGACTGGCTAATGCACATATTGAAGTTCGACTACTTGAGCGAGGGTATAAGGCCGTAAGAGAAGTTCCGCTAGTAAAATAAAAATAGTGCATAAATTTAGTACATTATTACTGCTATTACATAAACTAAATTAAATATTATATTGTACATAATTTTAAGAAATCATGGATCAACGGGTGTATTTTTCTAAACTGTTACATTATTGTTTTTTTGATAATAGTTAGTGAAATATAAAATTTATTAAAGAACCTTAATAAATTAATATTATGGTATTCAGATTTATATAAATATATATGCTAATCAGTTTATGTAAGGAACAATGCTAATTTATCGGCTATCTATCTATACTTCGAGTGTTTTTTACTAGAACAGAAAATTAAATGATCATTGCTTAATATAAAATAAAAGCAACCATCAGAAAATAGATGATTGCTTTTTATCAGTGTTGGGAACCATTTAGGCGGTAAGTTTATTTCCAGTAACGCCACCATGGAATTTCATTTTGATTATGCCATGTTTTTTGTAAATAGGGACTATTCGGGAAATTTTGAGCTAATACGCGCTTAGCATCGTTGCTCAGTTTTTGCTCGTTCAGTTTCTCATACGCTGCTACCATAATTGCCAATGCTTCTTCAACATTAGGCGTATTCTGATACTGAGAAATAATGGTCTGAGCACGACCAGCTGCAGCCAGCCAGGCTCCACGTTTCATATAATAACGCGCAACTGATAATTCATGACCTGCCAGAGCATTTAGCAGCTTCTGCATTTTTTCGCGGGCATCAGTTGCGTATTTACTGTTAGGGAAGCGCTCCACAAGTTCGGCAAAAGTAAGGTATGCTTCACGATTTGCTTTTGGATCACGATCAGACCAATCCTGTTTAGCCAGCTTGCTGACAAAGGACTTATCTTCATTAAGCTGAATTAAGGCCTTTAAATACAATGCATAATCCATATTGGTGTGTTTTGGATAAAGACGTTGGAACTGTTCGATGGCCGCCAAAGCTCTATCATTTTCACTATCTTTATAATAGGCATAGGCTGTATCTAACTGTGCCTGCTCAGCATAGGCACCATAGGGAAAGCGTGCTTGCAGAATTTCATATAATTTCTCTGCACGAGTATAATTATGGTGCATCAGTTCACCGTGTGCTTCTTTATACAGACGTTGAACAGACCAATCCTGTGTGATTTGTGAGTCTTTATCGACCGTACTTGTGCTGGCACAGGCCGTCAGTAATAAGCCTAATGCCACCGCCAAAAACAATTTTTTCATGAAAGACACTTCTTTGTTAGAGAATGATGATGATTATAACGATGATTTGCCATTTGGGGCAGATCAATCTGCAGAAAGTTTAAAAAAATGGATCGTACCAAACGAGCTTGCCGGCTCGCGGCTGGATGCAGCACTAGCCAAATTAATGCCAGACTATTCGCGTAGTCGCTTGACTAGCTGGATTAAAGAGGGACATGTTACCGTAAATGATGTAGTTGTCGTACCCAAATTTAAACTCATTGGGGGCGAAAAAATTAACGTTGCCATTCAGGCAGATGAAATGCAGTTAGCATTTACGCCTGAGAATATGCCATTGGATATCATTTATGAAGACGATAGCGTTCTGGTGTTGAATAAGCCCGCCGGACTTGTCGTGCATCCGGCAGCTGGCAATTGGCAGGGGACTTTATTAAATGGGCTTTTGGCCTATTGTCCGTCATTGGCTCAGGTGCCACGTGCTGGCATCGTTCATCGTCTGGATAAAGATACCAGTGGTTTATTGGTGGTCGCTAAAACTTTGCAGGCTCAAAATCATCTGGTGCGCCAATTACAGCAACGTTCGGTTAAGCGTACCTATCGTGCTGTTGCCGATGGCGTAGTGCCCTTTGATGGCAAAATTGAAACACTAATCGGGCGGGATCCGCATAATCGTACCCGTATGGCTGTAGTTCCTTTTGGAGGCAAAGAAGCTATAACTCATGTCAAGGTATTAGAGCGTTATGCAGATTTCAGCTATATTGAATGTCAGCTGGAAACCGGACGTACCCATCAAATTCGGGTACATATGAAAGCAGCTGGTCATCCTTTGGCTGGTGATGCGCTTTATGGCAATCCGCGCCATTCGGCTACCGCAGAAGTGAAGGCTGCCATCAAAGCAATGGCGCGACAGGCTTTGCACGCCTATCGGCTAAGTTTTATCCATCCGCAGACATTGGAAATTGTCCAGTTTGAAGCTCCGTTGCCAGCAGATATTTATCACTTATTATCTGTTTTACGTTTACAGGCTGGTATGAGTTCATCGCTTAGTCATGAAGAAGAATGGCAACAGCGTCTTGAGATCGATGCTGATGATGAGGACTGGGATGATGACGATTACGATGTCGATGTAATCTATGTGCGTGATTAAGGGAATAGCTGATGACACAATGGGATATGAATCAGGTGCTGGGACTGAAGCATGATCAAAATAGTTTTTTTTGCGCAGACTGGCCAGCTCCCGCCAGTGTATACACATTAATCACCACCCGTAAAGGAGGATACAGCCGATCACCCTTTACCTCGCTTAATGTGGGTATGCACGTCGGCGATGATCCACAGTCTGTACAGTGTAATCGAGATCTGGTGCAGCAACATGTCACCAAACCTTTGGCATATTTGCAACAAGTGCATGGTACCGAGGTAATTAATGCTCTGGACGCTGTAAGGGCTTTAGAGGCTGGTGAGCCGTGGCAGGCAGATGCCAGCTTTTGCCGATTAGGTAGTAATGTTGCTTGTGCTATTATGACAGCAGATTGTTTACCTGTGTTATTGTGCGACCGTGCTGGTACAGTAGTTGCCGCTGCCCATGCTGGTTGGCGTGGTTTGGCCCATGGAATATTACAAAATACTGTTGAAGCCATGCAAATAAACCCAATGGAAATTCTCGCTTATCTGGGGCCTGCGATTGGGCCGGAAGCGTTTGAAGTTGGCGCAGAAGTACAGCAGGCATTTTGTTTGCATCAGCCCAAAGCCGAAACTGCTTTTGTCGATATTGGTAATGAACATTATCTGGCTGATATTTATGCTTTAGCAAGGTTGGCATTGGCTGATGCGGGTGTGCATCAGGTATATGGTGGTACAGAATGCACTGTACTACAACGTGATCGTTATTTTTCTTATCGTCGTGACGGGCAAACCGGCCGTATGCTTAGTGCAATCTGGCTCGAATAAAAAGCCAATGTTATAAAAATGCTTATATACAAACGACAGTAATTTTTTAGCTAGGCCATCAACATTATTTTTGTGATAAACCATTAATTTGTACAATTAAGTTGCTGATGATTATGCCAAAATTTCACCTCTATAGTTGATAACATAATGGCGAAAAATTCCTAATTAAAATGAGAGATAAAACGTTATGGTAAATATATAATATATATTTATTAATTTTTATATAGAAATTGTTTAGAGCTCCATTACGATCATGGTTTAATCATTTAATTATGGCAATAAACAATATATAAATTACTTTTTCTCAATTAATATGATCAACAGGGGATAATGAATGAGTAGTTTTTTTAAAAAACCTTTTAGTAACAAAATGAAAGATACTGATCTGGATACAACTACGCTTTCTGAACCGGAGCTTACCATTGAACGCGCTAATAAAGAATTACAATTACGTACGCAGATAGCGATAGATACCATCGGTCTTGATAGTGCTGCATGGTGTGTTGATCTTAATGCTGGTACTATTACTTTTACTAATGATGAAAAAAACATAGTGGTAACTGCACCAATACAAATAGTAGGTACTTATAATTCAGAGGATAGTACGTGGTTATGGGGATGGGATCACCCATCAGTTAATGAATCTCTTAGTGTTTCGGCTCAAAAAGTACGAGATTTTGGTACACAATATAATCTGGAAAAACTTACTACACGCAAACTTATAATTTCTTTGGATGATGCTTGGGAATTTGCTGCACTTGCATGTTATATCGGTGGTGGTGAAGGATGCTATGCCGGATCGTCAGGTCCAACGAGAATATTCATGGTATATGGTACTATGACAATTTCTAACAAAGATTAATCAACATGATTAATAACAAAAAATACTGCTGACCAAAGGATTCTAGTCTTGTTCTGAAAACAGAATTTGCAAATTAAAATTACAACTTTTTGGTATGTCATCGCCGTTTTTCAAATGAAGAATCCGGCGATTTTTTAGTTATAAGTATAAGCTCAAAAATCATTATTTCTATTTTGTCCAAAATGTCTAAATTAAATTATTTATATTTAAAATAAATATAAATTTAACTTGCTTTAATGTCTAATTATACGTATATTAAAATAATAAAATAATTTAAAGCATAATGATATGAGTAAATTAGACAAAAAGTCAGTAATGCAACTGAATATCGATCGGCTCATCGCCTATTTTAACGGCGTCAATGCTTTGGCAGAGGCTCTGCAACATTATTATCCAGAAGATGCAGTGTCTGCTGCTGCGATTTATAAATGGCGTAAACGTGGTTCATTACCTTTAAATCAGCTACAGAAAATTATTTTAATGGCTGAAAAACAAGGTAAACCAATAGATATTAATGTATTTATGCGACACAACCATACTACCCCGGAGAAAATTAAAATGACCAGCACTAATAATCGAGTCATTATTTTTGATACTACGTTGCGTGATGGGGAGCAATCGCCAGGCGCAGCCATGACTAAAGAAGAAAAAATCCGCATTGCGCGCCAGTTGGAAAAACTTGGTGTAGATGTTATTGAAGCAGGCTTTGCTGCGGCCAGTGAGGGAGATTTCGATGCTATTCACAGCATTGCCGAAGTAATCCAGCATGCTACGGTGTGTTCATTATGTCGCGCTAATGAACGTGATGTACGTAAAGCGGGTGAAGCAATTGCTCCTGCCAGCAAAAAACGTATTCATACTTTTATTGCTACCAGTCCTTTGCACATGGAGCATAAATTGCGCATGAAACCGCAAGAAGTAAAAGAGGCTGCTGTAAAAGCAGTAAAAATTGCGCGTGAATATACTGATGATGTGGAATTTTCCTGTGAAGATGCGTTGCGCAGCGACATTAATTTTCTGGCTGAAGTTTGTCAGGCCGTGATTGAAGCAGGTGCAACTACAATTAATATTCCCGATACGGTTGGCTATGCTATTCCATTTCAGACAGAGGTATTTTTCCGTGAACTGATTCAGAAAACTCCAAATAGTGATAAAGTAATCTGGTCGGCACACTGTCACAACGATTTGGGTCTGGCTGTTAGTAATTCATTGGCTGCGGTCATTGGCGGAGCCAGACAGGTAGAATGTACCATTAACGGGTTAGGTGAACGGGCTGGTAATGCTAGCCTTGAAGAAGTGGTGATGGCGTTGAAAACCCGTCACGATGTATTTAATCTGGAAACAGGAATTGATACTACTCAGATTGTGCCTACCTCAAAAATGGTCTCCACGATTACCGGTTATCCAATTCAGCCTAATAAAGCCATTGTTGGCGCCAATGCTTTTGCGCATGAATCCGGTATCCATCAGGATGGCGTACTGAAATGCCGGGAAACATATGAAATTATGTCGGCAGAATCAGTTGGCTGGAGTAATAATCGCCTGACTTTGGGTAAATTATCTGGTCGTAATGCTTTCCGTACTAAACTACAGGAGCTGGGCATTGAGCTTGGTAGTGAGGAAGCACTCAATTCTGCCTTTGCCCGCTTTAAAGAGCTGGCAGATAAAAAACGAGAGATCTTCGATGAAGATTTACACGCACTGGTATCAGATGAGTTGGTAAGCCGTGCGCCTGATCGCTACAAATATGTTTCTTTATGTATCCATAGTGAAACTGGTGAAGAACCGACTGCTGAGATAGTCTTTAATACAGATGGCGAAGAAAAACGTGCCAGCAGCCATGGCTCCGGACCGATAGATGCGGTGTTTAAAGCCATTGAATCTAAAGTGAACAGTTTTGCCGATTTACAGCTTTATTCGGTAAATGCGATTACTGCTGGCACTGAAAGTCAAGGTGAAGTAACTGTGCGTTTATCACGCGAAGGCTATATAGTTAATGGTCAGGGAGCTGATACCGATATTCTCGTCGCCAGCGCCAAAGCTTATTTGTCAGCATTAAATAAGCTGGAAGAAAGTCCGCGTATTAAAGCACAGGGCGTAATTTAATCAATCTGAATTCTTTCTCTCAATACAAATTAAAATGCCTGCCGGTAAACAGTGGAACTGATAACAGGCAGGCATTTCACATATAAAAAAATTTCCTATACAAAATTTATGATAAAGTTTATTATATTTTACAAATAGATAGATTTAATCATTTGAATAGATAATTTTTAATCATCAATCAGACTTATTTTAGTTGTCCACCAAGCCAGTAAATATTCTGTTTATGGGGAAAAAACAAATATTAACCGTTAGGTTATAGGTATTTTTAACAATTATGCATCATTTGAGTATGGTTGATTTAGGGGTATTTATAGATTTGCAGTTAGCGCACTGTTGCAGCAAATGATCTGGCTTTCTGTTGGTCTGGAATAATTAAAATAATCTAATTCAGGTATTTAATTTAATAATTAATCGAGAAAATTATGCATTTAACCAGTCGTGAACAGGAAAAATTAATGTTGTTTCTGGCCGGGGAGCTGGCTGCAAAACGTCGTGCTCGTGGTGTACGACTTAATTACCCTGAGGCTATTGCTTTGATCAGCAGCCAGTTACAGGAAGCAGCGCGTGATGGCAAGAGCGTAGCTGAACTAATGCAATACGGTGCTACGATACTGACTCGGGACGATGTGATGGAAGGTGTAGCAGACATGGTGCATGAAGTACAGATTGAAGCAACTTTTCCAGATGGTACCAAGCTGGTTACTGTGCACCAACCAATTCGCTGAATGGCAAAATAAACTTTTCATAATTGTATTTGGCATATTTTACAAAGAATATTAATCAATTTTAAGACTGGAAAGTTGCTATGATTCCCGGAGAATATATTCTGGCTGACCAAGATATTGTGGCCAATCAAAATCGCAGAACGCTTACCATTACTGTGATTAACAGTGGTGATCGCCCTGTTCAGGTAGGTTCGCACTATCATTTTTATGAAACAAATTCGGCACTGAAATTTGATCGTGCTCAGGCTTGTGGCATGCGACTGAATATTCCATCCGGTAATGCAGTTCGCTTTGAACCGGGCGAAGCCAAAACAATTGAATTAACTGAATTTGGTGGTCAAAAAATTGTGTTTGGTTTTCATAATGCAGTTAATGGCAAAGTAAATAAAGACTAACACCAGCGAGACTTTGGTCGGCTGCATTATCAGCCTGCAATGTTTATATTTGTTAGGCAGAAAGTCATATAAATAGTTTTATGCATACTTAATAATCAATATGAAATAGAGAAATAATATTATGAGTCTGAAAATTTCCCGCCAGCAATATGTTGCTACCTATGGGCCGACTGTCGGTGATCAAGTAAGATTGGGTGACACCGAGTTATTTGCTGAAGTTGAGCGTGATCTATTGACATATGGTGAAGAAGGTAAATTTGGAGGTGGTAAATCTATTCGAGACGGAATGGCACAATCCGCTACAGCGCCACGCAGTAATGAAAATGTGCTGGATTTTGTCATTACCAATGTGTTGATACTGGACTATTGGGGTATTGTAAAAGCTGATATTGGTATTCGTGATGGCAAAATCGTTGCAGTTGGTCAATCAGGTAATCCGGATACCATGGACGGAGTGCATCCTAATATGATTATTGGTGCTGCTACTGAAGTACATAATGGTGCCAACTTAATTGCGACCGCAGGCGGGATAGATACCCATATTCACTTTATTTCACCACAACAAATCACTCATGCCATCGAATCGGGCATTACTACCATGATTGGTGGTGGTACCGGTCCGGCCGATGGTACCAATGCCACCACTGTTACGCCGGGAGCGTGGCATATTGAAAAAATGTTGCAGGCGGCTGAGCAGGCACCGGTTAATCTGGGTTTTTTCGGCAAAGGCAACTGTGCCACTTTAGAACCATTACGTGAACAAATTGCTGCGGGAGCACTGGGGCTAAAGATTCACGAGGACTGGGGCTCAACTGTCGCAGTAATAGATGCATCGCTACAGGTAGCAGATGAAATGGACGTACAGGTAGCGATTCATACTGATACCTTAAATGAAGGTGGTTTTCTTGAAGATACGATACAGGCAATTAAGGGGCGGGTAATTCATACATTTCATACTGAGGGGGCTGGCGGGGGACATGCACCTGATATCATTAAAGCAGCAATGTATCCCAACGTATTACCAGCCTCCACCAATCCTACGCGTCCGTTTACCGTTAATACCATTGATGAACATTTGGATATGTTGATGGTATGTCACCATCTGGATAAAAGCGTAGCAGAAGATGTGGCTTTTGCTGATTCCCGTATTCGCCCAGAAACGATCGCAGCTGAAGATATTTTGCATGATATGGGCGTATTTTCAATTATGAGTTCCGATTCACAGGCCATGGGCAGAGTAGCAGAAGTCATCGTGCGTACCTGGCAAACTGCCGATAAAATGAAACAGCAGCGTGGCCGTCTGGCAGAGGAAACCGGTGCCAATGACAACTTCCGTATTAAGCGATATCTGGCTAAATACACCATAAATCCGGCAATTGCTCAGGGTATCAGCGATTATGTCGGTTCAATTGAAGCAGGCAAAATTGCTGATCTGGTGTTGTGGAAACCTGCCTTTTTTGGGGTTAAGCCGGAAATTATTATCAAGGGCGGCAGCATCAGTTATGCACGTATGGGTGATCCGAATGCCTCCATTCCGACACCGCAGCCAGTTATTTACCGGCCGATGTTTGGAGCGCTGGGGCGTGCTGTTCAGGATACTGCCGTGTTGTTTGTTTCTCAGGCGGGTGTGAATAATGATATTCGTCGTCAATATGGTTTAATTAAACAAACCCTACCGGTACGCAATTGTCGTTCAATAGGCAAAAAAGACCTCATTCACAATAATGCTATGCCAGAAATTAGTGTGAATCCCGAAACATATGAAGTACGGGTCAATGGCGAGCATATAACCTGTGAACCAGCCAGCAAAGTAGCTTTGGCTCAGCGGTATTTTCTGTTTTAAAGTAATAATATTGATATACAAATAATATGAATCTAATCATCCAATCCATTATCGGCACGCTGCAAACACTTAAGCAGCAACAGCAAATCACGACGCAGATGTTGGATACAGTTAGTCTGCAATGGTTTGAAGCAGACCGGCGTATTATTCGTACCACAACTACAGGTGGGCGCGAAATTGCTTTTCGCCTGCTGAAAGAGGGGCAGCGACTGCATCATGATGATGTGGTTTATCTGGATAAACAGCTGGTCATTGCAGTGCAAATTGAGCCAAGTGAAGTCATGGTACTTGCTCCGCAAACTTTGCCGGAAATGGCACGTGCCTGCTATGAAATCGGCAATAAACACACACCACTGTTTCTGGATGGTAATGAATTGCTGTTGCCGTTCGATAAACCTTTATTTGAGTGGCTGCAGGCTGCCGGATTTGCACCGACACGTCAGCAACGAAGATTAAGTGAACAGTTGCGGGCTAATTCAGCGCCGGGTATCGGCGCAGGACACATCCATAGCCATGATATAACCGGCCATCACCATCATTAATGAATTGCACTATATGTCCGGCTCAGACCGAAAAATTGATATAGAAACACTGACACGAGCAGGTTTATTGCTGCAACTGGCCGACCCGACGCTACCAATAGGTGGTTTTAATCATTCCGGAGGGCTGGAGACTTTTGTTCAGCAAGGCATTATTCATGATGCTGTTACACTGAAAGCATTTGCTGAAACACAGCTAAAGCAAAACTGGTTACATAATGATGGTGCTTACATGTCTCTGGCTTATACTGCTGCTACTGAACATAATCTGAATGCCCTGATATCTCTGGACAGACAGATAGGGGCGACAAAAATCGCACGTGAATTACGGGAAAGCAGTTATAAGCTCGGCATACGCCTGCTGAAAATTTTTGCACCACATACCAGCGCAGCAATAGTGGCTTCCTATCAGGCTGCGTTAACAGCACAGCAGGTACGCGGGTTTTACCCGCTGGTATTTGGATTACTTGCTGCGTCCATGCAACTGGATAAAGCGGCTGCATTGCAGGCATTTTATTACAATGCCGTAGTAGGTTTAATTACCAACGGAGTTAAGCTGATACCGCTCAGCCAGATGGCTGGACAGGAAATGTTAATTGAATTGCATGCAGTAATAACTCATATCGTTATTGCAAGTATGCAACCGCAACAACAGCAACTTGGCGCTACAACACTGGCAACGGACATTCGGGCAATGCAGCACGAGCGTTTGTATAGCCGTTTGTATATGAGTTAATGTCTCAACACTGGAGGAAAACATGAAAAAAATATTTGCTTTGTTATTATTAACCCCGGCATTTGCTTTTGCTCATCCCGGACACCTTACGGAAGGCTGGATGGCAGGCGTTCAGCATCCGCTCAGTGGCTGGGATCATCTGCTGGCTATGGTAGCAGTGGGTTTATGGGCGGCAACTTTTCAGGGTAAAGCACGCTGGCTGATTCCCGTTACCTTTGTCAGTGTGATGACTGCCGGATTTGTGATGGGAGCGCAGGATATCCGAATGCCAATGCTGGAGCAGGGGATTGCCGCTTCCGTACTGGTATTGGGGCTGGCTGCGGCCTGGTTGAAAAAAGTACCGGCAGGTGCCGCTATGCTGCTGGTTGGTCTGTTTGCTTTGTTTCATGGTATTGCACATGGTGCCGAAATGGGCTCACATGGTGCATTCAGTTATGCCTGTGGCTTTATTATTGCGACGGCGGTTTTGCATGCCATCGGATTTGCACTGGGTACTGTAATGAGTAAACATCAGTGGGTATTACGTTTTACCGGCAGTGTGATTGGTCTGATTGGTTTTGGTATGCTGTTTGCAGGCTGATAACAATACCCGGATAAAATCAGTTCAGACAGAAATGGCTTCTGAACTGATTGTTTAATAAACAAGCTGTTCTATCTGAATAGAAGCAGCTGAGTTAGTCGTGAAATACTGTATCAGACCGAGTAAACGGAATGGTGCAGAAGGAACACCATGCGTGAATACATTAAAATCGGCGTTGCCGGTCCGGTAGGTTCCGGTAAAACTGCACTGATTGAAAAACTTACCCGTCATATGGCTCAGGAATATAGTATTGCGGTGATTACCAATGATATCTATACGCAGGAAGATGCTGAATTTCTGACCAAAAACAGTCTGTTGCCACCAGAACGAATTATGGGCGTAGAAACCGGTGGTTGTCCGCATACTGCCATTCGTGAAGATGCCAGTATGAATCTGGAAGCAGTAGATGAAATGACAGCACGCTTTCCAGATATTCAGATA
>JAIL01000254.1 GCA_000725195.1 Snodgrassella alvi SCGC AB-598-O02
CAAAAAAAGTAGGCGTGAAAAATAAATAATTCCACCAGCAATATTTATTGATTTAGCTACTTTAAAATAAAAAGTTATTTACCTAGTAATAGTACAACGCCTTAATACAGAAGAAGATATCACCGCAAACCTAGTCGTTCTTTGTTGGATAGTTTAAGAATGATTGCAGGATCAGGCTGATATAAAAAATCTATCATTACTTCCAAACTGATGTAAAAGCTCAGCTGGAAGAAATGACTAATGAAAAAGGCAAAACTGACTGGGAATACTCTTATTATCTGTATAGTAAACCAATACAGGAGATAGCACACACAGAACCAGAAATATTAGTAACCATATTCAGACAGAGAAACTGGACTAATTTACAATACTTTCAGGTACTACGATCCGGATACAGGCCGCTTTACCCAGCCGGATCCGATTGGATTGCTGGGTGGCTTTAATCTTTATCAGTATGCGCCGAATGGGTTGACTTGGCTCGATCCGCTTGGACTTGCTAAATGTCATTTCAGTGGGAATCGAGGTAGAAGTAAAGCAAAGCATGACATTGAGCATAATGGATATAAAATTGTTGCTGAAGAGGTAACAATGAATGTTAATGGAAGTAGAGTAAGAGCGGATTTTGTAGCTGTTGATAAATCTGGAAAATATCATGTCTTTGAAGCTAAACATGGAAATAGTGGCTTAACTAAAAATCAAAGTAAAGCTGATGTATATAATATGAATAGCCCATCGAATACTACTAGTGGTATTGGCGGAGGAACAATTATTCCATCAGCGAGAACTGAAGGGAAATTTAAAGTTGCTACTAGAAATACAAAGAAAACGGAAAAAATAGGTCCACAAGGTACAGTGCATGATGCAACTTTCCATATATTAGATTATTAAGGAGCAAAAAGTGGCTGTTACAGCTGAATTAAGAAAATTGTTTGAAAATGAGTTACATAATTACCTAAAGGCAAACCTTGTATGTGGTTCACATATCAAATGTTTAAAAAAGGAGATATCCATAAAAAAAACAAAAAACAATCAAGCAAGTGGTCGCATAGGTTTCAGATTCTTAAATAATGATCGTGGCTATTGTCTCAGCACAAGTGTTGACTCTCCAGAATTAATTGATTTTTTTAAAAAATAAATCCGCCATATAGATCAAACAAACCCGAAGGCGTAGTGTATGCAATGAATACTTCAATGGAGAGTAGTTTTAAATCATTCGCTCCCAAATTCGGTGGTTCCGTAGATTTACCCAGAAATGAAGAAGAGAGAAAAAAGACTTGCGAATGGATTTATGCTAAGGTGAAAGATATTTATTTGCCAAGAGCTATGAATCTTATTGAGTTAAAGCCTGAAACTGTAAAAGATATCATATTATTTCCAGACTATTATGCTTATCCTTTTTTGACAATTTTATACCTAATCAAAAAACACAATATGTCTTTATCAGATAAGGAAATGGAATCGGTATTTAGCAAAAGAAAAAGAATTTTAGGCAACAAATCGTTTGATAAACAACTTTTAAATACATATCTGTCAGAATAAAGCTGAAATGAAATTAATTTTACTGACTTATTTTGATTCAATATGGGTTAAGCCGACTAAATAAAGGTATCTTTAATCCATTACACCACTTGTTAAGCTTAGCCTGATAAAGACGATGGTATACTTATGTTGCATTACAGCCCAACCTCAACAAGATACCTGCGTTCTAAGTCTTCACCATTATGCGTCCTGACGAATTTAAATAGTCAACTGAAAAATAAATTTTTTTAAATAAGTGAGATAAGTATGCGAAATAAAAATTTAAAAGATTTATCAGATGTAAATCCTGAATTAGGAAAAAAAATTGTTTCCATCGGAGAAGAAGGTAACAGATTTGCTAGAAACAAAAATTATACTGCAGCCATAGGAAACTATAAGAAAGCATGGGAGCTCTTACCCGAACTAAAATTAGAATGGGAGCCACATAGTATGTGGTTATCATGTTCATTTTATAATGCTTATTTTGCTTTAAAAGATTACAAAAGGGCTGAATTCTGGGCACAGAACCAGCTTAAAGCAGTAAGTTCTGATATAGATACTGGTCCATATACAGATCTTGGCATGGTATATTATGAATTAGGTCAGTATGATAAAGCATATGAATATTTTGATATAGCATATCAAGGTGGTCAAGCACGTGCATTTAAAGGAGATCCCAAGAAATATTTAAATTTTTATTTAAAAGAAGCAAAAAATAAAAAATAAATATTAGCCAGAGGCATTATAAATAAAAAACATTAGCGGTAGCAGTATTACCGCTAAGAAGCCAAATATTGTACACAGATAAAGATCGGATAGATGGTAACTGCGCAATTCGATATGCCAATTAAATTAGAAATTAAATGTCAATAGTTTAGATCTATATCAAGCCAAAATTATGATAAACTATAACTATTTTACTTTATCTACAGGAGAATAATAATGAAAAAACAAACAGCAGGTCATGAATTATTAGGTGATTTTGCGCCGCAATTTGCTCATCTGAATGATGCTGTACTTTTTGGTGAAGTATGGTCATGAGAACAGCAATTACCAGCGCATCAACGTAGTATGATCACGATTGCAGCGTTGATTAGTGGTGGTAATTTTGAGCAGTTAAAAGCACATTTTAATATAGGCAAACAAAACGGTATTACTCAGAAGCAAATTGTTGAAATCATTACTCACTTATCGTTTTATGTCGGCTGGCCAAAAGCATGGTCAGCATTTAATTTGGCAAAAGAGGTTTACCAAAGTAAGGAAGTATAATCTGGACTAATTAAACGCCTTTTATTAAATTTTTTGGTTTGCCTGTAATTTTCTTTATTAGCCAAAAATGGCTATAGTATAAATTATTGTTATGTATTACCTGACCTATATAGGGCTGCTATTAATGGCAGCTCTAAATTGAAGTTTAGAAAATCTATTTATTAAAAATAAAGCCTACTAATCATTGATGTAATCAATTTTAAACTAAATAAAAAAGCCAATATTGAATGAATAAAATTTAATCTTATTTATCGTGATATTAGAGATATACAAAATTCAATGACATTTTATAAATAACTTGGATTTACATCTTTTGAATAAGTAGATAATCCACCCATTGTATTTGTTGAACCTGAGATTCAAATTATCACTTTATCCTTTAAATAAATTGGTTTTAGAGGGCGGTTTTAATAGAATCACTTTAGCCCGCATTATGCGATCTTATCATTTACTGAAATATCTTTATATATAGAAGTGTGTTAGCCACTTATAAATTTTTTCATTTTGGTATCAGGACAATTTTTTATTACTTTTCCTATTTTATTAACTAAGATTTAATTTGAATGTATCATTGGTAGAAGATCATAAATAAAAAAGTTTGTTATAAACTGCTGTATTCTGGATTCAAGCAGAATCAATCATCTAGACAAACAAATTCTTTAAGGAATTAAAACATGAGTATTCAAGACAAAGTAGTTATTATTACCGGCGCATCTTCAGGTATCGGCGCAGCAACAGCTCGCTTGCTAGCAAAAAATGGTGCCAAAGTCGTTTTAGCAGCTCGACGTGAACAACAATTACAGCAATTACAACAAGAAATTACCCAGTCAGGTGGTCAGGCTATTTATCAGGTAACCGATGTGCGTCAAGCTGAGCATCTACAGACATTAGTTCAATTGGCACAGCAAAAATTTAATGGTATCGATGTCATCTTTAATAATGCTGGTATTATGCCTACTTCTCCCATCAGTGCACTGAAAACCAAAGACTGGAATGATATGATTGATATCAACTTAAAAGGCGTACTTAATGGTATTGCTGCTGTTATGCCCATTTTTACCCGTCAAAAATCCGGTCACATTATTACCACCTGTTCGATTGCCGGTATCAGAAATTATATAAATTGTGGTGTCTATGGTGCTACCAAATTTGCAGTACATAATTTAATGGAGGTTATCCGTCAGGAAAGTGTCCGAGAACAGACTAATATTCGCACTACTACATTAAATCCTGCTGCTATTAATACTGAACTATTGCACAGTATTACTGATGAATCTGTTCTGCAAAGTATGACTAAACTTTATCAGAAAGTAGGAATCAGCCCAGAAGCGATTGCACGGGTCGTTAATTTTGCAATTGAACAACCGGAAGATACCAATATCAGTGAAATGACTATTTATCCGACTAAACAGGCTTAATTTTTCTGAATAATTCAGATAACAGCAACTCTACATGCTGTTATCTGAATATTTACGCTGTTGAATACTTTTAAGCATATTTAATGCAAGAAAATGTCTACAGATGTTACTGTCAAATCATAGTGCTGATGTTTAGGTTAATGACAGTAATTAATTACCGATTAGACTTTACTCAGCGCTGATTATGAGTAATTTTGTATTTATCATGACTTAAAATTAATTAAGCCCAAGCACTATGCTTGGGCTTTTAATCATTACCGAATTTTAAGTAGTCAAGTTTATTGACACTAAGATTGGTTATTTACGGTTTCGCAGATAATCCAGTGTTTTCAGTTGGGCAATAGCAGCAGCTAATGCAACATGTGCTTTAGCCAAAGCAACATCATCCTGAGCGTCACTGATACCTGATTCGGCTGCTTTTTTAGCTTCTTCAGCACGTTGCCGATCCATTTCTTCGCTCCGTACAGCCACATCCGCTAAAAGCGTTAATTTATCAGGCTGAACTTCCAATACGCCACCTGATACAGCTACCAGAATTTCTTCTTTGTGGTCAGGTACTGTTAAACGAAGGGCACCGGGACGCACCAAGCTCATAATGGGTTCGTGGCGAGGATAAATACCAAGTTCTCCTTCCAGAGTTGGCACAACAACAAAACTGGCTTCTCCAGAATAGATATTTTCTTCGTTACTCACCACTTCCACATGCATGGTACTCATCAAGCGCTCCTTAGCTTAGGGTTTTCGCTTTTTCGGCAGCTTCTTCAATATTGCCTATCATGTAAAAAGCCTGTTCTGGTAGGTGATCATAATCGCCATTCAGAATTGCTTTAAAGCCGGCAATAGTATCACGCAAGGATACATATTTACCCGGAGATCCGGTAAACACTTCGGCCACATGGAAAGGCTGAGACAGGAAGCGCTGAATTTTACGCGCACGATTTACGGTCAGTTTGTCTTCATCAGACAATTCATCCATTCCCAAAATCGCAATGATGTCATTCAGCTCTTTGTATTTTTGCAAAGTTGTCTGTACACCACGAGCAACATCATAGTGGTCCTGGCCAATTACCGCAGGATCCAGCTGTCGTGAGGTTGAGTCCAGTGGATCCACCGCAGGATAAATACCCAATGAAGCAATATCACGACTCAGTACAACTGTTGCATCCAAATGGGCAAATGTTGTCGCTGGAGACGGGTCAGTTAAGTCATCTGCTGGTACGTAAACAGCCTGAATAGAAGTAATAGAGCCTGTTCTGGTGGAAGCAATACGCTCCTGCAAACGGCCCATTTCTTCAGCCAGTGTCGGCTGATAACCCACTGCAGACGGCATACGACCAAGCAGAGCAGATACTTCAGTACCCGCCAACGTATAACGGTAAATATTGTCGATAAACAACAACACATCACGACCTTTACCGCTTTCGTCTTTTTCATCACGGAAATATTCCGCCATGGTCAGCCCCGTCAGAGCTACACGTAGACGGTTACCAGGTGGTTCATTCATCTGACCATACACCATCGCTACTTTATCCAGTACGTTGGATTCCTTCATTTCGTGATAGAAGTCATTACCTTCACGAGTTCGTTCACCCACACCTGCGAACACAGACAACCCGCTATGCGCTTTAGCAATGTTGTTAATCAGCTCCATCATGTTGACGGTTTTACCTACACCGGCACCGCCAAACAAACCAACTTTACCACCTTTGGCAAACGGACATAGTAAATCAATTACTTTAATACCTGTTTCCAATAATTCAGTTGAACTGGAAAGTTCATCAAATTTTGGTGCTAACTGGTGAATTGAACGACTGGTTTCAGCTTTGATTTCACCAGCCTCATCTACAGGATGTCCCAAAACGTCCATAATACGACCCAGAGTAGCTGTACCTACTGGTACAGTAATCGGCGCACCGGTATTCACTACCGCCATACCACGTTTCAGACCATCAGACGTACCCATTGGAATAGTACGCACAATTCCATCACCTAATAACTGTTCGACCTCCAACGTCAGATCAGTGTCAACTAGTTTTAGGGCGTCATACACATTTGGAATAGCATCATGTGGAAATTCAACGTCCACCACCGCACCAATGATTTGTACGATTTTGCCTTGGCTCATTATCGCATCCTAAGTTTATTTGACCAGTACTACTTAAACAGCAGCAGCACCAGCCACAATTTCTGATAATTCTGTGGTAATCGCAGCCTGACGCGATTTGTTATATACCAGACGCAGTTCTTTGATGGCATTGCTGGCATTGTCAGTAGCGGCTTTCATTGCCACCATACGCGCAGCTTGTTCGGCAGCCATATTTTCGGATAAAGCCTGATATACCACAGATTCTAAATAACGACGGATTAAAAACTCCAGCACTTGCTGCGGAGAAGGTTCATATATATATTCCCAGCCATATTCCTTGCTTTCTGAAACTTCATCCAGCACGCCCTGACCGATTGGTAGCAGTGTTTCCAGACGAGGTTCTTGCCGCATGGTATTAATAAAGCCGGCATATACCAGATAAATAGCATCCAGCTGCCCTTTAGCATAGCGCTGAAAGATTTCAGTTAATGGACCCAGCAAAGCGGCCAATTTTGGTGTATCACCCATTCCAACCGCACTGGCAATCACATTCAAACCTACACGATTACAGGCAGCCAGTCCTTTGCTTCCCAGACAGACAATTTCACTTTCCAACCCTTGCTGATTACATTCCTGTACTTTATTAAAGAATGCTTTCAGAATATTGGCATTCAGGCCACCACATAAACCTTTATCACTGGTAATGACAATAAAGCCTACGCGCTTACTGTCATTATTACTACGCAACATGGGAATATTATGATCGCTGTGAGTTTGTGCCAGATGGTTCATTACCAGACGAATTTTATCGGCATACGGACGCGCCTGACGCATCCGCTCCTGAGTCTTACGCATTTTAGAGGTTGACACCATCTGCATCGCTTTGGTGATCTTTTGGGTATTCTGAACACTGCGAATTCTGGTAAGTATCTCTCTTCCTACTGCCATTTCAGACTCCTTTCAATAACACGCTTACGCCTAAAAGTTGTAAGATGATTTGAAAGACTTCATGGCATTTTCCAATGCCTGAGCATTCTCATCACTCAGGGTTCCGGTAGCATCAATATCCTGCAATACTTGCGGACATTGGGTACGCACATAACCTAAGAAGTCAGCCTCGAAAGCCAATGCTTTTGCTACTGGCACATCGTCATATGAACCGTTATTAATCGCCCATAATGTTAAGGCCATTGCCCCTGTACTCAGGGTACTGAATTGTTTCTGCTTCATCAATTCAGTTACAACTTCACCATGACGCAACTGTTTGCGTGTTGCCTCGTCTAAATCTGAAGCAAACTGTGAAAATGCAGCCAATTCACGATATTGCGCTAAAGCCAGACGAATACCGCCACCCAGTTTTTTAATTACTTTTGTCTGTGCTGCACCACCCACACGCGATACTGAAATACCGGCATTAATGGCAGGACGAATACCTGAGTTGAATAAGTCTGTTTCCAGAAAGATCTGACCATCTGTAATCGAAATTACGTTGGTGGGTACAAAAGCAGATACGTCACCAGCCTGAGTTTCAATAATTGGTAAAGCGGTTAAAGAACCAGTTTTACCTTTTACTGCACCTTTGGTTAATTCTTCTACTTCATGTGCGTTAATACGAGAAGCACGTTCCAGCAAACGAGAGTGCAGATAGAATACGTCACCCGGATAGGCTTCACGACCGGGTGGCCGGCGTAATAACAGGGAAATCTGACGATAAGCAACAGCCTGTTTAGATAAATCGTCATACACTATCAGGGCATCTTCGCCGTTATCACGGAAATATTCACCCATGCTGCAACCAGCATAGGGAGCAATATATTGTAGAGCAGCTGCTTCTGAGGCAGTAGCAGCAACGATAATGGTGTGATCCATTGCTCCTTGTTCTTCCAGCTTGCGTACAACGCTGGCAATGGAAGATGCTTTCTGACCAATAGCAACATAGATACAGATTACACCGGTATCTTTCTGATTCACAATGGCATCAAGTGCTACAGCAGTTTTACCTGTCTGACGGTCACCAATAATTAATTCACGCTGACCTCGACCAATCGGCACCATTGAGTCAATAGCTTTCAAACCAGTTTGCATTGGCTGATCTACAGACTGACGAGTAATTACACCCGGAGCAATTTTTTCTACTGAAGCAGTCTGCGCAGCATTAATCGGACCTTTACCATCAATTGGTCGACCCAGCGCATCGACTACACGGCCTATCAGTTCACGCCCTACCGGCACCTCAAGAATACGGCCAGTGCAGGTAACTTCATCGCCTTCTTTAATATGTTCGGATTCGCCCAGAATCACTGCTCCTACGGAATCGCGCTCCAGATTCATTGCTAAACCAAATGTATTACCCGGAAATTCAAGCATTTCCCCTTGCATTACATCTGATAAACCATGAACACGCACAATACCGTCGGTAACAGACATTACGGTACCTCTAGTACGTAGTTCTGTGTCTACGTTCAGATTTGCGATTTTGGCTTTAATCAAATCGCTAATTTCAGCAGGATTAAGCTGCATGAAAACTCTCCTAATTCATCAATGCCACATGCAGGCTATTTAATCGGCCTTGCACGGACAAATCCAATACTTGGTCACCTACTTCAACTTTTACGCCACCAATTAATTCCGGCGTAACCACCTGATGCACCTTCAATTTGCTGTTGAAATGTGTTTCCAGTTCGGCCACTATGCGCGCAAATTGCGCCTCATCAATTGCATACGCCGTATAGACGGTTGCTTCTCTGATATCATTCAGTGACAAAGTATAATCTTGGAATAACGTATAAATACTTGGCAATATTGATAAACGTTTGTTTTGTGCCAATAGACAGATGAAATTTTTTATCTCAACGGCAGGCTGATGATCCAGTAAAGAAGCTATTTCATCAGCTTTTTCTCTATATTCGCACTCAGGTTCGTCAATCAATAGCTGTACTTTTGGTTGAAGTACAATTTCAGCCAATGTTTTTAGTTCGTCCAACCAAGATTCAATCTGATTTTGTTCTTGCGCCAGATTAAATAATGCCTTGGCATAAGGTCTGGCTATGGTTGCGAACTCGGCCATAGAATTACAGCTCCTGTTTCAGGTTCGCCAGCAATTGGGCGTGACGTGAAGCATCAACTTCACTCCGCAGAATAGATTCAGCCCCTTTTACTGCCAAATCAGCAACTTGCTGACGCAGTGCTTCACGTGCTCGGTTGGCTTCTTGCTCAACATCAGCTTTTGCCTGAGCCAGAATGCGCGCAGCTTCGATTGATGCCCGATTTTTGGCTTCTTCAACTATCTGTGCAGCACGTTTCTCTGCATTGGTTACCATATCAGAAACCTGACTACGTCCCTCGGCCAAGATGTCAGCAACGCGTTTTTCTGCCTGTGCGTAATCATTCTTACCTCGTTCAGCAGCAGCTAAACCTTCGGCGATTTTATCTGCACGTTCATCAAGTACTTTAACAATGGGTGGCCATACGAATTTCATCGTAAATAGCACAAACATGATGAAAACAAGTACTTGTGCAATTAAGGTTGCATTAATATTCACTATTAAACCTTTAGAATTTGTGCTTATTAATTAAGCTGTTAACAACCAACAAATCTAAAATCTATTACATTTTCAGGTAATACAGGAATGAAACGCCCACAGAGATAAAGAATAGAGCGTCGATCAAACCGACCATAATGAAAAATTTAACTAACAGTGATCCCGATAATTCAGGCTGACGAGCAGATGATTCCATATATTTAGCGCCTAACAAACCAACGCCAATAGCACTCCCTAAAGCAGAAATGCCGACCATCAAACCACAAGCGATAGCGATTAAACCACCCATTTACTTCACTCCTTGAATATAAGAAAAGAATATTACAACTAACAATTTACCCTTAATGGGAATCATGTGCCTGACCTAAATATACAAAGGTCAATACCATAAATAAATACGCCTGTAGAACAATTACCAGAATATGAAATAATGCCCAAGCTAATCCAACGAACAGTTGTAATAAAACCAGCATAACATCACTCACGCCGACAGAACCGGCAACTCCCCAAGTACCACCTAATAAAGCAATAACAAAAAACACAATTTCACCAGCATACATATTACCAAATAGCCGCATACCGTGAGAAAGAGTTTTGGATAGAAACTCTATGATATTCATTAAAAAATTAGGGATAAATAGGAAAATATTATTACCAAAAGGTGCACTAAACAACTCATGCGCCCAACCACCTAATCCTTTGATTTTTATATTATAAACAATGCAAAGAAATAAAACTGAAATTGCTATTGCCATAGGTGTATTTAAATCAGCAGTAGGTACCACTCGCAAATAGGCGTGATGATCGCCGGACAAGCTTTGCCAGAGTTTTGGTAACAAATCGACTGGTAGCAAGTCCATAGTATTCATAAAAATGATCCACACAAAAATTGTTAACCCCAGTGGGGCTATCACTTTGCGAGATTTTTCGTTGTTAATTAACTCTTTGCAACTATTATCAACAAACTCTACTAGTAATTCGATTGCCGCCTGTAATCGTCCAGGTACGCCTGCTTGCATTTTTCGAGCGACAATAAATAAAATAGAAAAAGCAATAATGCCCGTTAAGATAGAAAAAAAGAGTGTATCAATATTAATAAATGAGAAATCAACTATCCCATTTTGTACTTCAGGTGATTTCTGAGTTAAATTAATCAAATGATGGCTAATATATTCGCCTGGAGTCATCTCTGTGCCGCTCATAATAACAATCTTTTTCTAAGTGTAAATAATCCAGCTTGGCTGACCAGCATCAGCCCTATCAGGAAAGCAAACCAATTAACAGCAGAATAACATACATAGACCAGCAACATCATTAGACAAATAATTAAGATTTTACTTAATTCAACCATTATAAACGTTGCTGGTAATAGCGCCGATATTTTTTTTACGGCAGATAGAGTTAATAGCGCCAATAAAGTAGGTATCAGGTAACAAATTCCACCTAATACAGTTGACCAGATAGCAGAAGAGCTCCACAGCAATGTGGACACACATATTGCGACAAACAGCATAACTGCCTGCCAAATCATGATCCACTTCATTCTATCACTCTGGGAATACTACTATTTAACTGGGCTAATATAATCAACATAATTAATAACGTCAAGTAGTGTTATGCCTTGTTGTGATAAGGGTTTGATTATATTTTTTTTGTATATGCTATTCCTTTGCTTTAAATCAGTTTCTTTTATAACGGCATTTGACAGCCTATCATTATTCTGAACGAACCGGATTTAACTTTAGTTGACGTAATAGGTGATCCAGTGTTTCAGGACTATCAAAATGCAAAATAATGCGCCCACTTTGTTGGTTTTTACTTTGTAGTTGCACTGGCACAGCAAATCGCTGCTCTAGTGCAGCCTCAATATCGCGAACTTCGGCACTTTTCTCCTGATCTGATCGTTGTGGTGCTTCTGGTTTTGATAGTGCCTGCTGACTGCGACGTTCTACTTCACGTACTGACCAGCCATTATTGGCCGCTTTTTTCGCCAGATCAATTTGCTGAATAACAGGCAGAGTTAGTAATGCACGCGCATGCCCCATTTCCAGTTGACGGCTATAAATCAGATCCTGCACAGGCTCTGGCAAATTAAGCAAACGTAGGCTATTAGAAATACTGCTACGACTGCGACCAACTGCTTTGGCTACTGTTTCATGAGTTAATCCAAATTCATCAACCAAACGTTTCAACCCCTGCGCTTCTTCAATTGGGTTGAGGTTTTGCCGCTGAATATTTTCAATCAATCCCATAGCCAATGCCGCTTCATCAGATATGCTTTTGATGACCACCGGAATGTCACTGAGGCCAGCTAGCTGTGCAGCACGCCAGCGACGCTCACCGGCAATTAATTCAAATTGCTGTAAGCCCATTTCACGAACGATAACCGGCTGAATAACCCCCTGTGCACGAATAGATTCTGCTAATTCCTGCAAAGCTTCATCATCTATCTGCGTTCGTGGCTGATACCGCCCCGGTATTATGTCGGAAATTGCTATTTTGCTTAAACGATCACCGCCAGTTATATCACTACCTGAACCCAGTAAAGCATCTAAGCCTGCACCTAAACCTTTTGCTTTTGCCATGTTTCACTCTTTTTTAAATCTAATGATTTACATTATTGCTGTGTAAATATAGATCAGGAATATTTTGTTTATTTAGTATCTACGCGTAACAACACTTCGCCAGCTAGTGCCAGATAAGCTTTGGTACCAGTTGCTTTGGCATCATACTGCAAAGCTGGCATGCCATGACTAGGCGCCTCGGCCAGACGAATATTACGTGGAATGGTAGTGGCAAACATTTTCTCTGGAAAATGAGTATTCAGCTGATCATCTACCTGCTGAGCCAAAAGACTACGCGGATCATACAATGTACGCACTATACCCAGTATATCGAGTTGTGGATTGATGGCCTGACGAATTTTCCGCACGGTAGCAATTAAATCCGATATTCCTTCCAATGCATAATATTCACAAACCATCGGTACAATAATGTGCTGCGCAGCAACTAACCCGTTAATGGTTAATAAGGTCAATGTCGGCGGACAATCAATAATAATGTAATCATATTGCTCAGTTATTTGCGCTAAGGCATTTTTCAGACGTAACTCACGTGCCAGTTCCTGTACCAATTCAACTTCTGCTCCAGCCAAAGCCCTATTAGCGGGTAAAACATCAAAACCGCCGTGCTGTGCCGGCATAATGGCATTGTGAATTTCAGTATTGCCTAATAATACTGCATAAATGCCCGTGTTTACGTTGCCTTTATTAATACCACTACCAGTTGTAGCATTACCCTGTGGATCAAGATCGACTATCAGAACCTTATATTTTCTTTCAACTAATGAAGCCGCAAGATTAACCACGGTAGTAGTTTTTCCTACACCGCCCTTCTGATTAGCCACTGCAATTATATGCGCACTCATGTACTTTCTTTCTTACGCACCAATACCATATGTCGCTCTGCATTTAAATGAGGTACGCTGAGTTTATCTACCTGAATTAATTCTACCTGATCCGGCAGGCGTTCGATTTCCTCATACGGATACACGCCTTTCATAGCTGCCCAATAGCCACCTTTTGCCATTAGCTGTTTGGTAATAGTGACAAAATCATTTAATTCCGCAAAAGCACGACTGGTAATAACATCAAATTGCTCACCTACCATCGCTTCGACCCGTGCCGTGATTACCTGAACATTCTTTAAACCCAGCTCAATAACAGCCTGCTGTAAGAAAGAGGTTTTTTTACTGTTTGCATCAAGTAAAGCAACGGGTAAATCAGGGCGAGCGATTGCAACCGGAATTCCGGGCATACCGCCACCACTGCCCACATCAATCAAACCACGGGCATTTTTTACATAGGGTAGTAAAGTCAGGCTATCAAGAATATGATGACTGATTACATCCTGATCATTACGCAGAGCAGTCAGGTTATAGGTACTGTTCCATTTTTTCAACAAATCCACAAAGGCCAGCAGTTGTAGATGCTGAGGTACAGTCAAATCAATATTCATTTGCTGCAAACCTTGTTGCAGCAAGGTTTTCATGTCATTCATACTATTTTGCTCCCTCAAATCCCCGTTTTAGATGCACCATAAGTAAAGCCACTGCTGCCGGTGTAATCCCCGATATACGTGAAGCCTGTCCTACTGTTTCAGGTCGGAACTGATTTAGTTTTTGCTGAACTTCAGCAGAAAGTCCTTTTACTTGTGCATAGTCTATATTAGCCGGCAATTTTAATTTTTCCAGACTCTGCCGATGATTGATTTCTTCATTTTGCCGCTCAATATATCCTTGGTATTTAGCCTGTATTTCTACCTGCTCTGCTGCATCTGCTTCCAACACTTGTTGCTGTGCATTCGGCAAGGTCATTAATTGGGCATAGCTGACATTTGGTCGACGTAACATATCCAGCAAGCTGGATTCTTTACTGAGTGGCTGTCCCAGTACGCGTTCCTGCTCACTTAATGGCAAATTTAATGGTGTATACCAAGTCTGTCTCAGGCGTTGTAGTTCACGCTGTACTGATTCCTGTTTGTGCTGGAACATACGCCACTGTTGATCACCAATCAAACCTAAACGCCGGCCCAGCTCAGTCAGACGCATATCTGCATTGTCTTCACGTAATTGCAATCGATATTCAGCTCTGCTGGTAAACATACGATAAGGCTCAGTTACACCTTTGGTGATCAGATCATCAACCAACACCCCCAAATAAGCCTGATCACGCTGCAATACCAGTGGCTCTACTTCACGAATATAAAGAACGGCATTGGCTCCGGCAAGCAAACCTTGGGCAGCAGCCTCTTCATAGCCAGTTGTGCCGTTTATCTGCCCGGCAAAAAACAGACCGGCAATTGTTTTGGTTTCCAGACTGGCTTTAAGATTACGTGGATCAAAATAATCGTATTCAATCGCATAACCGGGGCGCAGAATATGGGCATTTTGTAAGCCGGGCATGGAATGTACAAGTTGTAACTGGATATCAAACGGCAGACTGGTAGAAATACCATTAGGATAAAATTCGTGGGTCGTCAGTCCTTCTGGTTCCAGAAATATCTGATGACTGTCTTTATCGGCAAAACGATTAATTTTGTCTTCAATAGAGGGGCAGTAACGTGGCCCAACGCCCTCAATTTTTCCAGTAAACAGCGGACTACGTGTAAAACCACTGCGAATAATGTCGTGGGTATGCTGATTAGTATGCGTAATCCAGCAGGAAATCTGCCGCGGATGCATGTCACGATTACCACGCACGGAAAACACAGGTGCCGGATTATCTCCCGGCTGCTCTTTCAGTTGACTAAAATCAATGCTGCGACCATCAATACGAGGTGGTGTACCGGTTTTCAATCGACCTTGTGGCAAATTCAGATCTTTCAGACAACCGGATAAACGTTGGGCGGCCGGATCACCGGCACGACCCCCGGCATAATTTTCTAAACCAATGTGTATTTTACCGGCCAGAAAAGTACCAGCTGTCAGCACTACTGCACGGGCATGAAAGGTCACACCCATGGCCGTAATCACACCTGTTACACGATCCTGATCTACTATTATATCTTCTACCTGTTGCTGGAATAATTGCAGATTAGGCTGATTTTCCAGCATTTCCCGAATGGCTGCTTTATACAGGATGCGGTCAGCCTGTACCCTAGTTGCACGGACTGCTGGTCCTTTAGATGCATTCAGACGTCTGAATTGAATACCACTGTAATCCGCAGCCAGAGCCATGGCACCGCCCAGCGCATCCAGCTCACGCACTAAATGACCTTTGCCGATACCGCCAATAGACGGATTGCATGACATTTGTCCCAGAGTTTCAATATTGTGGGTGAGCAAAAGTGTATTAGCACCCATGCGTGCAGCTGCCAATGCCGCCTCTGTGCCGGCATGGCCCCCACCAACCACAATGACGTCGTATTCAATTGGATAATTCATTTGGCGACAGTTTAGCTCCATAACATTGTTCTGACATGCAGATTTTGCTTAAGCAAAATATTTTTATTTTACGCGAGCTAAGGTTATTTGTCAGGTTAAACCGCATATATTTCAAAAAAGCGCAAATAAATTTACTTAATAAAATTACTGGTTATGATGTACTGCCTGCCATGCCGCATCCAGACGAGCGCCCACCGCTTGTAATGTTGTTTCTGCCTGCTGACGCTGCACATCGGCCTGATTAAAGTCACTTTGTAGTCTGGTCACATTATCCTGAGCATTTTTTAGTTGTAATTGTGCGGCTTCCAGCTGAGTTTGTAACTGTGAAGCCTTGGTACGAGTGGCATTTTGATTTGACAAGGCTGACTGATACGCTTTTTGTGCACTCAGTAATTCAACCTCTGCCGGCGTTTCTGCCCAAGCAGTGGCAGCTAATACCATTAATAACCATAAACTATTTTTTAATTTCATGGTGGCTGTCTCTCTATCTAGAAATTAATGATTGCAGACATGTTTAAATTGCTGTTCGGCTGCTGATCCTTTGGTTACGTTCATTGGTCGTAAATCGGTATCACTGAAATGATCCTCACGGATAACCTCACCGCGCACATCAAGTAATTGCACATCCAGTATGCGGAATACTCTTCGACCACAATCTATCTGCGTGGTACTAATTGCGGTTTTGTAAGTTGGTGTATTGTTATAATATTGTTGTTTTGGATCAATGACCGTTTTGCGATCTCGAAAAGTCACCATATTATTCTGGCGCTTGATACTGCCACTATCCAATGCATACTGCACATTACCACTGGCGGATACACCAAGATTGATCCAGTGACCATTGGCAGGCAAGCTAGGATTTTGACATGCAGCCAGCGCCATGGTCATGGCTAAGGCTGTGGCCAGATAACGTAGTTTTATGATTTTCATACTTATTCCTTATGACCGAAGTGAAAGCACAGTCGGAAATCAATGTAAGTTGCAGTACAATACCCGTTTCAGATCAATTGCAATAGGTGTTTTGTGACCCATGCCGAGCAAATTTTACACGATGTTTTCGGATATCCGGAATTTCGTGGACAGCAGGCTGAAATTATTGATACCGTTGCTAGCGGTAACAATGCATTAGTACTCATGCCCACTGGTGCAGGTAAGTCTTTATGTTACCAAATTCCTGCCCTGATGCGCACAGGCGTGGCAATTGTGGTTTCGCCACTGATTGCCTTGATGCAGGACCAGGTAACAGCCCTAACCGTCAATGGTATCTCCGCTGCCTGCGTGTACAGTGGCACCAGCAGCGAAGAAGTACGACGCATTGCTGATGAAATTATGGCAGAACGACTCCGATTATTGTATGTTGCACCGGAGCGCCTAGTCATGCCACGCTTTTTACAGTTTCTTCACCAAACTAATATCAGCCTGTTTGCTATCGACGAAGCCCATTGTGTCAGTCAGTGGGGGCATGATTTCCGTCCTGAATATCAACAATTATCTATTTTAGCAGACCAATTTACTGATATACCACGCATTGCGTTAACGGCAACTGCTGATACCGCTACTCGGCATGATATCCAGCACTATCTTAATTTAACAGAGGCACCTGTATTTATTTCCAGCTTCAACCGTCCGAATATTGATTATCAGGTGGTGGAGAAAAATAATGGTAAAAAACAGTTACTGCAATTTATCCGTTCGCAAATGAATGGCCAGAATGGCATTGTCTATTGTCTGTCGCGTAAAAGAGTAGAAGATATTGCCGCATTTTTGTGCGAAAATGGTTTAACAGCCCTCCCCTATCATGCCGGACTGGACTGGCACACCCGCAGCCTGAATCAGCGACGTTTTACTCAGGAAGATGGCATTATCGTAGTGGCGACAGTGGCTTTTGGCATGGGTATTGATAAACCAGATGTGCGTTTCGTGGCTCATCTGGATATGCCCGCCAGCATTGAACATTTTTATCAGGAATCAGGTCGGGCCGGTCGTGATGGTCTGCCAGCGATCAGCTGGTTATGTTACGGTCTGAATGACTGGGTATTGTTACGCGAACGAATCCAGTTAGCAGAGCGCGATGCAACACAAAAGCAGATAGATTTGCAAAAGCTCGATTCAATGCTGGCTTTTTGTGAAACGGCAGCTTGTCGTCGTCAGTTGTTACTACATTATTTTTGCGAAGATAGTCAACCATGTGGACATTGCGATAACTGTATTGATCCACCACAGAAATTTGATGGCACCATATTGGTGCAGAAACTACTTTCCTGCGTTTATCGCGTCGGTCAACGCTTTGCCACTAGTCACGTGATTGATGTCTTACGTGGTCGAGATTCAGAATGGGTACATCGTTTTGGCCATCAGCAATTATCGACATTTGGTATCGGGCACGAACAAACGGCTAAAGAGTGGCGAATGGTAGTACGGCAATGTATTGCTGCTGGTTATTTGAGTGTTGATATAGCCAACCAGGCACTCCAATTGACTGAATCAGCACGTGCCGTTTTAAAAAATCAGCAACAAGTCTGGCTACGTCCGCTAAAGCATGATAAAACTCGCCCTAGCCATAGCAATGATATCTGGTTACGCACAGAACGCGAAGAACGTTTATGGCAAACACTGCGCAACTGGCGTAAAGAACGCGCTAGCAAAAATAATGTACCAGCCTATACTATTTTTGCCGACCGTACCTTACAGGATTTAGTACGGCATCCGCCAACTACACTGGCAGATTTAAACCATATTTATGGATTAGGTGAAAGTAAAATCAGAAATTTTGGCACAGAAATTCTGGTTCTGTGTCAAAAATGGGCGCAATAACATTCCGAGAAATCTGTTACTTCGTCAATATATCACTAATTTGCCTAGGTTATTTTTCTCATGCCGTTTACCTTCTCTCATCCGTTAATCATTCTGCCTTTATACCGATACAGCAAATGGTTTTCCATGACAGGACTGATTATTGGTAGTATGTCGCCTGATTTTGAATATTTTATGCGCATGAGAATGTTAGGTTTATACGGCCATGCGGCTATCGGTATTTTCCTGCTTAATCCTCTGATTGGTCTAACTGTAACCTTTATTTTTCACCTCATTATACGTAATCCATTGATCAGGCATCTGCCGGCCGCATTACAACGCCGCTTCAATGCTTATCTGACATTTAACTGGATACAGTATTTCTGCCAACATTATCTGATTGTTATTTTTTCCCTGTTTCTTGGTAGTTTATCACATATATTCTGGGATTCATTTACTCATCCGTCCGGCTGGTTTGTCAGCCATAGCTTCTGGCTAAACCAAAAAATAACCCTACCGTTTTTACAACCATTACCCGTCTATAAATTTATACAGCATGGTAGTTCAATTTTTGGTCTAATAGGTATTGCTGCCTTTATCTGGTACATGCCCCGATCAAATTTACCCATTACACAAATTAACTATCGTTACTGGGTGTTGATTGTATTGATTGCCCTATTGATTGCGGGTATTCGCATCAGCTTTAATTTAGATTGCCTGCATAGTGGTCATCTGATAGTGTCAATAATCATGTCACTATTTATGAGTACAACGATTATTTCACTCTATACACAAGACTCTAAGCAATAAATAATTTAAAAATAAAATTGATATAAATCAGCCCTATTATTTTTACACAGAAATACCAGACAAACTTGTGACAAAAATTAGTATTTCAGCCACAACCAAGAAATGACCATTTTTTACACTTTACTTTCAATAGTATAACCAATTGATTTATATACAATAATTATTTATACCAATCATTAATGATATGCCATATCAAATAAATATGAAAAATGCTGCTTTACTCATCATTCAAATCCCATATATAGTATAAAAAAGCGTAATAATTGCATTGAAATACTAAATATAGTATTTTTTTTCATATAAGCACTGTGATCAGGCAAATTGTTATTATTTAATAGCAATGCAGTAACTGCTGCCGGTTATTACAGGCAGCAGAAGGATAAGTCAGCATGAAACCCATTGTAATTAAAAGAGATGGTTGTCACGTACCTTTTGATACAGCACGCATCAAAGAAGCCGTACAACAAGCAGCCAAGGCCGTACAGATCGACGATATCGCTTATTGCCATCAGGTAGCCGAAGGTGTAGCCAGACATCTTGCCGAACGTGAATATATTGATATTCATGATATCCAGCAGGCTGTTGAAGACCAGTTAATGGCCGGACAATATAAGGAACTGGCCCGTGCGTATATTGAATACCGCCATTCACGTGATGTGGCACGCGAATCACGTGGACGCCTGAATCGCGAAATTCAGGGGCTGATAGAACAAACTAACTTTAGCCTGCTCAATGAAAACGCCAATAAAGACAGTAAAGTAATTCCTACTCAGCGCGACTTACTGGCTGGGATCGTTGCCAGACATTATGCTCAACAGCATCTATTACCCCGCGATGTCGTGCTGGCACATGAACGAGGTGAAATCCATTATCATGATTTAGATTATGCCCCTTTTTTCCCCATGTTCAATTGCATGCTGATTGATCTGAAAGGCATGCTGACCAATGGTTTCAAAATGGGGAATGCTGAAATCGAACCACCTAAATCCATCGCTACCGCCACTGCAGTTACAGCTCAGATTATCGCTCAGGTAGCCAGCCATATCTATGGTGGCAGCACCATTAACCGCATCGATGAAGTGTTAGCACCCTTTGTTCGTGCCAGCTATGCAAAACATCTGGCCGTTGCACACGAATGGCAGATTGCTAATGCTACCGACTATGCCCATGCACGTACCGAAAAAGAATGCTATGACGCCTTCCAGTCACTGGAATATGAAGTTAATACTCTGCATACAGCCAATGGTCAGACTCCATTTGTCACATTTGGCTTTGGGTTGGGAACAAGCTGGGAAAGCCGGTTGATTCAGATGGCTATTTTGCGCAACCGTCTGGCTGGCTTAGGTAAAAATGGTAAAACTGCTGTATTCCCGAAACTGGTATTCAGCATCAAGGACGGTATCAATCATAAAGCTGAAGATATTAATTACGATATTAAACAGCTGGCATTGGAATGTGCGTCTAAACGCATGTATCCCGATATTCTTAACTATGATCAGGTTGTTGAAGTAACAGGTTCATTCAAAACACCAATGGGCTGTCGGAGTTTTCTTGGTGTGTATGAAGAAAACGGTGAACAAATTCATGAAGGTCGCAATAATCTTGGCGTCATTAGTCTGAACCTGCCCCGTATCGCTATTGAAGCTCAGCACGATGAAGCACGTTTCTGGCAATTATTAGATGAACGTTTGCAACTGTGTCGCAAAGCCTTGATGACGCGTATAGCTCGCTTCGAAAATGTCAAAGCGCGCGTTGCTCCGATTTTGTACATGGAAGGTGCCTGTGGCGTTCGTCTGAATGCTGATGATTGCGTAGCTGAAATATTTAAAAATGGTCGTGCTTCAATTTCTCTTGGCTATATTGGGCTGCACGAAACCATCAATGCATTATACGGTACCGATACTCATGTCTTTGACAGCGAAACCTTACGCCAGAAAGCAGTTGCCATTGTAGAAAAACTACGGAGTGCTGCCGATCAGTGGAAAGCAGAAACTGGTTATGGTTTCAGCCTCTATAGTACCCCTAGTGAAACTTTATGTGATCGCTTCTGCCGTCTGGATACTGCTACATTTGGCGTAATTGATGGTGTTACCGAAAAAGGCTATTACACTAACAGCTTTCACTTAGATGTAGAGAAAAAAGTTAACCCATACGATAAAATCGACTTCGAAGCCCCTTATCCAAAAATGGCCAGTGGCGGTTTCATTTGTTATGGCGAATACCCTAATCTGCAGCATAACCTCAAAGCACTGGAGGATGTCTGGGATTACAGTTATCGTCATGTACCCTATTATGGTACCAATACCCCTATCGACGAATGTTACGATTGTGGCTTCAGTGGTGAATTTTCCTGCACCAGTAAAGGTTTCGTTTGCCCGAAATGTGGCAATCATAACCCAGCACGCGTTTCTGTTACGCGTCGCGTTTGTGGTTATCTTGGTAGCCCTGATGCTAGACCCTTTAATTCTGGTAAACAGGAAGAAGTTAAACGTCGGGTAAAACACCTTAGTCAGCAATGCGGTGTTTTATAAACATGAATTATCACCAATATTATCCGGTTGATGTCGTTAATGGCCCCGGCACCCGCTGCACTTTGTTTGTAGCCGGTTGTGAGCACAAATGCCGGGGTTGCTATAACGCTACGACATGGCGTGTTGATTCAGGCAAACCATTTGACCAACAACTGGAAGACCGGATTATTCGTGATCTCAACGATAGCCGCATTATCCGTCAGGGCTTATCCCTAACTGGAGGCGACCCTCTGCACCCACATAACCTATCTACTATTTTGCATCTGGTACAACGGGTACGACAGGAAACCGAGCATAAGGATATCTGGCTGTGGACAGGCTATACTCTGGACGAATTATCAGCAGCACAAATGCAGATAGTTGAATATATCAATACTCTGATTGATGGTAAATTTGTACAGGATCTAAGAGATCCGGCCTTGGTCTGGCGTGGTAGTAGTAATCAAATTGTCCATTTTTTGCGCTAAGAGTGTCACTTGATCACAACGCTCTGAAACAATCAGATGTGAGGAATGAATACGAAGTCAGTACTTTTATACAATAATACTCACGCATAAATGTGAATGGGTAAATAAGACTAATAAAATTCCCTTAAAAAACTGATCAATTCAGCTACTATCAGGCATTTAGACTTCAAATTTACCAGACAACAGCATAAAATCCGTATTCGAAAATTAAATTTTGAGATAACCATTATTACTGCCATCATCTCAACAGTAGTGAATCTGCTTAACCAGCAAAAATTTACCAAAATAAACAGAAATAAACATGGACGGCATCTATGCTGCCTAAACCTTAGTCTGTCTGGTTCATATATCATTTAACAGAGATTAGACAGGTTTATTTCATTATTCATCCTGAGACTATAAATTACCAACCAATGAGTACATTCGATTTAAGCAGCAAACGAGCAGAAACACAGGCAATGCTGGATTCAGCAGATCTTTTATTTGATCGAACACGTTGTGAAGCACAGCTTGAGCGCATGGCTAACGAAATCACCATTGCTTTGGGAGACAAATACCCACTGGTATTACCGGTAATGGGTGGTGCCGTCGTTTTTACCGGTAAATTATTACCCTTGCTACGCTTTCCTCTGGATTTCGATTACATTCATATTTCCCGTTACGGCAATAAACTAAAAGGTGGTAACTATCAATGGCTGCGTGCCCCACAAAATGCCGTTGTCGGTCGCCATATTCTGGTTCTGGACGACATACTGGATGAAGGGCACACCCTCGCTGCTGTAAAAAAGCAAATCATGCAAATGGGCGCAGCCAGCTGTTCTACTGCTGTCTTTGCTAATAAATTGATTAATAAACCTAAACCGATCACTGCGGATTTTGTTGGACTGGATGTTCCCAATCGTTATGTTTTTGGCTATGGTATGGATGCTGAAGGCAAATGGCGGAATCTGGATGAGATTTATGCCATGGCAGAAATGTAAATGCAAACGTTCTCCATTAACATCCATAAATGATTTATAAGCTGAAGCAGAAAAGCTGCGAATTTTCTGCTTATGAACCAGCTAACTGCATTCAGTATAAGAGCAAAATTTTTTAGCAGACACCGGATCAATACCCTCTTAATCTATGCTTAATCAGGGTCTTGGTAAGAAGACTATATCCAAAATTAAAATATAATATAAATTCACTTCAAATCTATTTACTTGATAAACAAATTTTATTTGTAAAATAAAACTAATTATTCTGCAATACCATTTATGCAAATATCAATCGATCAAATAACTTTATCTCTCTATAAACCAGAAGCATTTTTAAAAATTAGTATATTTCATGATCTACTATAGTCTGTAAAAATCAATTAAAAAATATATTTAAATTAAAATAGTTTGTGTTTGATAAACCCGTTTATTAACATAAATAGTCTTGTTAAAAATAAATTCATTTATATATACACAATATTTAATCTGGCACTATATATTAGTTTTTTTTATTTATTAAATCAATATTTTAATTTATACATAAAGCCAATAGCTTCAGAAAAAAATTAACAAATAAAATAATATTAATTACTTAAAAATATTTTTTATTAACAAAATATTGACAAAATAAATTCATCCAACGTATGATAGTCATACCGTATTAGTTAATATTTAATACGGTCAGCTCTGGAAGGCTGTAAATCAGACAGGTCACTCCTCTTAGTGGTGTTGATTCTGTAAATCATGTCATTGCCATACTTTCCATGGTAGACAATGGCAGGGAGGCTATACGCCTGCCGGTTCTGATTAACGGTCTTCCAGCCTTGCCATTCTTCTGCCGCCATTGTGTCTGGAAGCACATGACGGCGTAATAGAATAATCAGGAAAGGCTGTGTGATATGGCTATGTTTATAGTAGCTTTACGCTATCTTGAAGCGTATATGCTACGCCTATTTCCACCTTGGCGATAGTGTATTTTAAGTCGTGAAAATTCGCTGATATTGACCTAATAGAATATATTTACTATTAAAATTCAATAATCTATGCAGCTTATACACTAATTGAGTATTTGATAAGGCTTTATCATTTAGCCATATAACCCTGATGATAACCACTTTGGATTGATAGCACTTTAGCTTATATTTAGACCAGTAGTTATTTTTTAGGATTGGAAAATAAATGCACAAAAATTTTATATTTTGAATTTAAACCCTTATTTTTATATTGGAATTTAAATTCCAAATAAATAACTCTATATTATTACTGCAATAGTATCTAGTTTGTTTGTCTATGTTTCCTGGTTCTTTTGCTTTCAAAGGGGCGGAACCAGGCTTTTTGCATTTAGCTCTGTCATTAATATTATTTTTATATCAAGAAAAATCTCTATTTATTGTAAATATTTAGCTATATTCATTATACAATTCAAATTTTCTTAAACAACAATTCCTTCTCCTCAGTTTAGTCACTGAGCTTACAGCAAAATTCTGGCTTTATCATATAAATAAGCAATTCGTTCACCTGCTTAGCCAAATTAATCTTCCCAGTAATGTTTACTTTTTAGTTAAATTAGCTTGATTATTATGAGCGCAATGGTGGCATTATGACGACTTAGCAGATATTCTCAAAATTAAGGGCAGCGTTGTGCCGGCGTATTCCTGTTTCGCTTTGGAAAGTAATATTGACACTTGTTAACTAATTAATAATTTGGGATATTTCTAAGCAACTGAGAAAAAAGTAAGTACGGACTCTTATTCTGACTATTCATGAGAATAGTCAGAATAAATTGGTTTAATGATTTGTGCGGACAACTGACTTATTTTACATCACTACCTTCAAATTTTAGTCTTTTATCATTAACAGAAACGAGATCTGCTAATTCATAAACATTACGATAGCCATATCCGTATAGATTGATAAAGGTAGGTATATTAAGGGCTAAACTGATTTTATCACGATAAGTTCGCAGTCCGTTCAGGTCTGTTGGTGTTACTGCCATTTTACTAGCAAAATTTTGCTGGTCATTTATAAAATTATTATTGCAATAAATAAGAATAGTCGTATTTTTATCTGGAATTAACTCGTATAGGCTAATCTGATTGTAATCAGAGAAATTCAGATGAATGGCTCCTTTCAAATGTTTTCTGTCATACATTTCTTTAGATCTGGAATCCAAAATAATGGTTTTTGAATCTTTGGATTTGGCTAAAAATTGGTCTAAAGGAAGAAGTCTTTTAGCTCTGTATTGTTTCACTTCTTCGGCTAATTTCATGTAACCATCAAAGTCTATCTTACTGCTGACAGATTTATCCTGAGCCATAAAATAATTCGATAAACGATTAACTTCAGCTTTATCAACTTTGGTAGTGTTTTTTGCAATAGCAGGTAATGATAATGTAAATAATATTGCTGAGCTTAATGAAAGCAAATAGTGTTTTATCAGATTATTCTTTTTCATTTGTTTGTCCGATTTAAATAAAAAAAAACAAAATATAGCACATAATAAATAAAATAACAGTATTTTGTATTTTAATATGACTATATGTTTATTTATGTAAAATATATAGTTTTGTTGATTCAGTTTGCGTAACTAATTATAAATACATTATCTATTATAGGTGCATAAAAATGATTGGAATAATTCATCAAGATTTTGACTATACTTGATTTGCCATTTGATTCATCCTATACCTGACACCACCATATGACCAATAACTATACAAAATTACTAAAGCTAAAGTATTAGTTTTGGATAACATAACTGAAAAATAAAATTAATGCTCAATACAAATTTTATATTTATTAAGTTTTAAATTAATCTAATCAACTTTCTACATCTTACCAACTAAGAAGCTGATTTCGCCTCCAATTCAATATACTAACTAAATGAAAGCCACTATCGTCGATAGCAACTAATCAGAATATTTTTAAAATTTCTTGCAAAGCTGTTTCCACAACTATTCTCATCTCAGACAATTTAGCCAAAATTTCTAGCACATTGATAGCACCACAGAAAGAAATCTAATTTAGATCAATATGTTGTTCACATATTTGCTTATTTTTTCAAAATCACCAAATTAACACAAATTTACTAATTCTATTTAATGAAATAATAGTTTAGACTTTCTAAATTAATCTATTTCAAGTGAGCTGTTGCAACACCGCTGTCTGCCTAGTTAACCAATATTGAGAGAAGAATGTTTCTCATCTAACTAGTTACGAGAGTGTTTATAGTGTTAGCCGAATCATTTTAGAATCCTGCAATTTGTTCTATTTGGTCGAATTACATTCATTACTAATTTTTTACCTACGATTAGAGACGATATAGGCCATATAATTTCTGCAGTTTATTTTTAATAAAGTAAACCCATATTTAAGAATAAGTAAATTTAGTTATAATAATAAAATAGGTAATAAAATATTTCAGCACTAAGGTAAAAAATATGAAAAATTGGATCTATTTTGAATAGTTTACAGAGCTTGCAAATCAAATATTCATGAGAATTAAATTATTTTGTATTAAATTGTTAGCAACTTTTTTTACCTATACTATTAACAGTTTAATTTGACCCAATAACCTTAATTACCCATAATATCTTTGAAAGCTAGTTTATGCACTATATCAATAAACAACAGTTAATAAATGAAGTTAATAAAACAGCCAAATTATTTATCGACGAATTTCATTCTGTACCAGAGACTCTTAAAGATGTATTAATAGATGGAGTCGATCGCACGCCGGCACAAATGATTAGTTATCAACTAGGCTGGTTAAAACTGGTTAAATCCTGGGACGATCAGGAGCTTGCCGGTCAAACACCAATACTACCTGCACCGGGTTATAAATGGAATCGACTTGGTGACTTATATAAGAAGTTTTATCAAAACTATCAGGATCTATCCCTACAAGAGCTGATTCAGGTATTTAATCAGCAAGTTGTAATCTGGAATAATTGGATTGAATCTCTGAGCGAAGATGTACTATTTATTAAAGACCAACGCCAGTGGACTAAGCCCTATCCCGCTTCATGGACTGTTGGACGCTTTATTCATATTAATTCTGTGGCACCATTTAAATCCTTCCGAACCAAAATCAGAAAATGGAAAAAATTAAATACGCTTACCTAAACAGAAAACCCAAGTGAATAATCTTTATTGTAGTCGCGCATATATTGATAAAGCTTAGTGTAAATAGCAGTACAAGCATTTAATTTAATTTGCCAAATCTATTTCTTACCTATATGACAAATAAAAGTAAATTTATGTGCTGCTAAAGGTAGCTTTTAGACAACTGAAGCAACTGATTGCAATACAACACCCAGATAAATTAAATGCTTGAAAACACCTTAATTAGCCCAATGCTGATCCCTATTCACTTTGATTCTTAATTAGTTTGCGTAAAAATTGATCACAACGTACTAATTGTTCTAGTTCGATGTATTCATTTGCTTTATGCGCCACAGCAATACTACCAGGCCCACACACGACTGTATTGATACCGCTATTCTGAAACTGACCACCTTCAGTAGCGTAAGCCACCTTGTCACGTTGCTTACTATCAACCAAGTGCATAATGAGCTCATGGAGCGGCTGATTGTCCACATCATTCAAAGCCGGAACCTGTACCTTTTGGGTTAAGTTTATAATCGCCTCAGGTGCAATCGTACGCATAACAGGCAAAAGTTCTGCATCAATATAACGCTGGATAGGTTCAATTAGTTCGGCAACCGTCATGTGCGGAAGATTGCGATAATCAAATTCAAAAGCACAATATTCAGGCACAATATTAATTGCCGTACCACCCTGAATCAAACCCGTAGATACAGTAGCAAATGGCACATCAAACGCATGATCTAGATCAGCACGCTGCTGTAATTGCTGTGCCAGTTGATTAATGAACACAATTAGCTTGGCAGCATATTCAATTGCATTAACACCATGTGGTGTTAGCGAAGAATGAGCATTCCTACCATGTACTTCGCAGCAAAAAGTATTAATACCTTTATGAGCAATAACCATCTGCATAGAAGTAGGTTCTCCGACAATACAATATTGCGGTTGCAAACGGCGTTTAGCTAATTCGGCCAATAAAAGTGGCGCACCAAGACAACCAACCTCTTCGTCATAAGAAAGAGCAATATGCAAAGGTTTTTTCAATTTGGCTATCTGCATTTGCGGTACTGCAGCCAGTACACAAGCAATAAAACCTTTCATATCACTACTGCCACGTCCATAGAGGCAATTATCACGGATGTCAGCCACAAACGGATCTGACTTCCAGTTTTGCCCATCTACCGGTACCACATCGGTATGACCAGATAAAACAATGCCTCCATCAGTACTGCCATTAATTGCTGGCATGGTAACAAACAGATTAGCTTTATTGCCATCACCATTTTGCACCAGCCAGGGGGATAAACCCTGTTGTTGCAGATAATCGGCAACATAGTTGATTAAAGTCAGATTACTGGTCCGGCTTGTGGTATCAAAGCTAATTAACTGACGAAGCCAAGCAACTGTATCCACACAACTCTCCTTTTATTTCGATAGCAAACACTATAATTAATGGCTACTGACTGATTATATACACAACAATACCCCATTCAACAGTAGCAACGGCTACAATATGCAGCAAAAGAAAGGTATACGCAATGAAACAACAATTCAATCTAGACGGACATCCCTATATTGCACTTTGTGATCTCCTCAAACTGACAGGTTTAGTCGAAAGTGGCGGACGAGCTAAGCAGTTAATTAGCGAAGGTCTGGTACAACGTAATGGACAAGTAGAAACCAGAAAAACTGCCAAAATCATCGCCGGAGATTGTATTCTGTTTGGTGAACAGCAAATTATCATTATTAATGAAACAGTATGACTGAAAAACGCTAGCAGTCTCTGCACTTATTTGCCAAACCAAAAAATACTTTCTGCTTACAGCAAGGAAACTGCGCAGTTTCTACCTATCATTACAAATCCTTTATAAAAATGCAGCTACAACCATTTCATACATCAATTGTTAGAAAATAATCCTATGAGTATAGATCTACATTGCCACTCCACCATTTCAGATGGTGCCTTAACGCCTGAACAGGTAGTGCGTCTGGCCCATGCCAATGGTTGTACAATGCTAGCATTAACTGATCACGACCACACCGCCGGTTTAGCAGAGGCTAATGCTCAGGCACAACAATGTGGCATAAATTTTATCAACGGTGTGGAAATATCAGTTAGCTGGCGGGGGCGTACCATTCATATCGTTGGTCTAAATATTGCCACTGATGACTTACTATTACAAAATTTGCTGGCACAATTACGCGCTGGTCGTTTACAACGATTACGTGCGATCAGTGATAAGCTCGCTAAGAAAGGTATTTCTGGTGCCTATGAAGGCTCTATTGCACTGGCTACTCATGCTGAAATGGTTACGCGCACTCATATTGCCGACTATCTGATTAATAATGGACATGTGCGCAAAAAAGCTGATGCTTTTCGCAAATTTCTGGGTGACGGGAAATCATGTAGTGTCAGACACCAATGGGCAGAGTTGAGTGAAACTGTTAACGCCATTCATCATGCTGGCGGTCTTGCCATAATTGCTCACCCCATACGTTACGATTTATCAGCTACTGCTCGGCGCAATCTGTTCAGCGATTTTAAAGATTGTGGCGGAGATGCAATTGAGGTCCATAGTGGCCGTACTAATTTAAATGACCGGCTAAATTATGCATTACTGGCGCAGCATTATGGCTTTCTGGCCAGCTGCGGTAGTGATTTTCATCGTGAGGGTGATTATGGCGGCGGACAATTAGGTAAATGCCCGGAACTTCCGCCTACCTGTAAACCTGTGTGGAATTTGTTTCGTTAATAAATTTATTTGGTTGCCTACCCTAAATATAAAAAATAAAAATTATGATTAATTGATACATGACTTATGATGCCAAATAAATATTTCTAATCCTAATTTAGTTCTCTCTCTAATTCATTATAAATTGTATACATTCGTTGCCCAATCTTAGCCAATATGTACAATATAAATTAACCTTGTTAGTTGTAAAATAACATTACTTTTAGTCTCATCTTCTCGTTTGCTAAAATTTTTATCAATGAAAAGATTGTCTATTGCATAATGAAGTTGCCCGCTGAGAACTCAATTAAAAGTATTTCTATCATCGAAAAGTATTAATTTAGTTAACTCATAATCTTTACTTTTATCAAAGGTCAATTACTCGTTTAGTTTTTAGCTAATAAGATATGTTTAGTCTAGATCTGACCTAACTGGCACAATTTATATTAATCTTAGTCACTATCATAGAGGGAATAAATATTATGTCTGAACTGAACTTACTAAGCACACATAAACTTTTTAATGGTCAGCAACGACGTTATCATCATTACAGTTCTGTTAATCAATGTAATATGAATTTTTCTGTCTATCTGCCAGCACTTGCTTTACAGGGGTATCGCAGACCGGTGCTGTATTGTTTGGGCGGACTAACCTGTACCGATGAAAATTTTTCAATTAAAAGCGGTGCCCAACGTTACGCAGCAGAATGGGGGATTGTACTGGTCATGCCAGACACCAGCCCACGCGGAAAAGATATAGCTGACGCAGTCGTCTACAATCTTGGGCAAGGAGCAGGTTTTTATGTTAACGCAACTAATCAACCGTGGGCACAACACTATCAAATGTATGACTACGTTGTCAGTGAACTACCCCAACTTATTGAAAAGCATTTTCCGGTAAATAATCAGCGCAGTTTATGCGGACACAGCATGGGTGGACATGGGGCGATTATGATTGGACTGAAAAATCCGCACTACTATTTATCAGTATCTGCCTTTGCGCCTATTGCTCACCCCTGTGCCAGCAACTGGGGACAGGAAGCATTCACTACCTATCTGGGTTTGAATCAAGCCCAATGGTATCAATATGACAGTACCGAATTATTGCAGCAAAGTGTTCCGACTAATTTATCAATACTTATTGATCAGGGAAGTGTGGATGAATATTATCCATCCCAATTGCTGCCGCATGATTTTGTAAATACTGCAGCCAGCAAAGGGTGGAATATACGTTTTAATATGCGGGATGGTTATGACCATAGCTATTATTTTGTCAGCAGCTTTATTGAAAGCCACATTGGTTTTCATGCTACAGCTTTTGGCCTATAGTAAGCACACTATGATCATCACCAAAACAAACATTACGCATCAATGACCGATTTACGCGCAAATGTTTTTTCACAATAATGGCAACGTAATCTTGTTTCACCATGAATCATGCGAACATAAAACTTACTTTTAACTGGTTCATCATGGCTGGCACAATTACTATTAGGACAAGAAAATACCTCACTGATCGTATCCGGTAATATCAATGTGCGTTTACGTACAACTTTAAAATTTTCAATATCATTTACTGTTGCCTTAGGCGCAAATAGCGCCAGCCGGTTAGCAGTAGAATCATCCAGAAACAAACCTGTAATTTTAATAATATCTTTACTTCCGGTAGAGTGGCTGGTCAAATTAAAACCAACTGTCACTGCGTTTCCAGAATGTAATATTTTAAACTGGCGTAAAATGGTTAATCCTTGCCCTACCGGAATATGATCAATGACGGTACCGTCTTTAATTGCTTCAACGCTCAACTTATTCTGATTCATTATCTCTCTTCCTTATGCACCAGATTTTAAAAATTTTCATTCATGATGGCGGCCAGAATAGCCTGACGGGCATACATACCATTGTTTGCCTGCTGGAAATAGTAGGCATGAACACTACTATCCACATCCGGATGGATTTCATCAACCCGTGGCAACGGGTGTAGAATACGCATATTAGGCTTAGCATTTGTCAGCATCGCTGCACAAAGACTGAAATTACCACTAATCCGGGCAAATTCCTGCTCGTCAAAGCGTTCACGCTGAATACGCGTCATATAAACAATATCAGCCCAGGATAAAGCTTCTTCCAGACTAGATAAAGTTTTATAATTGCTGCCAGCATCATCTAACTGCTCACAAATGTAATCCGGCATACTTAGTGCAGATGGTGAAATAAAAGCAAATTCACAACCCCAACGACTTAACGCCTGTACCAGTGAATGTACTGTACGGCCGTACTTTAAATCACCTACCAAAGCTACTTTAAGTTCCCGCAACCTGCCTTGTGTTTCCTGAATCGTTACCAGATCAAGCAAAGTTTGTGACGGATGCTGATTAGTACCATCGCCTGCGTTGATAACCGGCACATGAGCAAATTCACTCACTACCCGCGCTGCACCATCTTTTGGATGACGCATCACAATTGCGTCGGCATAATTGCTGATAATGCGTGCTGTATCTGCCAAAGTTTCCCCCTTTTTGGCACTGGTGTTGGCACCATCAGCAAATCCAATCACTTTACCACCCAGACGCTGAATAGCTGTTTCAAATGATAATCTGGTACGGGTAGAAGGCTCAAAAAAACAAGACCCAATTAAGCGATCTTGTAATAAATTATTTTGAGGTTGTTTTTTTAAACGTAAAGCAGCAACTAGTAAAAATTCCAACTGCTCTGTAGATAAATCATTTATTGAAATAAAATTTTGCCGATACAACGGATTAGTCATAATGTGCCCTCGAAACTTTCTCAGTAAGCATAAAAAAACCCGTCTGTTAACGGGTATAGGCTGTAAGAATTAATACCAAATCTGCTAGAAATAACAGGCAAATAAAAATTATCGCCACAACAGACATTTGGTTTAACTCCTTAAGTTTATTGTTGATGATTATCGCACAAATAACAGTCTGATAAAAGTCGATTACTTTGCGGTACAATAACCTTAAATTGATTTCATACTTTTATGTCTACATTGATTTACCACCATCTGGCACTGAATGTGCCTTTATTTCCTTTACTGACCTATGCTCATCCTACTTTATTGGTAGCCGGAACAAGAGTAGCAGTACGCTTTCGCAACCGTTTAACCACAGCTGTAGTTTGGGCTAGCAACATCCAACCAGATATCGAAGTGGAAAAAATTCTGCCCATCGAAAAAGTGTTTGATGATGGCTGGCATTTACCACAAGACTGGCGAGAATTATTAACTTTCACCTCTCGCTATTATCATTATCCATTAGGACAAGCAGTTGCTGCCGCCTTGCCCAGAGGTTTACGCGAACCTAAAGCGATAACCTTACCTGCTCCAGAAAAAATCTTTTCATTAACAGAACTGGGCAGTAAACAAGACTCACCGGCAGCAAGATTTCATAGGCAGCAGGCTCTATGGCGATGTCTGCAAACTGCTAACGCAACCCTGACCCAACTTAAAGCCGAGCACCAGCAGGCTGAACACTATTTACGTAAATGGCAGCAACAAGGATGGGTTCAATCCAGCACCATACCGCCCTGTGGAGCTATTCCCGCAAGTCAGCACCAGCTCAACGTTCAACAGCAACAGGCCAGTAACACTGTACAAGCTCATTTTGGTCAATTTGCACCTTACCTACTCTATGGCGTCACTGGCAGTGGCAAAACCGAAGTTTACTTTGACATCATTGCCAATGTGATCGAAACAGGAAAACAAGTATTATTTCTACTACCGGAAATCAATCTGACGCCACAGCTGATGCAGCGTATTGAGCAACGATTTCCACATACCGCTACAGCTATACTACACAGTCAAACCGCCAGCGGCGAACGTACTCGCAATTACCTGCGTGCAGCCTTAGGACAGGCTGTTCTCATAATTGGGACGCGGTTAGCTATTTTTACTCCAATAAAAAATTTAGGTCTAATCGTCATAGACGAAGAACATGACCATTCTTTCAAACAAGAGACAGAGCTGCGTTATCATGCACGTGATCTGGCTGTGTGGCGAGCAAAGCAAAATGCCTGCCCAATCGTTCTTGGTAGTGCCACACCCTCACTGGAAAGCTGGTATCAAGTCAAACAGGGACAATATCAGTTACTGCAATTGACTCAACGAGCCCATGCCAATGCTCGACTGCCAAAAATTCACTTACTGGATACACGTCACCTGCCACTGGATCATGGCATTAGTGAAATAATTAAACAAAAACTCCAGAAAAATTTTGAGCATGGTGGATTAAGTATGGTCTACCTGAATCGACGAGGTTACGCACCAGCACTATTTTGCAGCGCTTGTGGACATGCATTCGGCTGCCCGAATTGTTCAGCCAAAATGGTTTTGCATCGTCATCGTAAACTGCTACGCTGCCATCATTGTGATTTTCATCAAACTATTCCACATTGTTGTCCAGAATGCGGCAATCAGGATTTAACTGCTGTCGGCCAGGGGACACAACGCATTGAAGAAAACCTACAATATTTATTGCCAGAAGCCAGAATATTACGGGTAGATCGTGACAGTACCTCACGTAAGCAAGATTGGGAAACCATTTACACAAAAATTATTAACAAAAAAATAGATGTCTTGGTCGGAACACAAATGCTCGCCAAAGGACATGATTTTCCCCAACTAAATCTGGTCGTTGTCTTAAATGCCGATAATAGCCTCTACAGTGCAGATTTTCGTGCTCCCGAACGATTGTTTGCAGAATTAATGCAAGTAAGTGGGCGCGCCGGCCGTGCAGACAGTGTCGGCGAGGTTTGGTTACAAACCCAGCAGCCGGAACATAAAGTTTATCAGGCATTAGTCGCTCAGGACTACAGCACCTTTGCCAAAGCCGAACTGATAGAACGACAAGAAATGAGTATGCCACCATATAGTCACATGGCTGCTATCCGTACCGATGCCAAAACCATGCATGAGGCACAGGAATTACTCCGGCGGGTAATACAAGGAATTCAGCAACATGAGCAATTACCTGCAAATGTACATACATTCGGACCAGTACCAATGTTGATGGCTCGTCTAGCCGGCTATGAGCGGGCACAAGTATTTTTGGAAAGTAAACAGCGAAAACCTCTTCACCAAATAATAACAATATGGGATAATTGGTTAAAATTTATTAGCAATCATTACAAAAATACACGCTGGCTGATTGATGTTGATCCAATGGAAATGTAAAAAAACCCTATTCTTATACTTTATTGTTTTGCTGTGGCTGATTCCTTTGCAAATTGCGCTGGCTATCTCCTTTGGAAACTTACCTGACAACAAAACCGCAATATATGTAGCTGATTTACAAACTGGTCAAATTATTCATCAACATCGAGCAGATATGGCAGTCAATCCAGCTTCAACCATGAAACTGGTTACTACCTTTGTCACATTACAGCAACTTGGTCCACAATATCAATGGCAAACTGAATGGCGTAGCAACGCGCCGATTAAAAATGGTGTTTTGCAGGGAAATCTGTACTGGTATGGCAGCGGTAATCCTATATTCGATCAGCGCGATTTACAGCTAATGTTGGCACAGTTACAGGCTAAAGGTATCCGTCAAATCAATGGTCAGTTGGTTCTAGACCGTAGTATATGGTCGAATATAGGCAGTGCCGACAACTTTGCAGCAGATCACAATGAAGTTTTTGTTACACCACCTGATCCGCATATGGTCTCATACCGAGTATGGTGGCTAACAATCACTCGTAACCAACAGGGGCGACCATTCGTCACCGTGGACACACCCCTGCCAAATATTACCATCCAGCAGCATCTAAGCTGGCAAAACCATGATACAGCCTGTCCATCAGTGGGCAAATATGTGCATGCTTTTTTCAATGGTCATACTTTAAATATTCAGGGTAAGGTGCCTTTTAGCTGTCTTGGGAAGACATGGTTTATTAATACCAACAAATTAAGTGCAGCTGAATTTGCCACAGAAAGTTTTCGTGCCTGGTGGCGTCAGAGTAATAGTGATATAAAATACAGCATAGGTACAGTACCTCAAAATACCTCAGTGATAGCCTCACATCAATCAAAACCCTTAGCAGAAATCATCACTGCAATGAATAAGTATTCTAACAACACCATTGCTCGCACCCTATTTTTAAGTCTGGGCGAAAAACAGAAAGGTGATACTGTAGAAAATGCGAAAACCATCGTTCTGCAAACATTGCGACAAGCACACATCAATACTTCAAAAATGCAACTGGAAAATGGTTCGGGCTTATCTCGAAAAGAACGGGTCACTGCGCGATTATTAGGTCAATTATTACAGGTTGCCTATAACAAACCATTTGCACAGGAATTCATTAATAGCCTACCAATTGGAGGAGTAGATGGAACTCTTCGACATCGATTTAAAAATACGCATGGACAATGGCATCTTAAAACCGGCACACTGAACAACGTCAATGCTTTAGCAGGATACTGGATTCCGAAATCATCTACACAACATCCCTTAGTAATAGTAGCTATTGTAAATGCATTTGGTAATCATGCTGCTGATCTGGATATACTTGCCCGTTCTTTAATAGCATCATCAAAATATTAACAGCCTCATAAAACGGCTTATAGAATCTGCAGATGACAGAAAACCAGTTAACTTAACAACAAATCTGCCTTAACACACCACCTTGTCAATCTTCTGATATCAGTAAACTAAAATAGAGGCTGTTTTTATAAACTACTCATCTAACCAAGAGATCTATTTCATAAATCGAAACTAAAGTAATTTATGTACTATTCTCTCTGAATATCATCAACGTGCGTAAAAAATTAATAACAACATATTCGAAATCTTAAGATCTTGATATACCCAAAATTTAAATTTAGCAGATAGCCATAAATTATATAAATGCAAAAAAACCGTTGCATTTTCACGCAACGGTTTACAGAAATAAATAACCTTTTATTCTGGTAGCAATTCAATTTTGCTTGGATCTCTGCCCTGATGCTTCAGGCCAACGACCGAAGTAAATAACATATCACTGGATGAATTCAACACAGTTTCAGCTGAATCCTGAATTTCACTAATCACGAAACCAATAGCTACTACCTGAGCTGATATTGCTGGGTCAATACCAAACATACTACACGCAACAGGAATGAGCAGTAACGATCCGCCCGGAACACCAGACGCACCTAACGCACAAACCGTGGCTAAAATACTTAGTAATAACGTCTGTACAAAACTAACATCCATACCTACAGTATGTACTGTAGCCATAGTCATCGTTGTTATGGTAATGGCGGCACCATTCATACTCATCGTGACACCAAGTGGTATCGACAAAGAATAAATCTCTTCCGGTAATTGCATTCGTTCGGCCAAGCGAATATTTACCGGAATATTCGCAGCTGAGCTACGGGTGAAAAAGGCAGTAATACCACTATAGCGCAAACAGGTAAAAACCAAAGGATATGGATTTTTACGGAGATTGAGGTAAACAATGAGTGGATTAATCACCAGTGCAACAAATATCATCAATCCTAATAAAACCCCAATCAGCTCCAGATAATTTTTTAACTTAGCCAAGCCATCACTGGTAAAGTGTGATGCCACCAAACCCAAAACACCATATGGCGCAATAGCTACTACCAGACGCACAACCCAGATCGTTGCATCTGACCAATTTTTAATTACCGATTTCGTTGCTTCATCACAATGCCGTAAAGCGATTCCCAATGCTGTCGCCCAAGCAAGAATACTTAAAAAATTACCTGTTACCAAAGCATTCACAGGATTATCGACAAACTTAAGAATAATATTCTGCAGAATTTCAGCTACCCCTTCCGGTGGTTTCTCAGAAATCGGAGGCACATCCATAACTAGGTGCAAAGGATACAAGTAACTCAAAGTTGAGGCCAGAACAGCTGAAATAAGTACCGTTATTGCATATAACCATGCCACCGATTTAATACTGGAAACATTATCAAACTTATTATTGACAATCGACGATATCACCAGCACAAAAACAAGAATCGGTGCAGCTGCACGCAAAGCCTGAATAAATACTTTCCCCAAAAACTCCAGCTTAACACCATATTCCGGCAAAAATGCCGCAATAAGCGCGCCAATGATCATACACACCAGCATACGTACAATCAGATTACTTTTAAATAAAATCCATAGAACTTTCTTCATTCACACTCCTCAGTTGTCCAGACATCTTTAATATAAAATACTCATTTATAGTCATCTGATTCAGTATTCATCTTTAATACAACTCAGCAAACACGATCAAAACCGATCATTGCTTACATAAAAGGATAAAAAATTAATTACAAAATGTATTCTATAACACAAATAAAAACAAGATTACCTAAAAAAATTTTTAAAACACCCCCACAAAAAAATTATTTAGCTTCACATTAACCAGATAAAACTTATTAATACCACTAATTCAGCTAATCAGATCTCAAAATGTTATACTGCGCGAAAATAGACTGAGCAGATTCACACCATGAAAACCGTACCTAATAATTACATTTTATGCATGAAATGGGGACAAAAATATAGTGCGGAATATGTCAATAGACTTTACAATATGGTCAAAAGGCATCTTACACTACCATTTACAATGATCTGTTTAACTGATGATCCAAAAGGTATCCATTCGGATATTCAGTGTTATCCATTACCCCCCCTAGATCTGCCAAAAGGCTTGCCTGAACGAGGATGGAATAAGCTTACCACATTTAGTGCCAACCTTTATGACCTTCAGGGTACAGCTCTGTTTCTGGATATTGATATTGTCATCATCGATAACATCGACAGTTTTTTTACTCACCCAGTCGAGCAGCCAGACGAAGTTTTGATAATCCGTGATTGGAAAAAACCATGGCGAATGGTAGGTAACAGTTCAGTCTACCGTTTTCAAATCGGATCCATACCCAATCTAATGAATTACTTTCGAACTCATTTCGAACAGATACGCCAACAATTTCGGCATGAACAAGCTTTTTTATCTTGGTATATCCGTGAATACCATCGACTAAGCTACTGGCCTGCAGGCTGGTGCCTTAGCTATAAATATGATGTTTTAAAAAAAATGCCCTATGCTTTATGGCAGCCGCCAGAAAAACCTGAAAGTGGTAAGATTATCGTTTTTCACGGAGAGGTCAATCCACCGGATGCTATTGAGGGTGGTGGTGGCAAATGGTATCGCAAAGTCTTACCTGCACCATGGCTAAAAAACTATTGGCAATAAAAAAATAATAAAATGAAAATTGTGCATCCACATAGTAAATTTTTTATCATTGGCAATGCTGATGAACAACATTCCATTGCCGAAAAAATTTCGGAAGATGATATTGTAATTAGATTTAATTCACCTAATCCTAGTTGTACACTTATGGCCGATTGGGTATTCGTTGCAAATGGCTATAATCAAATACGTCATCTGAATATCGATCACAAAATGTTTAAACCAGATACGCAGGTTTTTTTTCGTCACAGTAGAAAAGATATCTACTTAAGTTGTTATGAAAAACTCCCCCTCCACAAACGTATTAAATATTTCTGGCGGTTTCCTCAATGGGTCAAAAAATCCAAACTTAAACAATATAAAATAGACACAATTTCTAAATCATTATATTTACAATGTGTTAATATGATTGGAAACAGCATGCCAAGTACTGGTTTTTTAGCTATTAATTATGTTTTAAACCAATACCCAACTCATCAAATAATTCTCCATAATTTTAGTTTTCAAGGCTGGAGTGGTCATAATTGGCACAATGAGAAATGCCTAGTCCAAACGCTACTAGATAAAAGAAAAATTAAACTTTTATAATCCATACATTTTATACTTCAATTCAAAGCAAGCTTAAATGGGAAATTCAATAATTATGTATTCTAAAATAGATAGTTAATACCAGAATTTTTATTGCTTTATCATACATATTTTCCCGAATTAATAAATTAATCATCTGTGCAACAGAAATACCTTTTGAATCAAAAAACTGATTAGCTAATTTGATTAAATCATATCTTTCTTTTTGAGAAATATTCGCTTTAGGAATTTTTTTCATGAGACGATAGTAGTAAATAAATACCTTATATAACAAATATGCTTGGGATTTACGGTCATGAACTACTTCAGTTGCATATCGAGCCTGTTCTAGATAAGCACGTATACCATAAGTCTGTTTTACACTCATTTTTTGAGCAATAGAATTATTTCTTATACGATAATGGATAATCGTTTCAGTAAGATAATAAAAACTTTGGCACTGATTTAATAATACTGGTGTATAAGCAATATCTTCAAATGCAGGAATACTATAATCTACTCTTTCCAGTATTAATTCACGTCGAAATATTTTATTCCAAAAATAATGCTTACCATCTAAAATCGCAGTGCGATAGATTTGGCGTGCAGATGTATTTACCAGCTGGTTTTTGGGATAAAATGATAATGTATCCCGATGTTTAATTCGTCCTGTATCATCAAAGAAAACATCATAATTAAATAATAATACGTCAGGCTTATCTTGCTCTAAAATTGCTAAAATTTTATTGAAAAAAGAAGATTCTACTATATCATCTGCATCAATAAACCAAACATATTCAGCATTACTAGCATTTATCAATTTACCACGAACGCGAGTTAAACCAACATTTTCCAATCCACACAATATACGTATACATATTTCAGGGTGAGTCTGCTGGAAATCATCTAATAAAGCTAATGAATGATCTGTAGATGCATCATTATAAAATACCACCTCAGTATCTAATGGCAAATTTGATGACAGTTTTTCTAATAATACTGGTAAATATTCAGAGACATTATATACAGGAACCAAAATACTTAAACGCATTTAATTCTTTCCAAACAGGATTGAAGGTGGGTAAATTAATCATCAAAATCAGTCATCACAATGGGAACAAATGTGTGTTCTGCAATTTGACACACAGATAATTGACGTAGTCCCATTTTAATTTGAGCTATTATTCGACGAAGTTTAAAACAGCAAAAATCCAAACAATTGTTTACATCAGGTCTGGGATGATTAGCTGAGACAATAGTGGAAGTAAATGGCAAAGACATTTTAAGTTTATAATTTTGACACTGATCCATTTGGATAGCAGCTGCTGGATAAATTTGCCATGCATTCAACTCATATGCTTGTCCAAGAAATGCATCTGCCAGAGCTGGTGCAGATTTTTTTGCCCTGGTTAAAAGCTTTTTAGCACCTGAAGGAAATAAAAGATAAGCAGCAGAACCATTCCTATCCTGGTATAAACGCCTCAACTGATACTCAGCCACCAGTTTAACGTTTTTTTTGCCAATCCATTTACGTCGATAACGTGTTTCCAGATTTACATAATCAAGATCCTGATACTTTTCTGCTAAAATATGTAATATCTCGGGAGTTTTTATAGACAACAAAGCATCATCTTCTAAAATTAACCATGGCTTATTAGTTTCTAAAACACATTGCCAAGCCTTTTGATGACTAAGAAAACACGCCACCTCCGTTTTGCGTAATTTACGTTGCCACCCATTGGCAAGATTTTCATATTCTTCAGAGGTAAAATCGTCACATTGAACGGCAGACAATCTATGCATAGGGATTTGCAGCTTATCCAATTGATGTTTTTGAAAATTCAATCTGTCAGTAGATTTAGGCAGATTTATCAAAAGTGCAGAAATCATATTTATAATATCAAAATTCAATATATAACACTTTAAAATTAATTGAAAAATAATCAAATTTCAATCTTCAACAAATATCTACTGTATTTATCAATATTTCATTTAGTAATAATAAAGTAGGTAGATTATAATTATAAATTAATTTAGCTAAAGTAAAAACTACCATAGCAATACAAAACTAAAATAAATTAAACATAATTAATATTATATGCTATATATATAAAATAAATTTATTAAAAAATAAAATGATATTTAAATTTAAATTTGTTAATTTAGTGAGTTTTAACTAAGTCAGGTATAATTAACTTTAAGTCAGTTTACTAATTTAAAATTTCAATCAAATGATTATGCAGATTTAAATTGTTAATCATATTTTTTAAATATCGAATTTATTATTTAAGCCATACAGTTATTTAACACAGATGAAAATATGTCTATAAATAAAACTATTATATAATTGCAATTTGTTATTTGGCGTTTTAGAGGCCACCATCTATAATTAATATAACTATGAGATAATCTTTATTAATAATACATATATTAAAACAATTGGTAATTTTTTTAAACTTTCATAAAATATAAGAATTTACAACATATTTTAAAATACATACTAAAATATTTAACACTTGAACTGTACTGTTAAATATTTTAATTTGTGTCGAAATCTATAGCAGACTGATAAATCTTATAATGAAATTTTGATTACATATTGCAAATATAATACCCTCAGCAAACGAGCAATCTTGAAATATAATGTAAATAATTGTATATATTTACATTATAAACCTACTAGATTTACACTATCTTGTATATAAGTGAATACTAATGATAAAATTTCAGATTTATAGGTTTCATAATATTATTAAACCATGAGTAACTTAGTTGTAAATATATCCTCCGATCAAACCAAACTACTTAAGAATAAGGGATAAGTAGATGGAACATCAAAATAAACAAACTATAAACATAGTTTTATCATCTGACAATAACTATGCTATATATATACCTGTATTGATTGAATCATTATATCATACTGCTTCAAAAAAATATGAATATGTTATTACCATAGCAGATGCTAACATAACAGATGATACTAAAAATTCAATCGCTTATAATGCTAAGGAATATGAAAATATTACGATTAATTATGTAAATATTGATTACATTATCAGTAAATACAAAAATTTATTTGTTACATTTGCTCATTTTACAGTTTCAACATATATACGTTTTTTTATAGCTGATCTCTTACCAGATGTTGATAAAGTAATTTATTTAGATATCGATTTGCTTATAAAATCAGATATATCAGAATTGTACGAAATTAATATAGAAAATCATATGATCGCCGCTGCTGTGGATGCATGCTACGCGCGCCAATTATATTTTAATAAGCATAGTGAAGTAGCTTACTCAGAAAATATTTTAGGTTTACCAAAGGGTATTTCTGAATTTAATGCGGGCGTATTATTGATTAATTTAAAAAAATGGAGAGATGATAATCTAACTTCTAAATGCCTAGATAAATTAGCAGAAATAGGAACCCCTAGGGTTTTGGATCAGTGTATATTAAATGCAGTAATTAAACAGGATGATATTTATAAGCTTCCTGTAGAATGGAATTATGTATGGCATGCAGAATTAGAGAATCTTGAACCTATAACTAAATCAAATACATTTAATGAAATTATAGATAATTATAACAAAAAAATTAATCAGATAAAAATTATTCATTATACATCCGGTGTAAAACCATGGAATATATATGATAGTTATCCAAACAAAACTGTAATTGGTTATTTAGCTGAAGAGTGGTGGTCCACAGCTGCGAAAACAGGTATTTATACTCAATTATTGGCTTCAAATGTAATTAAAACCTATAATAATGAACGAATAAATTTTAATAATGTAAAAAAATTTTATTTATTTAATTTGAGAATATTTAAGATTAAGCAAACAGAACATTCAAAAATTTATTATTTATTTAATATACCGATTATAAAAATTAAGAATTTTTATTAAATAAAAACTTTCTAATATTTTTAGATTTTATTGTTACAAATAAAACCCTTAAAATTGAAAACTTTAAGGGTTTTAACTATTATAATCAGTTGCAGAATTTACTTATTGTATTGCATATTATAAAGTTTAGCATAGCGTCCATTAAGCTGTAATAAACAATTATGTGTCCCTTGTTCAATGATTTTTCCTTCATGCATTACAATTATATTATCTGCTTTTTCAATAGTTGATAAGCGATGTGCAATTACTATTGTAGTACGATTTTTCATTAATAAATCTAATGCAGACTGAACAAGACGTTCAGATTCACTATCAAGAGCACTGGTAGCTTCATCCAATATCAAAATAGGAGCATCTTTTAGTAATGCTCGTGCTATTGCTATCCTTTGTCTTTGTCCGCCAGACAATTTCATCCCCATATCACCAACAAAAGTTTGTAAACCATCAGATAATTTTTCAATAAAATTCCAAGCATTTGCAGCTTTCGCTGCTGCTATAATTTGCTCATTGGTTGCTGTTGGATAGCCATACTTTATATTATTAGCAATGGTGTCATTAAATAAAACTACATCCTGACTTACCAAGGCCATTTTACTTCGTAATGAATTTAACTCATATTCATTAATATCAATATCATCAATAGTTAATTTACCACTAGTTAATTCAAAAAATCTAGGAATTAAATTTGCTGTCGAAGTCTTACCACACCCTGATTCCCCAACTAATGCTATAACTGTCCCTTTTTTTATTTTCAAATTTAGGTTATTTAAAGCATTTTTTTCTGCTCCTTTATATCTTAATACTACATTTTTGAATTCAATATCTCCAGGATCTGCTGATAAAATTTTAGTACCACAATTTTCTTCTTCCTTCAATTTTAAAAACGTAAAAACATTAGTAGCTGCGATAATGCCACCTTGTAGAACCGAATTAACATTAGTTATACGTTTTAAAGGATCAAACATCATTAACATTGCAGTCAAAAAGGACATAAAATCACCAGCTGTAAAACCAGCATGAGCAGCACGTTGAGCAGCTACATATAAAATAATAGAAAGAGAAGTAGCTATAAGTAATTGTGTCGAAGCACTGGCTAATGATGTATACGACTGGCGTCGCACTGCTATAGAACGTAATTCATTATTTACTTTTTCAAAACGTTCTGCTTCATATTTTTGACCACCATATACTCGTATAACCCGCGCACCGTCTACAGCTTCAGTGAGAATTTGTAATACTTCGCCCATTCCACTTTGTGCTTTCGAAGCCAATCTTCTAATGCGACTATTAATATTCCTTACCAATAATGCAATTAACGGAATAGTAGCAAACGTTATCAATGTTAACTGCCAATCAAGCCAAAATAACCAGCACAATAACCCTAGAACTGTTACTCCATCTTTCGCTATAATCGTAATTACATCAAATCCAGCTCCGGTAATACTTCTTGCATCATTGGTTATACGGGATACCGTATGTCCACGACTATTCTCACTATAATAACTGACAGGCAACATCATCATTTTCGCAAACAAATCTCGTTGAATATGCTGCACCATAATATTAGAAATATAAGCACTGGTATACTCATTTATATAATTTGCAATCCCTCGCAAAATAAATAAACCAATGATTTCCAGTGGCACCCATTTCATTGCATCAATATTTTTATCAACAAATCCATTATCTATAATAGGTTTTAATAAGGCAGCAAACCACGGCCCTGCAACCCCAACAGCAATCATGGCGAGAACAGAAATGAAAAAATACCCAAGTAATTTATTCATATAGGGATATAAATTACTGTATAACTCTTTCAGAGAATAGAAATCACTGTGCTTTTTCATCAAACTCAATCAAATTTAGATTTATACTTCTCATATTATAATTTATATTCTATTGTAGAATACATAGAAACTATGTAATTACCGACTAAATACGCATAGTTAGTCAAATTGTTTATAAAATTATATTACGAACTTACACAAATATAATTCAATAGTTTATAGAACTATTGTAACTATCCCCTAAAATAGTACAGCAGGAAAGTAGAAAATTTCTTTGATATTTTAAGGCTAATTTCAATATGAAAAAATTTTCAGTGCATCAAATTGAATCTATTTAAAAATTGCGAATTTAAGTTGCTATACTTACTACTATCAACCTACATCGGCAGATGACTCTATGATGATTTCGTTACACCAGTTAATAACAGACAGGCATTTACATTGGGGATTTCCTAAATGTTTTCGTCGAATCAGGAAACTGGAATATAAGTGGAATCATAAATGATTGAGTTTATTGTTAATTAAAACTCAATATTCTCTCTAAACGAAATAAACGATTACCCCAGCGTTTTCCAGAACTATCAACAGTACCAAGTCGTCTGGCAGAATGTTGGTTAATGGATTTTATGAATGGCAGTTCTAAAAAACATCGTCGATTTAGAACCTTTAGTGTTATTGATGATTTTAATCGTGAGGCATTAGGCATTGATATAGCGATCAGTTTATCGGCAGGTAGAATTACCCGTTATTTAAACAGACTAGCTTAATATAACGGTTATCCACTAAAAAAATGAGTTAATAATGGAGCGAAATTTACCTCCAGTAGATTCACAAGCTGAGCAAAATCACATGAGGTAAGCATAGATTACATTAAACCTAGCTGTTCTTATCAAAACGGCTATAATAGAACGACAGTTGAATATAGAAACATGAAATAAATAGCATAATTTTCTACTTAATTTATGTACTAACATTGGGATATTTCATAATTTTTTCAACTTTCATACACTGTATGACAAAAATATGCTTATTTAATATTTGCTTTTTTTTACTTGATTTGTATAAATTTTTATATTTTTGTTCATTATATTTAACTCAAAAGTTTTAGAATTTAGTATTAATAATCAAGTTTAACTGTTACAAAACACTTTGGTTTTCTACATATAAGCTTTAAGGTGAATAAAAAATGAAAGTAATTAAGCTAAAAAAATAATTAATCACATTAATAATTCAAAACTCTATTTATGGTTTACTAATTACTAAACCATAATTTACTTTGCTATATTATTTTAAATTTTTTTTAATTTGATTAAAAATATAGCAATATATATTAATATTTTAATTTTAAAGTTTAGATCTAATTTACATATGAATATTTTAGTTACCGGCGGTGCAGGATTTATTGGTTCTGCTTTCATTAGGTTTATTATTCAATATACGCAACATCAGGTTTTTAATCTCGACAAATTAACATATGCAGGCAGTTTAGAATCTTTATATTTAGTAGAAAAAGATCCAAGATATCATTTTTCCCCAATAGATATTACTGACTATCAAGCAGTAAAACAAATTTTTTTTAATTTCCGGCCAGATGCTATAATAAATTTTGCTGCTGAAACTCATGTAGATAAATCAATTACTTGTGCATCAAACTTTATTCAAACTAATATTATTGGCACATACCAATTGTTAGAAATATCTCGTTTATATTGGCAAAATTTACCAGATAATAAGCAATCTCAATTCCGATTCCATCACATATCGACAGATGAAGTATTTGGTGATCTTGGATATAGTGATTTATTCTTCACAGAAAAATCTACTTATGCGCCAAGTTCACCATACTCTGCCAGTAAAGCAAGTGCTGATCATTTAGTTCGATCGTGGCTTCGAACATATGGCTTACCTACAATTATTACCTATTGTTCAAACAATTATGGTCCCTATCAATTTCCTGAAAAGCTTATTCCTCTTACAATTTTAAATGCCTTAAATGAGAGACCAATACCAGTATATGGTAATGGAGATCAAATTCGAGATTGGATTTATGTCGAAGATCACGTTCGTGCTTTATATTTAGTTTTAACACAAGGAAAAATCGGAGAAAGTTATAATATAGGAGCACATAATGAACAACGTAATATAGATATTATTCATAAAATTTGTACTATTATGGAAGAATTGGTTCCATGCAAGCTTAAGAGTATATCTCAATATAAGGAATTAATTACTTATGTTCAGGATCGACCAGGCCATGATGTACGCTATGCAATTGATGCAAACAAAATTAAAAATACATTAAAATGGACTGCCCATGAAAGTTTTGAATCGGGACTAACTAAAACTGTAAAATGGTATATAGAAAACACTTTATGGGTTCAGAAGATTCAGGCAAATTAATAATAACCTATAATTTATAAATATCCCGTTGTCAGCACACAAACTAAGTAGAAAATTATACTATGTATTCATGTTTCTATATTCAATTGGTGTCATATTATTTAATGCTTCATGTTATTGTAACTATCCCCTAAAATAGTTCAGCAAAAATTAGAAAATTCTCTATGATACTTTTAAGGAAAATTTCAACATGAAAAAATCTTCAGAGCATCAAATTGTTTTCATTTTAAAAGAAGCATAAACTGGCATCCCTGTCAAAGAGTTTTGCCGTAAATATGGTATAGTAGTGTCTACCTTTTATAAATAGCGGGATAAATATGGCATTCCTTATCAAAACGGCATATAGAACGATTAACCAAACATATCGAACTGAGATATTAAATTTATATTTATTTAAAAGTTTGAAACAAATAAGAAAATAACAGAAGAATGATTAGAAAAGTAAAATACAGAAAAACTGCATAAATGTAGGGGATTACCAGCTTCTAAACCTTTCTGTAAATAACCCCAAAAAGGATAAAATCTAATAAATACTGGCATTTGGTGGCGTATAAAGGTTGAAAAAATCAAATTTAGCTTTTGAACCATTTATCAAAAAACGGACATTTATTTGCATATTTTGAACAAATTTTAAAATATGTTATAACAGTATAAACTATTAATAACAATGATTTTTAGGATCATTTTGCAGCGTAATTATTAACATTACTAAGCAAAAGACTAAACAAATAAATTTTTGTTTAGTCCTTGTCTAATCCTAATTAGCTATATGTTAAAGCATGATGCGCGTTCGCATGCGTGATCAAATGCGGAAATGGGCAAAACCATCAAGCTAGCCAATTTATCCAAATGGGGAAAAGTGGCTGGCACAGTGGCTGTCGGTGTCTATGGTACTGCACGTACTCTAAAAGAACCCATTTAACAAAGACGAGATTTTAATTTAAATCTAGCTTATGCCACCAATACTGCCTATTCATATCGTGATGTCAAAGGGCGCATTGCGGATAAGCAGGATTTATATAACGCATTTAAGCAAACAGTATCCAGCAATGGTGGCTCCCGTGATGAAGCATTAGAAGTACTAAACGCCAAGATCACATCGGGTGTGGTAGAAATCGACGTTGCCAAAAAGCTACTACCTGTTATTCAACGTACATCGGCCGCCTCTGGCACCGGCAGTGGCGAGATAGCGTAGATCGCAATCAGCGCAATGCAGCAACATCAAATCAAGCCAGATTAAGTGAAGCTGGCACTAGATAAAGCGATGGCTGCAACGGCTAATGGTGGCATGAATGGATTAAAAGACTTTGATATCCTACTGCGCGCATTACAGCAATCACGTATTACTGCCGGCGGTGCTGATGAAGGTGGCAATAATTTTGTGAATCTAGCCGCTAAAATCACATCTTCCGACGCGGTCAATCGTTTTGCGCGGGCAGAATATGTGGACAAAAATGGCAAGCGTCATCGCGGTATTAATTTGGCACAATCGCTATTAAAACACAAAGAACAAGGCGAAAACACGCTAGATGCATTCATGCATATAGTTGATGAATACATGACTAGCAATAAGCAATATCAGCAACTGCAAGCAAAAATCAATGCTGCCACCAACGATACTGAAAAAAAGCAATTATTGGAAAAACAGGTATCAATTTTAGGTGGTACAGCGGTGGGCGAATTAGTCGCAGACCGACAAGCATTAATGGCTTTACTGGCCATAAAAAATAATAAGTCCTTTGGCGATGATGTGATGAAAGAATTACAGAATGCCAAAGGCACAATTGATACGGCGCACGCGGTAATCCAAGACACGACCTATGCCAAGCAGCAAAATTTTAACAATACCAAAGAATTTGGCGCAATGGAATCGCTGCGCGGGCTAGACGGTACATTAGGCGACGTTAATCAAAAATTGGCCGATTATGGCAATCAATACCCGACGTTAGGCAAAATGATCGGCGATACTTCGGTGGCTTTTAATGCCCTGACTACCGCTGCGATGGCAGCAGCTGGTGCTTTAGGATTATTGTCGCTTGGTTGTTTGGGTAAAGGTAAAGCCGGCTCAGGTGGCAAGATTGGCGGTAAAGGTGGCAGATTTGGTGGCCTGTTTAAGGGCAAAAATACAGAGGTAAAAGCCGGCGCCGGTCGGGTTGTCAGTGCTAATACAGGCAAGCTAGCAACCAATACCGAGAAAATAGCGCGCAACGCTGCAATTTTGGGCAATTGTACAGATTAAGTTAGCAAAGTAGTAAAAGGTGCGGGTGTCGTAGCTAAAGGTACTGGACAGGTGGCTGGTCGCTTGGGCGAACTGGTTACGACTGCAATCAAATTATTAATGACAAAAGCCTGAACCGTTAAGAAAAACTAGCTGCGGGTGCTCGCTTAGACGGAAGCGATCATATTGCCACTTGGTGGTAACTCAACGCATGGTGTTGTCATTGCCACTGAAAATGCTAGCTATCGTGTTAAATCGCTAGCCAGTGGCGAGGTGGCCATTTATTGTCAGAGTGGCGCCTCTATTACCTTAAAAAATGGCAAAGTCATTGATATTGAATGTGATCAACTGAATATTAATGCACCCGCCGGCGTTAATATCACTGCCCCAAATGTCCAGTGTTCAGCGCAGATGACAGCCGCTGGTCAAATTAACGGTAATGGCGGTTTAGCTGTTCAGGGTGGCAATGGCGCCAGCTTTAGTGGCGATATAAATCAGAGCGCTGGCAGTTATCATACCAGCGGCGACGTTATCGCGGGCGGTATTAGTCTTTCTAACCATGATCATTCTAGCGGTGTAGGTAAACCATGCTGAACACAAACAGCTATAACCAGTTACTTTCCGTCTAAAAAATTTAATAATGGACAGAGAAATTAATACTACCAATGGCAGTTATAGCGGTCGAACAATAGATAATCTGCAAAATGCAGTCTATCTGCGCATTATGACGCCGCGTGGTAGTTATTGGGCTGATATTAATCTAGGGTCGTTGTTGTATACGCTAGAGCGTGAAAAAGACGTGCAACGCATTAGCTTGCTGGCAAAGCAATATGCTGAACAGGCATTACAGCCCTTATTGGATGATGGACGCGCTGCGGCTATTGAAGTGCAAACAATACAGCCACATGACGGCCATCTTTATTTATATATTAATGTAACCGAACAGGATGGCAAGAAATTCAGTTTTAAATGTCCTGTAAAAGTCATTTAAAAGGGCTTTAATATGCATGATTTGCCGACCTTTGAAGAAATACGCGATGCCATTTTGCGCGATACCGTATCGTTAAACCCAGCTGCGCACATTGCAGCCGATAGTGATAACTATATTCGCGCTTGTAGTTTAGCTAGTTGCGCAACGGGACAATATGCGCATCAAGCATGGATTTTAAGACAGTTTTTTCCTGATACTGCCGATACTGAATATCTGAAAAGGCACTGCAATTTGCGTGGCATACGCCGTAAAAATGCCACATTGGCAATCGGCACCGCCCGCGTTAGTGGCAACGAGGGTGCTGTTATTCCAGCTGATACGCAAATTAAATGTGGCGATATTTTTTATCTGGTGCGCACGCCCGTGATAATTAATGATACTGATATGGCTACCATAGATATTGTGGCCGTGGTAGCCGGTGCGCAAGCAAATCAACATGAGCCAGTAACTGGCCAATTTATGGCAACGCCTGCCGGTGTAAGCAGTGATTTAATTATTGAGCAGGTAATCGGTGGCACTGACACTGAAACAGACAACGCCCTATTGGCGCGGTTATTGGAATTATTGCGACGACCTCCCGCAGGCGGTAATCAATATGATTATAAGGCTTGGGCATTAAGTGTGGACGGTGTTACCAGTGCCTATGTTTACCCTCTGCGCCGTGGCCTTGGTACAGTTGACATTGTCATTACAAGCGATAATGATGTACCTAGCGATGAAATAATTCAACGAACACAGACTTATATTGATTCTGTTAGGCCGGTTACCGCTAAAAATAGCTTTGTCATCAAGCCTAATGTAACCAAAGTGGATATTGTCGTCAAAATTAAAATTGCCGATGATGATTTTGATAACATTACTAAAAATATTCATACAGCATTACAAGAACATTTCAATGCTTTAAAACCTACTGATGCTGTCATTGCTTCACAACTGGAAGCAGTTATCAGTGATGTTAGTGGCGTGGTTGATCGTAAAATGATTATGCCAGCCAGCAATCTAATCGCAGACAAAAACCAAAAAATTGAATGGTTTAGATTGGGTAAAATTGAAGTGAGTTTGCTATGAATTATAGTCAGTTGCTTTTAGGCTTGCTGCCACCTGTTTCCTATAATCGCAGTGAGAAAGCAATCAGAAATGCGGCTGTTATTGATGGTAATTGCTTAGACAATATCCTGAACTCTTCACACCGTAAATTGGGTGTTATCGCCCCAAGAACATCTGGCAATTATCTTGTGCGTTGGGAGAAATTGCTAAATCTGGATAGTAGCGGCAAAAATGGGCAGCAACGTATACAGTCTGTTATCACAAAAATTAATGAAATTGGTGGCCTAAGCATTCCCTATTTCACGCAACTGGCCGCTTCAATTGGATACGACATAACCATAACTGAGCCACAGCCTTTCCGTGCTGGCATGTCGGTCGCAAGTGATCGATTAACAGCATATGGCGATGCCATTATTGAAAGTATTTTTTTGATTTAAAGCCAGCTCTTACAGATTTAAGATTTACATATAAGGATTATTAAATGCATCCGATAGACACACAAGATGGCTGTTTCATGACGGCCTCAGCGACACTGGGTACAGTGGTAACGGTGGCATGGTTAAATCAAATTCAAGCCGAATTATTGGCCGTGTTGCAAGAAGCAAGAACTAAACCAGTATAGTGACTGGTATGTGCAATCAAGACGGATATTTTATAGTCACAAAAATGTATTGACCATTGATAATTACCGCGGTTAAAAGGTGTATCTGAAAAAGACCGGCGAAGAAATTGAGTATAAAGAATTAGGAGCTTTGCTATATATCGTCACCTTGTTTGCGCCTGTACCTTATAGCGAATAGTCAGAGTTTGTAAACAACTAGGTAGAAAAACTCAATGCTAATGAATTACGTATGTTGGACAAACTTAAAAACTCTGGTTCCTTAAATCGTAACCAAATTTTGACAAAACTGGAAATCCGGGCGAATTTTGATAAAGAAAAAATAGTGGAAAGCGCCAATGAAAAATTAGAAGGTGTTCGCAAAATTAAGATCCGTAATATTATTTTAGAGGAACAAGTATTTACTCTTGATAATGAAGACTTTTGGCAGTTTTTTACTGAGACACTTAACACTGAGCCAGAGCGGTTATTTAAGTTTTGGGAAAGAACTAAGAAATATTACTAAAATATACCTATTAATATTAATTTCAGATTTTGCTGTATGTACTTTAATTATTTATTTTTCCATTTTCGAATCTTCACTCTTATTTTGGCTGCTAATTTTTTCAAGGGAAATGATTTTCTTCGTAAATAATTTACATTTTCTTGAATATCATTAAGCTTATTATATAAATTATTTATTTGATTTTTTAATTCATTATCCTTTATTTCAAGTTCGTTTAGTAAAACATTTAATTTTCCACATTTTGTTTGATAGTCTATTAAAGATGATCTTATAAGTATATCCAGATACTTAATTTGGTAATTTTCATGAGCGCTTTCATCAGCAATTACAGAGTTACCATATGTTGTATTATTTAAATTAATTCGATGATGATAATATGCCAATTTTTTATTTAAAGTTTTAATTTCACCAACTCTAAATAATCTTAGATTGTAATCCCAATCACCTAATACCGGTAAATTTTCATTACGCCCCCCTATTTGTTTGGCAACTGACATTCTAATTAGTAGGGATATTGGAGGAGTAACTCTTCCTTTCAAAAGCATTGAAATATCTATTGTATCTTTCCAATACCACCAGTCGGAAGAACTAATTCTTTTGACAATGTCGTTATGAATTTCCTCATGAATTACGGTACAGTTAGTTAATACAGCTACAGCACATTCGGATGTTGAAAGGAAGTTTACGGTTTCTTTTAAAAAATCTGGATGCCATGAATCATCATCATCGTGAACTACTAAATATTCTTCATTTGCTATTTTGAATCCACAATTTGAAGCCGCCTCCAAACCTAAAGAAGTTGAATTATGAATCAATGTTAGTTTATCAACCAGATCTGACTGATTAATTTTAACAATTTGATCAATTGGATCAGTTTCCCCTCCATCGTTAATTAAATACAAGTGCCAATTATTATATGTTTGACTAATAACACTATTTATAGCTCTAGCTAATAAAATTGGACGATCTTTAGTACGCATAATAATAGCGACAGATTGATCTTTCTTTAAAGAAAATTTATTTTCATCTATTGAATATAATGCTTTATCTATTATCATTTTATTTAACCAAGAATTTTTTTATTAAAGAAGGATACAAATTAAAAGTATTTTTTGCTCTACAATAAAGTTCCGGTTTTATTTCATCCACCCTTCTCTTCAAATTTAAAAAAACACCACATGGCCATGCTCCTAAATGAATTAATTTATCTAGTTCTTCTTCTGTTTCTGGTATATTGGGATCAATTAGAGGAAAATAAAAAGAATGATCGAATAAAGCTGAATGTTTTAAACTCCCTAAATATTTTTGTTCATATTGATTTGGCGAAATGCAGATTTGTAAAATTGCAGCTTTTGCACTTTCAGTGGTTATCCAGTCTTCAGTAATACCATATACAGGCAGTTTGTTTTTCCATTTTAAAATAGTTTTTAAAGCACCTTCGTTAAAAAGTTTAATTTTATTTTGATATTGTTCAGTAAATAAATCATTATGGTCTTCTTCCATTACTGGTTCATATTTATTATTTAATTCATTTTTTTTATAATGCTTTGTAGTTCCATGATCAGCAAAATGCAAATTTTCAAGTAAACTTATCGTATTTCTAGTCAGAATATCATCCTCAAACCCTAAATACATATTGAAAAATGCTGATTTCATTGGCCCATTATTATATAGTCTTCCAGGAGCAGTATCATTATGTAACCCATAATAAAAGCCGAATATCTTATTTTCAACTTTTTGTTGTCTGCGGAATTCTGTTAAAACATGTTGAAGAGATCCATTCCATCCAAGATCGACTATTGCTAGTTCTTTATCACCATTAAATAAACCTTCTTGTTTATAATACTCAATAGCATTTTCATACTCTTTTTGATATATGGTTAGTAATTTGTCAGTCAAGTTTTGATTTATAAAATATTTAATATCATTAATTTTTTCATACTCAAATATGTTGTTTATAGAACCAAACTTACTATTAAAGCAAGTTTTATCTATATCACTTTCTTTTATTCCAATTCTATTAAAATAAGAAAGATATGTGTCTCCATCAATTTTAGAATCGTTTACGATGAAAGTTAATGATGAGTCTGATAGATAACCTCTAGTCTGTAATTCAAGATAATAATTTGGAATCCGTAAAGATTTTCTAGATAAGTATAAATAACTAGAAGTTGTATTACATTCATTATCATAGTTGTAGATATTCCAAATTTTTTTTATAAACTGTGCATCTCTTGCACAGAAATATATATGATTAATTTTATTTTTTTTGACATTTTCACTTAGCCAAATGATGAAACTTTGTAGCATCATTGCACCAAATGTTTGTCCTAACCCATCCCAAAACATATTTTCATCTAATTTTTTTAGAGAGAAAAGCCCAGAATCTATTTGAAAAATTTTGTTCATAATTGAGAAAGGAACCAGGTTGGGGTCAAGTTGAGCACCAAATCTACATTCATCTAAAAATCTTGAATAGTGGTATGTATTTATATTAAATATTTTGGGTAATTGTATATCAGCTTGCAAATCATTACCAATATGCAATATTTTAAAATTAGTATTTGTTTTAAGAGTATGTAACCAAATACTTCCTTTTTGTTTAGTGTCCATTAAATCTGAAGATATATATAATTCATCATATATATTTAGGTTATTTTTTTGCAAAATATTCTCAATAAGATTCTTAGGTAAGTAACTATCAGAAACGAATATTATTTTTTTGCCGGTTTGTATTAATTTTGTTATAAGTATTTTATTGTCGTCTATACTAATATTGCTTTCTAGCTCAGCTTTTAGTTCTAATTCTTTTGCAATTTTTAAAAAGTCATTATAAACATCTCTACTTTTAGACATATGGTCATAAATTTCATTAAGTGTTACTTCATCCCTTTGTTCGTTTTTATAAACAATTTCTCTTATTTCTTCTTCAGCTAGGAATCTATTGCGAGCAAAATTGTATGCGAAAATTCCATCGTTGAATAGTTGATTCTCAACATAAGCAAATAAATCAATGCGACATTCAAATAATTTTGTCAACAGAGTGCCAAATATATTAAAAGATATTACTTCATAATCTTTGCAATAGTTAGTTAACTTTTCAATATATGTACTATCAATACTTTGTTTATGATTTTGGTAATAATAGTAAGCAAAATTCAATAAATTTTTGTAATTAGGGAGGGACATAATTTTCTCATTTAATGTCAATATTTATTGTTTTTTATAAAAATGCAATATGGATATATAAACTTCAATGTATACCAATATCAAAGTTATTTTAATATACTTTTTAGTTATTTCAAGAATAAATAATTTAAAATTGTCTTTGATTTATAAATTTTGTAATTAAAATAAAAATTTATTACTTGGGGAATTTCTATCTTATGATAAGACGAACTAATTTCAATTACTTTTTCAAAATCAATCGACCATCTTTATTACAAAAGCTAATTATATATCCAGTAGTTGCAAAAATATGATGATTTAACATTTTAACGATTAAAACTGTTTACTTACATAATGATCTTGGATGAGTAAGGGTATTTAATATTAAGAAGAAATTGAACAGCTTTACATGGAAAACTATATCATAAACAAAATGTATTGATAGTGATATGAAAATTAATGTTTAAAAGAAAACCATTATCATTATAGTTAACACTAAATACTTAGTCGATGCTTAGCATAGAAATGTTTCATACAAATTATCGATTTCACCTTAAGGCTGAGATTTTTGCCCATCTTGTGGACCTGTTGGCGATAAATTCTGTTCCATTATCAACTCGTATTTTTAGTGGATAACCGTAATATTGAACTAGTCTGCCTAAATAACGGGTAATTCTACCTGCCGATAAACTGACCGCTATATCAATGCCTAATGTCTCACGATTAAAATCATCAATAATACTAAAGGTTCTAAATCAACGATGTTTTTTAGAACTGTCATTCATAAAATCCATTGACCAACATTCTGCCAGACAACTTGTTACTGATAATGGCTCAGGATAACTGTGGCAATTATTTATTCGGTTTAGAGCGAATATGAAGTTTTAATTCATGATAAACCCGCTTATGATTCCACGTATATCCTAGTTTTCTGATTCGATGATAACACTTAGAAAACCCCCAATGTACTGACGTCGGCGCTATAGCTTTTTTTATTATTTTTTTGCTGGAGCTGAGAGGTTAAGCTTAATTCGGCATATATTTGTTTGAGTTTACGATTTTCAGCTTCCATCTGTTTTAACCACTTAATATCCGAGGATTGCATACCACCATATTTATCCTGCCATTTATAAAAAGTAGTGACTGCCATACCATTTAAGGCAAAGTTCTTTGAAAGTGTGACTACCCCCTAAAATTGTACAGCTCCTAAGTAGAAAATTCTCTTTATTAACCCACAGAGGATTTAAACATGAAAAAGATAACTGAACATTAGATCGTAGCTATTTTAAAAGAAGCCAAAGCCAGTATCCCCGTCAAAGAACTCTGCCGTAAATATGGCATGTCAAATTCAACTTTCTAAAAATGGCGTGATAAATACGGTGGTATGTAAACCTCTGATATTAAACGTTTAAAGAAACTGGAAGCTGAAAACCGTAAGCTTAGGCAAATGTTTGCTGAGCTGAGTTTAAAATCTCAGCTCCAGGAGAAAATCATAAAAAAGCTATAGTACCTAACAAGGTACGTAAAGCTTGAGCTGTGCAATTACTAGAAAGTTATCCTGTTATTATTGCTATATGTTGCGCAATTGCTGGCTTAAGCCGCTGTGCTTACTATTATCAACCTAAATTATCGGATGACTCGGTGATTGTGTCAGTACTCAGTGCTATCACTGAGAGGTATTTACGTTATGGCTTTCTCAAGTGTTTTAATTACATCAGAAAGCTCGGCTATAAATGGAATCATAAATGTATCTATCGGTTGTATTGCCAATTAAAGCTTAATCTCAGGATAAATCGTAAACAACGCATTCCTCTACGAAACCCAAAAAAGCTATCGGCACCCAGTAAACGAGGTGAATGCTGGTCAATGGATTTTATGAGTGACAGAAGTCGCAATCAACGCAGATTTAGGACTTCCAATGTGATAGATGACTTTAATCGTGAGGCGTTAGGCATTAATATTGCAGTCAATTTGTCGGCTAGCAGGATTACTCGTTATCTGGATAATCTGGCCGAATATCATGGTTATCCACTAAAAATACGAGAAGATAATGAAACTGAATTCACTTGAAATACGTTTACAAATTTGGCAAATTCACATGGTATAACGATAAATTATATTCAACTGGGCAGACCATATCAAAACGGGTATATTGAACGATTTAATCGCACCTATCGCACAGAGGTACTAGATTTATATCTATTTAATAATCTGGAACATGCAAGAAAGGTAACCGAAGAATGGCTAGTAAGTTATAACACCGAAATGCCTCATGAAGCATTAAATAATATGACGCTGATTGAATATAAAACCCTATGACAAGCAGTATGATTTTCTACGTCAGTTTTGTACTAACTATGGGGTATTTACAACAGAGATACCAATCTCAGCTTCTTTTAAATTTTAAAATGTAAACAATTTGATGCTCTAAAAAATTTTTCATGTTGAAATTCTCCTTAAATTATTAAAGAGAATTTTCTACTTTCTTGCTGTACTATGTTAGGA
>JAIL01000255.1 GCA_000725195.1 Snodgrassella alvi SCGC AB-598-O02
CGACGTGCATCTGATACATCTTCTGCGCCAAACAGTACCAAGCTACCGTGACCGCCACCGCCTTCTGTATCGCGTGCTAGCTCTACTTTTAAGATTTCACTATTGGTGGCTTTTACTGCCTCATCTGCGGCAAATATTTGTGGACCTGCACCTGTTCTGGCGCCAAGGATACCGATTGAACGGTATTTTTTATCTATGCCCATTAACTCATGCAGTTGGTTATCTACATTCGCTATGACTAAACCAATAGTATGTCCTGTCGCTGTGCCTACATATTCTGTTAAACCGCATCCGCTTAGATTTGAAGAGGCGACCTGGGATGTTTCTAATGATGAGGAAGTTTGTTTCCTTATCACCTCTGATACAATTTGTTCTACTAGATTCTGACTCATCTCAGCCCTCCTCTCCAATTATCATTTCACTAAGGTGGTTGGTAATATTTTTTCCACTTCGGTATGAGGACGTGGAATAACATGGATAGATACCAGTTCACCGACTTTGGTTGCTGCTGCAGAGCCTGCATCGGTGGCGGCTTTAACTGCACCAACATCGCCACGTACCATTACGGTAACCAATCCTGAACCAATTTTTTCATAACCAATTAAAGTGACATTGGCGGATTTGACCATGGTATCAGCGGCTTCAATTGCAGCCACTAAACCTTTTGTCTCAATCATACCTAACGCTTCTTGTTGCATATCAGCTCCTTAACATTTAATTGAACATCGATTAATAATCAGAAAGAATAAAATTGACCATCTTTCTGTTATTTTCCATGTGGCAGTAACACATTTATGCACAAAGACTATGATAGACTTTTGCTAATAACGATAGTAAATGCGGATCTGATAAAAGTCTTGACAAGTAATATGAGTATTTTGTTTTTGATTTTTTTAGAATGACAAAATAATGCTAATAACTTACATATTACTAACAAATGTTTAGTAAGAATTGAGGGAATTACTGCTATTTATATTTGTATAATGGTTTAGAGTATGACGGTTTTGTGCAGATGACATCACTATCAGAGTTGGTTATGTGAAAAGTTACGAATGGCAGAAATTAACGACATAATAATAGTTGATAACCTGGATTTAAAAACCCTAATTTCTTGACAGCGGAATAAATTATGATTAAATCCAAACTACATTATGCCTAATGACTTTGTCATTTTATGCACAAATAATCTCTTTAAGAGCAAAATCGATCGTCCATTCAGCAAAAACTAAAAACCGCTGTGAGCAAATTTATAAATTATGGGTTTATTACTGCATCTTGAGCAGTAATAATGTTGATGAATTCCAATACTTGTATTAAAAACTTAATATTAGCTAAGATAGCTTGCGCGAAAATATTCATCCAGATACGAATCAAGAGCGAGCATTAGCGATTCGATTATTCCAATTTAATGAAATCGTTTCGAATGTTACCACAGAGGGTACGCCATATGTGCTTTGTGCGTATTAGTATGATATTGCGATCCTAATTCCAGTTTCCATGAGCACTATTGTATTTTAATGGCTGAAAATGAGAGCTTGAAACTGAATCACTTAATACTTGCTTCTTTAACGGCAAAAACCCCTAAAACTGGTTTGGAGATGCTTGATATTAAAGCCGTTAAGATGATGTAATATGATATGCCATTGATATTATTGAGTATCGTTAATTTTCATTATCAGTTATTAAATATCAATCTGCTTGGCTATACATACCGATAATCCATCAAAATGATCTTTCGCGAAATTGGCAAACTCAACAAAATGCGCAGTGGTATTATGTAAGTCAATCGCCTGCTGTGATTCCCACCGTTCTACTATTATATAAATATTTTGATTTTCAACACTTTGATTGAGCTCATAACGCAGACAACCTGATTCTGCTCGACTACCTGTAACTAGTCGTTTAAATATAGGTTTCAATGCGTCTTGAAACTCTGGTTTGACCGTGATGGTGGCCATAATGCTTAGTTGTGTCATATTTCTTCCTATAAAAATATATTCATTTATGATTTACAGCATTAATAATAAATCGCTTTTTATACCAATATAATTTTTGACCACAATACATAATATTAAATATTAAATATTAAGTTGGGGTTGTAAAATTTAATAATTAAGCACTACCGTCTGAAAAATTATTTTCATGTTAAATAATCTCAAAAATAATACTTTAACTATTTAATTTTCTAACTTATCGATTAAATTATTTTAATTAAGTAATAAAATTTCTCAGTCAATTTTAATCAGCTATAACGGTCGTGTTTCAAGATTAAGCATATATTTTCAAGCTAATAATGAAAAGTACTGCTGACTAAATTCTTGCAAGGTATTGGTGGCTATAAGCATATCTTCTTCAACTGTTCCACCGCTAATGCCAATGCCGGCAATAACCACATTATTATGCAGGCAGGGAAATCCACCACCTACTCCACAGATATTCGCAATACTTTCGACACCAAAAAGTGCTGTATTCGGTTGCATTATTTGTGCTAACTGATGAGTAGGCATTTTCATGGCGACTGCAGAATAGGCCTTTTTAGTAGCCAGGGTATGACTTACTAATAAGGCATTAGGCATGGCAAAATAAAACCGTTGCAGGCCGTATTTGTCCACCAGTGAAAAAACAATATCGATACCGATATTTTTGGCGTGTTTTTCGGCAATAGAAGCCAAAAGCATCATTTCACCAAAAGATAATTCTTTAACTGCTGTACTTTGCACTGAATGAGCAAATGAATTGGTACCAGCCGATTGCGAAATTGTGTTCATAGCGTTGTCAACATAATGATCAATCAGGCTATTAGGTATTATTGGCATGAGAATATTCCTTTATTCATTCCGCCAGCTCGGTAGTATCAACAATGCCGACGATGGCCGCGTCAATGACAGAATGGTCTTTATGATTAGCTAAGCGCGCAGAACTACCCTTGGAAACGATGACAATTTCTCCATTACCAGCACCTACAGTATCAACAGCAACTTCTGTAAATTGTTCTGGTTGTAATTGGGCATTTAAACGTCGGATGATCAGTAATTTCATACCACTTAACGAAACATCTTTTGTTGTGGATACGACTGTGCCAATTACTTTTGCTAAATACATATTTTCTACCTTTTAATGATGCGGATATTTTTCTGTTTGATAATATCCATAGCCAGTGGTGTCACGAGTGTATCACTATTCAGATATAAGGGTTGCTGCGGATCATGACAGCGAATATGGGAATAAGAAATCACTTTACCCGCTGTTTGGGACGAAGTGTATGACTGACAATTTAGTTGACGAGCCATATCTGCTCTCTGTGTTTGTTTGTCTGAATTGATTTCAACAGAACAAAATGTATTAATTGTGTTTGCCACTTCGCCGAGGGAAATAATATCTACATTGTAAGATGCTAGTCTGGCTATTTGCTGTTGAATAGTTCGCTGATAGCTGGAATTTATGTCAGAATTTTGCTGAACATAATCAATAGTCGCTACAACTTTTTTTGCTTTGAACAGCGCATGCTGAATTAACTCTGTTACCAGATTATCAGCTATATTAAGAGTACTTTTCGCCAAACTATTCAGTGATAATTCCGGCAAGAAGAGCAGATCATAATCTGATATCTGCTCATGCAATGCAGTTAGTGAACTAACTACCTGCACATTTTTCAGTGATGAAACCACTGGTATGTTTTGGCGAGATAAATCTTCTGTGGCGGAATGCGAAAATAATAAATAAACAGAAGTACTATCCGGCAATAAACGCAGCTGTTCGAAAACTGATGAATAGCATAAGCCTGCATGACCACTAAACGCAACCACAACCTTTTTCGGCATTGTGTTACGCTGCTTCATGAGTTCAATAATGGCATCTGAAATCAGATCAACTATGACTTTATTTATTATTTCAGATAAGCTCAGTCTATGCATATTCCCCATTTTTAACTTTCCGGTAAACGCACATTAAGGGCGATACCTAAGGGTGTAACGAATAAAGGTTCAGGTGCACAGATAATATTTCGTTGGGTCTGATCACGAAATACCGTTGAAAAATTGCGAATACAGCTAGCACCGCCAACTAAATATATATTTTTAGTTTTATAAGGTGCCAGCCAGTTTTTGACCAGCACGGCCATTTTTTCAATAACTGGTTTTATGATGGTAAACACTTCATCTGCATGGGCATCATTTTTTTTGTACAGTTCAGCCTCCTGTACTGAAATTCCCAAGGCTCCAGCTAGAACAAGCGTCATGTGTGTACCACCAGTGGGTTCATCAACTGACAAAATAATTTGTTTATTTCTAAATAATGCCATGCCGGTTGTTCCACCACCGACATCAACTACCGCGCCATTTTTTATGTCCAAAACGGTTGCGGCAGCAACTGGTTCATCAACTACATTAGTCACTATAAAACCAGCCGATTCAACCACATTGGCAATCACTTTGGCATTGCCACTGGAAATTCCCGGCGGTATAGCTGTTGCCGCATAAATAAGTGGTTGCTGAAGTTTTTTTTCTAGTTGTTCTTTCAGATCTGTGACTATACGGCTAGCTTTAGGATAGTCCACGACAATACCATCCTTAACAATAGTTGAAGGGTAGGTTATGCCTGCCACTGGTTGATTTTTTTCATCAACGACAGAGAGAACAATGTTGGCTGTACCTAAATCCACCCCAACCTTTAACCTGCCGAAAGGCTTATTACACGTTTGGTCGTTCACCAACGTTGCAAACTGATGTAATACGTTTTCCGGTAGTGTCATAAACATTCCTTAATTATTTGGCTATAGTCACAATATCATCATTCGCCAGACCATAAGCATTGGCCTCTTCAACATCTATATGCATTTCAAGAATCGATGCCTCGGTAGCTCTGACAATGACATTTTTCATCACACCACCACGTATACCGCCAACATTGACACTTACTTTCTGACCATCTGATAAGTTAAATTGTCTGGCCAGCTCAGGCGGAATATGAATGTGACGCCACGCTACAATAGTACAATGTTCACGTTCGATTCTGCCTTTGGGACCAATAATTTCTATTTTTTCCGCTTTATCAAGATCACCTGACATTTTAATGGGTGCCTTAATGCCTAAAACAAAATTATCGCTGACAGATATTTCTACCTGTGTTCGCGATCGTAACGGACCTAAAATGCGAACATTTTTAATTTCTTTTTTCGGTCCTTTCAAGGTAACTGTTTCTTGTGCTGCAAACTGACCGGGTTGTTTAACTGCTTTTAGACGAGTCAGAGAAGAACCTTGCCCAAAAAGTATATCCATATCCTGCCGACTCAAATGCACATGTCGATTTGAAACACCAATCGGTATTTGCAAATCCGACTTTTCTCCAGTGATGAGTACTTGCTGGTTATTTTTATTATGCAACTTCTGCCAGATTTGCTGAGAAAGTTCCTTTATCTGATTATCATCAATCATTATATTTTACCTACATAATCTTTGTACAAAGCTATTTATATGACTATTTCTCGCTCAAAGATAACCTAGCTTAGACAAGGTTAGCGACAATAGTAATGATAAATAACTGGTCTAACCAATAATTTGTTCAATTAAATATTCAATATCAGTTGCATTAACTGGCCTGGGGTTGGTTTTGGTACAGCTGTCATTTAATACAGCGGTAATGACCTCCTGCAAATTTTGCCGCAATAATCCAATATCTGAACCTAATTCTTTTAATGATGCCGGAATACCCATCATCTTATTCAGGCGCTGAATTTGTTTAACCAGCTGCTGTACCTGCATAATATTATTTTGATTTTGTAAATCCATTATTCTGGCACATAAAGCATAACGATCACGGATCTGTTCATCATCCTGACTATTAAATTTAATTATGATCGGTAACAACATTGCATTGATTTTGCCATGGGCGATGTGTAGTAATGCACCCAAAGCATGAGCCATCCCATGCACTAGCCCTAATCCGGCAGAATTAAATGCCATACCAGCTAAACAGGAAGCATGGTGAACTTTTTCTCTGGCATATTGGTTATTCAGATCGTGAAATACTTGTGGTAGGAATTCGTGAACCATACGTAAAGATTTTTCAGCCAAAGCATCGCTGAAATCATTAGCATTAATTGATACTAACGCTTCAATCGCATGTGTCATGACGTCCATACCAGTATCCATGGAAACGCTTCTGGGGACGCTCATCACTAAACTTGAATCTAATATAGCAACATCAGGCAGTAAATCCTCAGATACCAGAGGATATTTGATATTATTGGCGGGATCAGAAATAATCGCATAAGTGGTTACTTCTGAACCAGAACCGCTCGTTGTCGGTATTGCCACTAATAGTATCGAATCTACGATACCTAATGTATTTAATGTCGCGGCAATCCCTTTGGCAGCATCAAGCGAGGAACCACCGCCAAAAGCTATAATTACCTGCGGTCTTAACTCATAAAAAAAACGAGCTCCTTGTTGCAATACATCAATACTGGGATCAGGTTTTACTTCACTGAAAACAGCTGTTTCACATTGTGCTAATTGTTCAGTTATTCGATTAATTAATCCCGATGAAACCATAAAACTATCGGTCACAATGCCGACTCTTTGGCCGGCATACTGCTGCAAAGTTTGTAAGGCATTTTCGCCACTGTAAATACGCGATCTAATGCTAAACTGGTTAACCATATGACACCCGTTGCCTGAATAAAATAACGTAGATTTCTGTACAGGTAATCTATCATTCATTATTTTCAAAGTAATAGGTTATCCTTGCTCAACAATAGTACAATTTTGTCATTAATATTTTTTAATATCAAAAAAATCATCTGACGATAGCAATTTGTGCACAGAAATAATTCACTAAATCTGGACAAGCAGTCACTTACATAATAATAAATATTTGAATAACGAGTTATTTTTATCCAAACCTCTTTAAATTTCGCCATTTGCCATTTCTTGTTCTGACAGACATGGGAGCAATATATACTCAGTATTAGTATTTTCTTGTCCTTAGCAAAATCTAATCCACAAATAAACTTGGTGTACATGTCAAAAAAATACAGTTTTCCATTATTTGCTTTATGTTACTTTTGCCCTATTCAATCATGTTAATTTCTGACATCAAACCGGAGTTTATTCAAAATGGAAATATCAAATTTATTAATTGCTTTTGGCTGCGGTATTTTTGGAGCAGCACTGGGTGCCTTAGCTGCTTTTGAATTCGTCGGTTTATTGGTTATTGCTCTGGTCATCATACAAGTATCAACCGGTGCTCCATCAGACTTTATCAATTTTCCCTTCGGATACTTCGGACCTCATGCTGGTGGTTTTGGTGCTGGTGTTGCCGCTACCGCTTACGCAGCCAGAAAAGGCAAAATCGGTTCCGGTCGCGATATCACAACCGGTTTGTGTGGGCTGGATTCACCGGATGTTTTACTGGTTGGTGGTGTGTTTGGGGTTATAGGTTTTCTTTGCATTTGGGTATTTAATAAAATCCCTAATTTTTCTTCAGGTCTTGCCTGGACTGATACGGTTGCATTTACTGTGATTGTTTCCGGAATAATCACTCGTCTGGTATTCGGTAAGACTGGGATATTCGGTAAACCTGAACAAGGTATCAGTCATTTAAATCCGCCCGCTGAAAAATGCTGGATGCCTTATCACAGTCGTTTAAGTCAACTGGTGACTTTAGGAGTTGGTGTTGGTATGGCTGCAGGTTATTTAGGCGTTTCTCTTGGTGGCAATGGTGCTCTGCTGGCTTTTGGTGTATCCGCTTTTTCATTAATATTTTTACATTTTAATACTAATGTGCCCATTTCTCATCATATTGGTCTGCCGGCAGCAACCGCAGCAGCGTTATCTGGAAGTATTATCTGGGCAGGTATAACCGGCATTTGCTGTGCATTACTGGGAGAGTTTCTTTCTCGCTTATTTTTAGTCCATGGCGACACTCATATTGATCCACCGGCATTTACCATTTTTATTTCCACTACCATCATTCATTTTCTGTCGACTGTTGGGCTGTTTAGTGCAATCACGCTGATTTAATTGTTTAAACATGGCACGAGTTACAGCAATTATTTAGTTTATGACAAAAGAATTATTAAAAGGGTAACCATGGGTTTAAACAACAATGTTTTAGTACTTAATTGTGGCAGTTCATCACTAAAATTTGCCATTATTAATCCACAAACCGCAACAGTGTATTTATCAGGGCTAGCAGAATGCTTTAATCTGCCTGAGGCCAGAATAAAATGGGATTTACAGGGAAATAAGCAGCAAGCTGAGCTGAATGCAGGAGCAGCGCACAGTCAGGCTTTAAAATTCATTATTGAAACTATTTTGGCGCAACAACCAGAACTGATTAATAGTATTGTTGCCATTGGCCACAGAGTTGCCCATGGTGGCGAGAAAATCACTCAATCAGTGGTGTTAGATGACACTATTCTTCAGTATATCGAAGAGTCATCAATTTTTGCTCCATTACATAATCCAGCTAATCTGATTGGCATTCGTGAAGCCATGCTGGCTTTTCCACACTTAAAGCATAAAAATGTGGGCGTTTTTGATACAGCGTTCCATACCACTATGCCTAAAGAAGCTTTTTTGTATGCTATTCCTAAAGAATTATACGAAAAACATGGTATTCGTCGTTATGGCTTTCACGGCACAAGTCATCAATATGTTTGTCAGCAAGCAGCCAAAATGCTGGATAAACCGGTTGCGGAAACCAATATTATTACCTGTCATTTAGGTAATGGTGCATCCATTACTGCCATCAAAAATGGTCAAACCGTTGATACCTCAATGGGATTAACCCCATTGGAAGGGCTGGTAATGGGTACCCGTTGTGGTGATATTGACCCGGCTATCATTATATTCTTATCTGAAAATTTACATATGCCTGTTGATAAGATCAATGATTTACTGAATAAAAAATCGGGTTTGATGGGATTAACCGGTGTCAGCAGTGATTGCCGTTACGTCACTGACCATTATGGCACTGAAGAAGGTGCTACCAATGCATTGGATGTATTTGTACATCGATTGGTTAAATATATTGGTGCTTACAGTACCTTACTGGATGGGCGTCTGGACGCTATTGTCTTTACTGGTGGTATTGGTGAAAATTCGGCCGAAGTTCGTAAGATGGCACTGGATAAATTGAGCATCTTGGGTGTTAGCATTGATCAGGAGCGAAATTTGGCAGCACGCTTTGGTCAGTCAGGTGCTATTCATAAGCAAGGAACCCGTCCTGTATTGGTTATTCCGACCAACGAAGAATTAATGATCGCTCAGGATACAGCCCGACTTATCATTAACCAATAGTAAAACCGATTTTATCAACATCGGTGTCATCAGTTCAGAAACTATCTGTGACAGAGAATATCTGTGGCAGATAGTTATTTTATTTTATCCGCACAAAATTAAATAAACTGCAAACAAATATTTTTAATAAAAACAATACTATAAATACATATTTAACACTATTCATAACTTACTTGCCGGTATGAGTAGGGCAGAACAGGCAAACACAGTTAATACAGTCTGTTACAATAAGTCTTTAGTCAAACAAAATAATTTTCTAAGCCAATGAGCAAACCGACTTTGACACCGATGATGTCGCAATACATGTCGATAAAAGCCGACCATCAAGATAAATTATTGTTTTACCGGATGGGGGACTTCTATGAACTGTTTCTGGAAGATGCTGTGGAAGCGGCACGTTTACTTGATATCACTCTGACTACCCGCGGACAAATAAATGGCGAACCCATTAAAATGGCGGGAGTGCCCTATCATGCAGTTGAACAATATCTGGCTAAACTGGTAAAACAGGGCAAAAGCGTAGCCATCTGTGAACAGGTCGGAGAAGTTGGTGCAGTAAAAGGACCGGTAGAACGCAAAGTTGTCCGCATCGTTACCCCCGGTACGCTAACTGACAGTGCACTGCTGGAAGATAAAGAAACCAATCGCATTGCTGCATTATATTTTTATAAGAAACACATTGGTTTAGCGTGGCTATCACTACAAAGTGGGGAATTTCGCTGCAAAATCATTACACTGGAAGCCGTACCACATGAACTAGCACGTTTGCAGGCTGCGGAAATACTGCTCTCTGATCAAACACAAGACAGATTAGACCTAAGCAGCTACCGGCAACAACTAACCCGTCTACATGGCTGGCAATTTGCTGCTGATACTGGAACACGATTAATTCAGCGTTATTTCGGCAGTCAGGATTTACGTGCTTTTGGTTTAGTGCCGGGTGAACATGATGCAGCTATAGGAGCTGCTGGTGCACTGCTTAACTATGTACAGCAGACACAAATGCAACTACCGCAACATTTGGATAGCCTGACTCTAGAACAGGAAACCACATATATTGGCATGGATGCGTCTACCCGACGCAATCTGGAATTAACCCAGACCCTAAGTGGCCAAAAAGCACCAACTTTATTCTCTGTTTTAGATCATTGCGCCACCCATATGGGCAGTCGTTTACTGGCTCAGTGGTTACATCAACCATTACGCCAGCAAAAACATATCGTGGCTCGGCAAAAAGCCACTGAGGCACTTATTGTCCATCGGGATGCTATTACAGCCATGTTAAAACAGGTGGCAGATATTGAGCGAATTGCTGCACGGATTGCTATTGGCAGTGCACGACCACGGGATTTATCAGCTTTGCGCGATAGTCTGCATACATTGGCCGATTTCCAGCTAGCAAGCAGCACCGAAAGCTCACTGGTACAAACTTTATTTGAACAATTCCCACCGGCTAAAGCGGTGGCTGAGCAATTAACAGCAGCCATCATGCCAGAACCAGCCATCTGGCTACGTGACGGTGGAGTAATCAACAACAACTACAATCAGCAATTGGATGAATTACGTCGCCTGCAAGATCATGGCGATGACTTTCTGCAACAATTGGAAGCTCGTGAACGGGAACGTACCGGTCTGACCAGTTTAAAAGTAGAATTTAATCGCGTGCACGGCTTTTATATAGAACTGAGTAAAGCCCAATCAGAACAAGCACCGGCTGATTATCAACGTCGCCAGACCTTAAAAAATGCCGAGCGTTATATCACTCCTGAGCTAAAAGATTTTGAAGAAAAAGTACTGGGGGCACAGCAAAATGCACTTGCTTTAGAAAAGCGCCTCTACGATGCATTACTGACCGAATTACAAACTGCACTTCCCTTGCTACAACGCTGTGCTAAAGCAGCAGCTACTCTGGATGTGCTGACCACATTTGCTGCCTATGCCGCTCAGACAGATTATTGTTTTGCGCAACTGGTTAATTATCCGTGTTTACAAATCAAAAACGGACGTCACCCTGTTGTTGCTGCTCAAGTGGCACAATTTACTGCCAATGATACCCATTTGGACGACAAACATCGTTTAATGTTACTGACCGGGCCCAATATGGGCGGTAAATCTACCTATATGCGTCAGGTAGCCCTGATTGTATTGCTGGCACATATTGGTGCTCCCGTGCCAGCGCAACAGTGCACACTGGGACCATTTGATCAGATATTTACCCGTATTGGTGCCTCTGATGATTTGGCTTCTAACCGTTCCACTTTTATGGTTGAAATGTCAGAAACGGCCTATATCCTGCATCATGCAACCGCACAGTCATTAGTCCTGATGGACGAAGTTGGACGTGGTACTTCTACCTTTGATGGTTTGGCACTGGCTCAAGCTATCGCCGAACATTTGTTACAGAAAAATCGTAGCTATACTTTATTTGCCACACACTACTTTGAACTAACCCAATTACCGGAACAATTCAGCCACGCCTTTAACATGCATCTTTCGGCCATTGAGGATGGACAAGAAATTACTTTTCTGCACCATATTGAACCCGGCCCAGCCAGCAAAAGTTATGGTATTGCGGTGGCCAAATTAGCTGGCTTACCAAACCGTGCCCTTAATGCAGCCTATCGCCATCTACAGGCACTTGAGCAACATGCTGCCGCTAATCAGCCACAAATGGATATGTTTCAGTCCAAAACAGAAACCGATGCCGCGATAACTGATACTGATATGACACCAGCTGCTACTAATTCATCGCTACCAGAAGATCTGGGTGCAAAATTTACGGCTTTACATCCAGATGAATTAACACCAAAGGCAGCTCTGGATGCAGTTTATGAATTGGCACAGTGGTGGCAGAATTATCAGAAAAATTCCTGATAAAACAGTCACAATCCATCATTGCAAATTTTTAGCTTGACATTATCTGTATCTTGCGTATAATTGTTTCCTTACCAGACGCGGGGTGGAGCAGCATGGTAGCTCGTCGGGCTCATAACCCGAAGGTCGTAGGTTCGAATCCTGCCCCCGCAACCAGTTTTCTAAACGCCTTGTATTTTACAAGGAGTTTTGTTTTATCTACTAAAATCATCCATACCAATTGTTAGCCTATCACTCAGTAAAGCTGGGTACAGAGTTGGTACATACCAAGCTATAATTAAAATCAGCATTATCTGTATCGCCAAAATATCACAACAAAATATCTCTATTCTGAAACTTCATATTTACCGATAAGCAATAATCGCTGCTTAATGTTTTTATCAAGATGATGATTTTAATAATTGCCTAGCATAGTCAATTTTACTTATATTAGTTCCGATAATCTTTATTATCAGGATAAACCCATAATTTCTGATCATGTACTTCAGCCAGAAATACATCATCGAGTTTCTCCCCTAAGCGGTTTAATTCACTTTCTAACCAATCCTCATCATAGCCCAATATCTTAAGATTATCCGTATTAACTACACTATTTTCAATGACCACAACCGCCATGGCCGGATCACCTTTTTTTACCACAGTCATCTGACCATTATATTCAAACCACACATCACTCAATATTTCCAAACTGGTATAACCGCGTTGGTGTAACAGCATAATAAAATCCCGTATGGATAGCCTTGCTTTGCGAAAATTTTGCGTCAACAGAATGCCATTCTGCATTAAGCGCACAGATGTACCATCCACGAAATCCTTAGCAAACGTACGCTGAAAAGTGATATAGCGAACCAGTAACAATAATCCAGCCCAGAATGTAGCGGCAATTACTAATAATAAAAAGCTAATTGAAGGATTATATAAAGGACCGCCAATGATCGCCCCCAAAACCACATTACCAACCTGATCAATAGCCGATATCGGTGCCAGTGAACCTTTACCGGATAAATTGATATAAACCAACAAAATACAAAACGCCACCAGCATTTTAAAAATAATATTGATATAGATGGTATTCATCTGAGCTTCCTTTGTCTGTACGACAGGTGTCTTATCTGAACATAATTAATATGAATATTAATAAACAGATGATCGGCTGATACATACTGATACTGTATCTGGTATATAACCAACAGACTATAATACCCGACTGATTTTTATAGATTTCTTACATTATTTTTCCTATTTAGTTTTTTCAGGCGCAGATCAAAAAAAATAATACCGTTAACAACTATTCCCTTTAACACATATCAATAATACAAAAGCATACAGGCAACCAGTAATATACTGATTGCCTGCAAATAATTATAATGGTCGGAAATCCATCTGCGTAAATACTCGTATCGGATTACCGCGGTCTATCTGATGATGATGTTTACGATGAATAGCCTTATTGCGTGCCTGTAATTGCTGTCTCTGTTGTGCCAACTTTTGCTGCAACAGTACCATAGCCAGTTTCTTATTGACATGCTGGCTACGCTCAGTTTGCACCTTAACACTTATACCACTGGCTACATGAGTTGCTCGGACTGCAGATTCGGTTTTATTAACATGTTGTCCACCCGCTCCAGATGCATGCATAGTTTCAAATACAATCTCATCAGAATACTGCTGTGTAACTGGTTCAAAACAACTGGCGCCGATAAACCAGTTTTTGCGTTTGTGCTGTGGCCGATAAGGGCTGCTGCAAATCCACTGAATGGTACCCTGCCACCTATTCGCTAGTACTTTAGCCTGATCACCCTCCAGAGCAATCAATACCGAACGCAGTCCACCTTTAGCTGGTTCCTGCTCTAGAACCTGTACCTCAACTTGCATTTGTTTGGCTTCATATTGTAATCGTGCTAATGCTTTTACTACAGCCAGACAGCACTCTGCCGGTCCGTAAGCAGAAGATAATTGTAATAATTGCATTATCTTTTCTCCGTACGAACTTTATAAGTAATAACTGGCTTAAAGCGTGCCACAGGTCGAATCAATTGCGCCTGAACCATAGCAGCAATCACACTTTCGATCGGTTTATACGCCTGAGGAGCCTCTTCATACAGCAGCTCCCGATCACAACAGATAACCCGACTACCTTGTGCTGTACGCGTTAGCTGTTCAGCGGTATAACGTCCTGTTAGTCGACCTTTGCAAGTAGAACGCTGCCATTTACGTCCTGCTCCATGTGCCAGAGAATACAGAGAAAGTGCAGTATCCAGAGGCTGGACAAGATAAGTGAAATCACCACGCGACCCGGGAATAATCACCAGTCCCTTAGTAGCAGGTGCTGCTCCTTTACGGTGCAACCAGCCCCATTCACCATCAATGGCAACAGACTCAATAAAATTGTGGCTGATATCAACCAGTTTTTGCCCCTGCACACGCAGATTGGCCAGTATGCGTCGAGCAATCAATTCTCGATTTTGCTGTGCATATTCCAGTGCATGATTGTGTTGCGTAATATATGCTCTGCCGGCAGTACTATCAGCGAGTAAGCCTTGATGGCCATACTGGCGCGTATGTTCATTCAGAATCATACCGCCTAAACCACGTGAGCCACTATGTACCATCAATTGCAAATGCTGAGCATTCAGGCTGATGTGCTGCGCAATTTCCGGCGCATAAATCGTTTCCAGTATTTGCAACTCGGCAAAATGATTGCCACTACCAATAGTTCCGCAAGCATAGGCATGATCATTAAGTGGTCGTATTTCCGGCCATAAATCGATACATTCCGACGCAGATAGTGGCTGGTCAATATTACCAAACCGTTTCACCAGCTTGGCCTGATTCATAGCACGGATTTTTACCGTGGTTTGCCATAAGCTCATTCCACAACCAATATCACCACCAATTAAGGCAGGATAAAGATAGTTTATAGTGTAAAAAGCTGCGCCTATCGGACAAGCACGACCAGGGTGTAGATCTGGCATACCAGCTACGTACTTGATACCTGGCAATGTTGCTGTAGTTTGTAGTTGTCGGATGGCCTCGCCTTCCAACCAGAGTTCTGGTGAAGTTATCAGAGTAATATTGTCAGCCAACCGTTGAATAGAATTGCCCATTCTGATCCATTCCAATTATTTTAATTTTGATAATGAGCAGGCAATAGTGAGCCATATTCATGCGAGATGAACAGGATTTGCATGCTGAATAATAAATTGGCAGGCCGTAGCCAAGGATCAGGAGATGATTAACCCTGGAATGACCTGCAAGGAACTGATAGTACAAACATAACTTTTCCTTTCCGTTGCAGTGTTGATAGATTGAAGAGTACAGCAATGTAAATGATGTTTTACATAGAGTCAAATATTTTAATTAATTGTATTCATGTTAGCTGATCATCAGTGCCATATTGTCGTTAGTTCACTACGGTATAGTAGTTATTGTCAAATAAAGAAATAACACAGTATCAGTAATCAGAGAATACTGTATCTGAAGGCTGGATCTGTGAAATAACTATATGTGCATATTCTTGTTATCGCTGAATTTCGCCTTTGATATTTATTTTATATCGCTAATTTCGTATTTCTGTATTTTCTGTTTTTTATATATGCTTTTATTAGGTTCTACTCAAGCACCATTTATGCATTTAAATTTCAGAGAATGATGATGGCAAATTATGAATCATTTATTTCTGAACTTGTCCAGAAAATAGCTGTACTGGCTTAGGATACTCATGATGAAAAAAATCTCTTTATATACCATAACTTTTGCTTGTTTTGCTTTATGTATTTTATATTTATACGGAAAGGGAGATATGGCCAACTCAACAACCGGAGCAACTGCACCTAGAGCAACTTCATCCAAAGCATCAACAGATAAATCTGCCGGATTAACCACTGTAGCATCTTCTTTTAATGCGCCCACAGGTATTGCTTTTGATAGCTCAGGGGCCATGTATGTTACCAACTGGTCTGGCAATTCAATCACTAGAATAACAGCTAACGGAGAGCGTAAAACGATTTATTCCAATATTTCCGCTCCTGCCGGCATCGTGATTGATGCACAAGATAATATTTATGTATCATCATATAGTGATGATTATATTCTCAAAATCACTGCTGACGGCAAAGCTGAAAAAATTTCTGATGGCTACCATACCCCGACAGGTATTGCCATTTCCAATTCAGGAAAATTGCTGATTACTAACCGCTCAACCGGAGAAATTGTGGCTCTTGATTTAAATAAGGGCAGCAAAGAAATTATTGCACGCGGTCTATCCACACCAGTTGGTGTAACACAGTTACCGGATGAAAGTTTGGTTGTTTCTCAGTATAGTGGTCGCCTGACCTTAGTTCGGCCAGATGGTCGGCAAGAAGAACTGGGTAGCGGTTTCAACCGACCGGGGGTAGGTATTGTCACCGTTTCACCAAATGTTGTTGCTGTGATTGATAATGGCGCTGATATGGTACGTACCGTTGATATTAAAAACCGCAGGGTAAGTAATTTAGTTACCTCTTTACCAGGTGCAGTAGCGTTGGCTTTACATAATAATCGCTACTATATAGGCACATGGCAGGATGGTACTGTTTATGCATATAGTCCCAAATAGGATTCAAACTAGACATTAGTTTCAATAAACTGTTCAAACCAGTTTCTAAAACAGAACCTGTATAGCTACTAAAGCCATTCAGGTCCTGTTTTTACATAAGCATCTGGTAATCATCGAACATCGATCCAGAAATTTTCCGATCACAGAATTGTTACATATGTATTTTCGGCTGTCAGACAATTAAAAATAGTGTTAAACGACTATAGATTTGCCGGTACTCTGCTTAATTCATTAAAATCTTCGCGCTTGGAGAGCAAAGATTAGTATGTGCCACACTAAATTGCTCCTCAAGACTAAGCAATACATCTTCTGTAAATGCTGTGTATTTGCTGGAAACATAGCCGTCAAACCACTAATAGGTTTGTGATGAAGTACTTTTCCCTTTGGAGTTGCGGTTCAATTCATATAGCCTGCAAGTATGTGTCTAGCAATCAATTCTCGATTTTGCTGCGCCTATTCCAGTACATGGTAAAAAAATAATTCTAATAACAAAAACAGCACTATCTATATTTCATAGCAATTCCTTATTTGAAAAAACAGAATTAAAAATTTTTGCTTTATTTATTTTCTCAAAATTTGCTCATCATTTTGCATATTTACCAGTTCCCTGACGGATGTTAATTTTCCGGCAATGGTACATGGTTTAAATTTCTTGTGACTGCTGCGTGTTAAATTTGTTTCCTGAGAATTGAGATCCGAATAAGGCGATAAATTGGTTGGTTTATTGACAATATCAACTGCAAATAAACCCTTTTCCATTATATTTAATATTTTTTTGCTAATACTTTTTTAAGGGTTTGGCTAACTATTTTTATGGCTGTGTAATTTAATTTTCGCAAATCGGACTAATATTATAATAATTAAGCTGAATAATGATGAGATTAAAATAAGGAGTGATTCCATGGCACAATTTTTTGCAATTCATCCAACTGATCCGCAAGAGCGCCTGATTAATCAGGCAGCAGATATTGTTCGTAAAGGCGGGGTTATTGTTTATCCGACAGACTCGTGTTATGCACTTGGTTGTCAGCTGGGTAATAAGCAAGCCATGGAGCAGATTTTACGTATTCGTGATATTGATCAGAAGCATCATTTGACACTAATGTGTCATGATCTGAGCCAGTTAGGCTTATATGCCAGAATTGACAATAGTCAGTATCGATTACTTAAAGCGGCCACGCCCGGCAGCTATACGTTTATTTTACAAGCCACTAAGGAAGTACCTGCACGCACGTTGCATCCGAAGCGCAAAACGATTGGCTTGCGTGTACCAGATAACCGTATTGCTCTATCTTTACTGCAAAATCTTGGTGAACCAATGTTATCGTGCACGTTAATGTTGCCACATGAAGAGGAACCACTAACGGATCCTTACGAAATTCGCGATCAGCTGGAGCATTCGGTAGATCTAGTAATTGATGGTGGTTGGTGCGGAACTGAGCCGACTACGGTAGTGGATATGACTGACGGAATCTCGCTGATTCGTGCCGGTAAAGGTGATACGGCCATACTTGGTTTATAAATTGCAAACTGGTACTATAGTTAGTTTGCGGCTTTTTATAGTTTGAAGGATATCCCATTGGAGAATTTTGATTTCGCTATTTTGTTTCTGGCGATTTTACCCATTTTATTAACGATTACTTTTACAGTAGTCGCTTCTGGTTACGTGGCCAGATATTATGGTGACCGCACAGCTGAGATAATGGGGCGGTTGACCATTAATCCATTAAAACATATTGATTTGATTGGCACGATTGTTTTACCGCTGATTATGTTTCTGCTATCGAACGGACAGTTTATATTTGGCTGGGGCAAGCCAATGCCTATTAATCCGCGAAATTTCCGCAATCCTCGTATGGGTGCGCGCATGGTGGCTATTTCAGGTCCCATTGCCAGTTTGCTAATGTGTCTGGGCTGGACGCTGATTTTTATTTGCAGTTTATGGATGCCTGAATATTTTCAAAAACCAATGCAGATTATGTCTGTTCTCGGGATTAAGTTTAATGCCATTTTCTGTGTTCTGAATCTGATACCGATTCCGCCTCTGGATGGCGGACGTTTTGTTGATAGTTTTTTATCAGCAAAGGCATCTATGCAGTACCGCAAACTGGAACCATATGGTGCTTGGATTATTTTATTACTAATGGCTTCTGGTCTGCTGGGTTTTGTAATAAATCCCTTTATTCAGTTGATTCTGAATATTTGCAATTATTTAATTAGTCTTTTTGGCTAAGGATATTTCAGTCATTAATCTGACCAAAATAATAGTCATATAATAACCGCAGTCTCTATGCTGCGGTATTTTTATTTCACTGTTTATTGGTCGGTGAACGACATAAGTGTTTAATCTGTCCAATGGTAACTCGTTCTAACCCAGCTAGATCCAGTAGTGTTTGAATTTTTTCAAAGCCAAGTTGTGTTAAACAATCCCGCACTGCTCGTCCCTGATCATAACCATGTTCCAATAGTAACCAGCCATTATTACGTAAATAAGCCGGTGCACCCGCAATGATGGTATCTAATGCAGTGAGACCATTATGATAATCGGTCAGGGCATGTTGAGGTTCAAATCGCAGGTCTCCCTGCTGTAGGTGCTCATCATTGGCAGCAATATATGGCGGATTTGCTACGATAACATCGAAACTATTTTTTGCTGGTTGTGGTTGCGCCTGAAACCATGATCCCTGACCAAATTGTATGCTGGTATTAAGGTTAGCAGCATTGTCGCTGGCGATTGCCAGCGCCTCTGCACTAATGTCTGTCGCCCATACTTGTGCATCTGGTCGCTCACAGGCAATGGTAACAGCTATGGCACCACTACCAGTCCCCAGATCCCATATACAGCCACCTTGAGGAAGATGACTTATAGCAGCCTCTACCAAATGTTCTGTTTCTGGTCTGGGAATCAGCACTGCATCTGAAATTTTAAAGCAACGTCCATAAAATTCGCGATAGCCAAGCAGATAGGCCAGTGGTTCACCGGCTTTGCGACGTGCTGCTTGCTGATTTAGCCATTGTTGCTCCGGCAAACTCAGTTTACGTGAGCCGTGGGCAATTAGATATGAATGGGTTACCGAAAGAAGATGTTGTATCAACATTCGCCCTTCTATACGTGGTAGACCACATTGTTGTAACCATGACGTGATTGTGGCTGTCTCTTCGGTATGCATAATTCAGATGTAAAGCTGGATTTATAATAAAAACAGGGTAGCTAGTCCAAGAAAAATAAAAAATCCACCGGAATCGGTAACAGCGGTAATCAATACACTACTACCCAGGGCAGGATCACGACCAGCTTTTTGCATCAATACCGGAATCAGCACGCCTACGGTGGCAGCCAGTAATAGATTGAGTGTCATCGCCGCAACCATAACCAGCCCGATACCAATACTGTGGTAAAGGAAATAGGATACTATACCCATTACTGAACCCCAAATTAGGCCATTGACTAAAGCCACGCCTTCTTCTTTACGCAGTAATCGCTTTGCCTGACTATTACTGATTTGCCCGGAAGTCATGGCACGCACTATCATGGTGATGGTCTGATTACCGGAATTACCACCTATACCGGCAACAATAGGCATTAATGTTGCCAGAGCAACGATTTTTTCGATTGAATGTTCGAACATGCCAATAACACGGCTGGCTATAAAGGCGGTGCATAGGTTCACTGCTAACCAGATCCAGCGGTTTTTGACTGAATCTACGACGGGCGCAAATAAATCTTCTTCTTCACGCAGACCAGCCATATTCAGCATATCTGTTTCGGATTCTTCACGGATCACGTCTACCATTTCGTCAATGGTAATACGACCAATCAGTTTTCGGTTATCATCAATAACGGGTGCAGTAACCAAATCGTAACGTTCGAATGCCGCAGCAGCTTCTTCTACATCATCTTCTGGACGGAAAGTAACCACATCATCGGCCATGACATCAGAAACTAATGATTCCGGATCTGAAACTAATAAGCTTCGAATGGGCAGTACACCCTGTAAAACGTCTTCTTCATCTACGACAAAAATTTTGTCAGTATGATCTGGCAAACGATCGAAACGCCGTAAATAGCGCAGAACCACTTCACAGGTGACATCAGCACGAATGCTGACCAATTCAAAATCCATCAGGGCACCAACCTGGTCATCTTCAAACGACATTGCCGCCGCAATTTGTGCCCGTTCTTCTTCATCACGGCTGCTTAGTGCTTCATACACTACCTGTCTGGGTAAATCCGGTGCTAGCTCGGCTAGTTCGTCTGCATCCAAATCATCAACAGCAGCTAACAGTTCCCGCTGTTCCATGTTTTCGATTAATGTTTCCCGAACCGGATCAGAAACTTCCAGTAATACTTCTCCATCTTCAGCAGGTGCAGCCAGTTTCCACACCAGCATACGTTCTTCTAATGGTAAGGATTCCAGTAGTGTGGCTACATCCGCCGGGTGCAGATCATGTAATACGGCAATAAGTTCCTGTAAAGCTTGTTTTTGTTCTGTTGTTTGTAATGAAGTCTGGTTATGAGAATGGATATCTTCAGCAACAGGTAACAATACGGCCACCAATTCACAAATGTGATCGGTATCCAGATGGATTTGTTCCTGTTCATTGATACTACTATGGGTATCTTTCATTGTATCCATTATCCTTATTGCGTCCCGTGTAAACAGGAACATTACTATCAATGGTAGTGCAAGCCGTCTGTTCTGTCACTGTTACAATTTATCTGAACTGATAAATCAAAGCCTGCTGTAAGCAGGCTAATATCGGTGATATTGTACACGGAATTTATCTGTTAGCGTTTACCTTCGCAGCTTGAGATTAAGTATTACCAATCAGCACTAATGCAAATCATCGTGCTGAGTTCTTAACAGCAAGTAAAAGCACAAATCACGGCTAGGGTTACTACTGCTGATGGTATTGCTAGAACGAAAATAAAAATATTTTTACTATTATAGCAGTTTCGAATTCAGCAAAATCTAATGGAATAATGGATAAAACGAATGCAGATCCGTTATTTTAGAAAAAGAATAATATATGTTGTGACAACAATTAAAATGTCATTAAAACAGCAAATGTAATTGCAGTTATAAGAAAATCGATTTTGAGATTTTTCCTATTTGTTCTGAATTTTTTAATTAGCTACCAATTTAATACTTGTATTCGCTATGTCTGGTTAAATTGTTTTAGATAGCTGTTTGGATAGAGAATTTGATTGCTGCTATACATTGCTCTAATTAATCAATGCCATATATGAATAATTAATCTATTTTTTTAAGCATATAGAAAAACCGCCAGACATGATTTGCCGGCGGTCAGTTAATAAATGATGGACGTTTAATTTACGCCCAGTATTTCTTCTTAGAGGTTTTACCAATACCCGGATTAAAGCTATTGGTCGGATCAAGCTGTCGATAGAATTGTTTTAATGCCGGTTTAGCATGATATAAATGACCAACATTGTGTTCAGCAGGATACTGCGCTCCGCGCTGATCCAGTAATACCAGCATTTCATCTTCGACCTTATTGCAATCGGTTCCTTTTTTAGCAATGTAGTCCTGATGGAAAACGTGGCAGAAAAAATGGCCATAATACATTTTATGGATAAAGTGCTGATTGATGCTTTCGGGCAAAGTTTCAAACCAGTTACTGTCATTACGGCGCAATGCAACATCCAAAGCAACGATGTTTTCTACTTTATCGCTATGAACATTACGAAAGGTTGTTGCGGCACCAGCTGCAGCAAAACGATGCAGCATGGCTGCCTCTGCTTCTTTTGCGTTACAACGGAAATAATTACCTTGTTTATTCTGAAAATAATCTTTTAAATAAGCATCTGCTTCGGCAATACCATCGTCAGCCATTTTTAAAATTAAATGATGTTCGTAACGGTCGCGATAGTCACGAATTGACTGGGGCAGATGCTGCGGCAATAATTTACACACAAATAAGGCAAAGCGGTCAGAGAAATTTTTCGGGAGAAAAGGAATTTTAGCAATGGTACGATCGATAAAATTTTTAAAGGCAAATAAACGTGGCATGGCATCAGTACCAAATTTCTGGATAGCCATAAAGATGTCTTTGCCATACACCGCCGCAATATCAAAAGCTTCGCGATGCATGTATTCACCAGACACGGGCAAATTGGTAAACTGGCTTAATATATGCCGACGAATATCGTCCAATTCGTGTGTATCATTAGTGCCGATATAAAATACAGCAGTATTTTTCTCCAGTGGAAATGAGTCCAAACGCACGGCAAACACCATTAATCGTCCGGCACTGCCTGAGGCTTCGTAATGGCGCGCCGGATCCGCATTAAACCGTGCCGGCGTATCCGCATCAATTTCACGCACATGATCGCGATAGCTATGGTCATGTCCCAAACCAGCATCACGTTTTATATCGCTATCAGTATAAGTCCCGTTTTGCAGATTCCGTAGGATTGTTTCCGGTTCATCGCCCAGTTCAATGCCCAGATGATTGATCAGGTGCAGCTGACCTTGTTCATCTAACTGGGCGTACACCGCCATTTGCGTATAGGCCGGGCCTCGTTGAATCAGCGCTCCACCGGAATTATTACAAACGCCTCCCATTACTGAGGCACCGATACACGATGAACCAATAACCGAATGTGGGCCGCGATTATATTTTTTCAGTTCTTTTTCTAGCCGGAATAAAGTGCTGCCGGGTAAGCATACCACCTGTTCGCCATTAGCAATAACCTGAATACCATCCAGACGGCGCGTACTGACAATAACAATTGGTCGATCGTAATCATTGCCATCCGGCGTGGAACCACCAGTTAAGCCGGTATTAGCCGACTGCGTAATAACGATGACATCCGCAGCAACACAGGCTTTTAAGACCTGCCACTGCTCCAGCAGTGTACCCGGTAGTACAACAGCCAGAGCATCACCCACACCAAATCGTATTCCCTGTCGGTAAGGCAGAGTGCGCGCGGGATCAGTCAGGGTATGCTGTTGACCAACTATATTCTTAAGTTGCTGCACCAGTGCTGAATGGTTAGGTGTATCCATCTTGATTCCTCTTCTTCATATAATAATGTTATTTAGATAACAACGTTATTCTAGAACGATTATATGCTAACGAAAAGTCTTTTATGTATAGATCGTTACAATCAGCTTTCTGGTAAGAATCCTCCACTCTGACGTTGCCACAGCATGGCATAGACACCGTTTTTAGCTAAAAGCTCATTATGTGTACCTTGCTCAACAATCTGCCCTTTATCCATCACAATTAATCGGTCCATGGCGGCAATAGTAGAGAGTCGATGAGCAATAGCAACTACTGTTTTACCTTGCATGAGCTGAGTGAGGTTTTCCTGAATAGCTGCTTCAACTTCCGAATCAAGAGCACTAGTGGCCTCATCCAGCAATAATATCGGCGCATCTTTCAGTATGACCCTGGCAATGGCTATACGTTGTCGCTGACCACCAGACAATTTCACGCCACGTTCCCCAACATGTGCATCATAGCCATGTCGTCCTTTTGCATCACTCAGTGTTGGAATAAAATCTGCGGCTGCCGCTTTTTCTGCAGCTGCATACATCTGATCGTCAGTAGCATCTGGCCGACCATAGACAATATTGTCGCGAACTGAACGATGCAATAAAGATGTGTCTTGAGTCACTAAGCCTAATGCAGCACGCAGGCTATCCTGAGTAACATCACGAATATCCTGTCCGTCAATCAGTATGCGCCCACCCTGCACATCATAAAAACGTAGCAGCAAATTGGTTAATGTAGTTTTACCTGCGCCACTGCGACCAACTAGACCTACTTTTTCACCTGCACGAATATGCAGATTAAAATCGGTTAATAAAGGTTTATCGGCACTATAAGCAAAATTCACATGTTCAAAATCAATCGCGCCATGATCTACTTTTAACGGTAAGGCATTAGGTTTATCAGAAATAGTTTGTGGACGAGACAAAATATTCATTCCATCTTCAACAGTACCTATATTTTCAAACAAACGGGCACTTTCCCACATTACCCATCTTGATAATCCGTTAATACGTGAAGCCATAGCAGTGGCAGTTGCGATCGCACCAACACCTACCTGTCCATTTATCCACAACCAGATACCCAGACCGGCAGAACCGACTACTAATAATGTGTTAATAGCAGTACTCAGGCTATCCAATGAAGTAGCCAGACGCATTTGCGCATGGACAGTAACCAGAAACTCCTGCATAGATGCTTTAGCATAAGCAGCTTCGCGGGCACTGTGGGAAAATAATTTAACGGTAGAAATATTGGTATAAGCATCAGTAATGCGTCCGGTCATCAGGCTACGTGCATCTGCTTGTTTTTGTGCCGTGCGGGATAATTTCGGGATCAGAAATTTCAATACCAACAAAAATAACACAATCCACATGATAAACGGCAGCAATAACCAGCTATCCATACCGGCCAGTATGATGCCACTGGTGACAAAATACACCAGTATATACACCAGCATATTGGCGACAGACATCACCGTATCACGCACAGCCAGAGCAGTCTGCATTACTTTCGCAGACACCCGGCCTGCAAATTCGTCCTGATAAAAACCCATGCTTTGTCCGAGCATCAAACGGTGAAAATTCCAGCGTAACCGCATTGGAAAGGTACCCTGTAAAGTTTGAAACTGGACATTAGAAGACAAAAAAGACCAAACAATACTGAATATCAGTACGCCTGCCATTAACAAAAGTTCATGACCTTTATTAGGCCACAACTGAGCCGGTGAATATGCGCCAAGCCAATCAATTACTGTACCAAGGAACCGAAATAGCAACGCCTCCAGAATACCTGTACCAATAGTCATGATGATCATTAGCAATAACCATCCTCTTACCCCGTCAAGGCAGCTCCACACAAAAGGTAAAACACCTTTCTTGGGCGGTTGCGGTAAGGCATCCGGATAAGGATTTATGCGGTTTTCAAACCAAGAAAAGAATCGATTAAATAACATACGTCTGAACTTTCTGGTTGGTCAAGCATGGGTACAGACATTAAAATATGCCCGACACAAGAATATGATAAAAGAAATCATTATACAACTTCCGTGATGTAAAACTGTTGATGTGGTGAAATGTGATAAAATATAGACCGGTACATCAGTAAACCAGACAGTCGCTGTGCATTTCTATGTGCATGGAGGAAAGTCCGGGCTCCGCAGAGCAGAATGCCGGCTAACAGCCGGGCGTCGTGAGGCGACGGAAAGTGGCGCAGAAAGCATGACCGCCGATGGCTGTCAATACAGCACAGGTAAGGGTGAAATGGTGCGGTAAGAGCGCACCGTGCCGTTGGTAACAACGTGTAGCAGGCCAAACCCCATTTGGAGCAAGACCAAACAGAATACGATGACGCTGCTCGCTGAGTATTCGGGTAGGTCGCTTGAGCGCTACAGTAATGTAGCGCCCAGATGAATGACTGTCCAAGACAGAACCCGGCTTATCGGTTGTCTGATGTACCCCCTAATCAATGCGTACAATGTTTGCTGGAAAATATATTGTTTATCTGATTAAAATCAGCACTGGTTTGCCAGTAACCATAATTTATCATTGGTTTTTCTTATTTTTTGAATGAATAAATTCATCAAGATCCTGCAAACATTTTTGCTTGGCTGCTACCACATCACCGGATATATGACCATTTTGATCTGCTCTTAAACCATATTGTCTATGATATAAATTCTGTATAGTCACGATCATGGCCTCGATGACTTTGGAATCTTTTTCTTGTCTTAACGCCTCATTAATATAAAAAAAGACAATAGACTGAGCTAGAGGATTATTGTGTCCGATTTGCTGCATCACCTGAGCACTGCGAATGCGCAGTTTAGGATTGCTGTTTGCAGTCATAATTTTATTGACAGATTCCAATTGTGGTACGTCACCAAAGCGCAAAACATCAAGACCAGCATTAATTAATGCTTCATCCTCTGATTCAATAGCGGCACTGGCCAGTTCTTCCACTACAGCATTTCTCATCTCGGTAAGAATGCGCAGAATAATCTTTTTTTCCTCCACGCTGATGTTTTGCCATAAAAACTGCTTTCTTAATAGTTTAGCAAAATAAGTTTGTGGATCAAGATGTGCATTCTTAACCGAGTCAATCGTGTGTACATCTCCGCTGTTTCCATCCATTACCGTAAATAACGGATAGAAAGGCGGATCATTGAAGTCAGCAGGAGTATTCGTATTAGCTTCTTCAGTCTTGTCTAGTCGAAATATCATCCATAATGGCTGATCATGTTCCCAAACAAAATATAATTTAACTACTGGTAATCCATACTGCTCCAGCTTAATCTGACCAGTCTGAGCGTCAATAAAACCGGCCGTTTGTAAATAATTTAACACCTGCTGTGGTTTAATTTTCCCAAAATTATTGTTTTTCTCCGCCATTTTCATTAATTGATGAAAATCACCAGCGCATGGTTTCTCAGTTAATAGTATATAAGTACCAAAATAGTTTTGTTTGCAGGTTGATATTGTATTACTAACTGATATTCTCTTTTTTGTTACCTGAGCAGAACTTGCAGCAGCCTTATTTTTCCTCCCGGACATACTCGTATCACTCTGATGTTCTGTGGCTTGTGCAGCCATCCCTGTTGTGGTCACACTTAACAAACAAAACATTCGCAGCAAAACTAAATTAATATTCATTTTTATACCACTTTTTTGTAAAAAATATAAGTTAATTATTTATTTAAATGTATTACTATCAACTAAATAACAATGAATTTACCCCATTGAACTAAAGTAATCACTCTGAAAAAAATATTTATACGACCTAGTTATTCAAACAGTAAACAGATAATTTAACTGTCTATTTAATGTAGTAGCAGCACGAATTCCAATGTTTTACATCTTTGCAAAAACAAGTGTAAACTTAATTATTGTTAATAAATTTCCAGCTTGTGCAATGAAAACAATCAAATATTTATATGCACTTATTTTATTATGTATACCTCTATTTAGCTACGCTAACTGTAAAAACTTGGTTTCCACTTTACAACAAAAATTCTACCCGCATTATCAGGATTCAGGATTAAACATCACCAGATGTAAAGTCTGGTCTGCTGATCCATCTAAAACCATTGTGGTTTTTATTGAAGATAATGGTATAAAAGATGCCAGTTTTAATTTAGATGTAATGCTAGTCAATAGCCAAAGTGGCGAAGTCATTGCGCGTAAAAAGGAAAAAAATGCCATACAAAGAGAGAATGAGTTAATCAATTTAAGTGCTGATATGTTAGTCCAGTTAGATATTGATACTGAGCCCTATAAACTGAACCAACAAGTAAGCGCTTTTGGCATTCGTATCTACTATGATTATATTTTATCCGGCATGACTCAGTATTCTGCCCAATATTTCAACTTATATACTTTTCAGAATAACAATCTAACGCGAGTTATTAACAATCTTGAGGTTGAACATTCTATTTTTAATGAAGAAAAGGATCCAATACATCTGAACTGGATAGATGGAATTGATAAGCTTATTGCCACTCTATCCCTAAGTCAGAATCATACTAATGGTTTTGCAGATATTATTGTTTCTGAAAAAAGAGAATTTAATGCTTATGAAAATAGTCATTCTGAGTGTCTACCTAAGCGTGCGCCTAAGTATGTATTTATTTTACACTACGATGGAAAAAAATATGTAATTCCAAAAAGACACGACATACAATACAAATTTGAAAGAAGAGAAAAAACATTATATTGATATGTTTTATTCATATTTTGATCATTTCCATACAGGTAAATGCTTTTAATAATTTACGCCGTAGCACCAATTCCAGTTTTTACCTCTTTGCAATTGTTATTGTATATTAAATTTTGTTTAAAAAATGAGCTGATTTGCATAAATGAAAATATTAAAATATTTATATACATTTTTTTTATTATGGATACCATTTCTCAGTTACGCTAACTGTGGAGACTTGGAGTCTACTTTAAGAGATAAATTCTACCCGGATGATTTAGAATTAAATTTCCGTAGAGTAATAGGAAGCGATTGTCAAGTCTTGCCGGCTGATCCATCTAAAACCATTGTGGCTTTCCTTACCAAGGACGATGATATCCTTGATGCCAATTTTAATTTAGATGTTATGCTGGTCGATAGCCAAAGTGGTGAAGTTATTGCGCGTGACAAGGAAAAAAATGTCATACAAAGAGAAAATGAGTTAATCAAATTGAGTATAGACAGGCGTGTCGAGTTTGGTATTGATACTACGTCCTATAAACTGAACCCACAAGTAAGCGTTTTTGGCATTCGTATTTTCTATAATCATATTTTTAACGGTCTCACGCCGTATATGGCCGAATATATCAACTTATATAGTTTTCAGAATAAAAATTTAACGCGGGCTCTTAACAACCTTGAAGTTAAACATATTATTTTTAATGAAGATGAGGATCAAATACACCTGCACTCGCCACCTAAATTTGATCACCTTATGACCACTCTATCCTTAAGCCAGCATCATACTAATGGTTTTGCGGATATTATTGTTTCTGAACAAAGAGGGTCTATTGGCCCTGCAGAATTATTTTCTGACACCACTCTGAAAAGACATTTTAAGCGTATACCTAAGCATGTATTTATTTTACGCTACGACGGAAAAAAATATGTGATTCCCAAAAGAAACGACATACAATACCGATATTACAACAAACATTTTATCAACACGAGAACATACATGGATTAAGCATGATCCGTCGATCCCGCTTAACTCATGGCGGCTCTGGCTACGATTCAGGACAATAAGAAAATAATGACCATTTTAATTTGGAAATAATGCTGATTGATAGTCAAAGTGATAAATTTATGGTGCGGAATCTGGAAATTTACCATAACTGTTTATTCATTATGCAATCAGATTCAACGATTTGGTTAATAAGATAACCCGCTATATACTGCATATATACTCAGTAGTTTTCAGACTAATGGCAGCCTGAGGAAAATCTATTGCTGAATGATTTTATTTTTCTCTGATGATTTTTTATGGTATTTAATAGCACAATATGAGCTACTTTAATTATCATGCAAAAGCTAAGCAACTTATCAAAGATGGGTTCTTGATTAGGTATGAATTTGTCGATAACTGGAACGGCATCAAACCGGCATTGGTTCTATATTTTGCTAATACTAGACCAATGCCAATCAGGGAATATAAATGGGAAGAGAATTTGCCTTTACTGGCAGAGGACATTTAAATCATCAGGTATGATCCATCTTAGCTCATTATCAGCAATACATGATATTTTGGGCTGAACTGAGTACTTTTAAATCCATTAAATTTCATACTGATAATAAAACAGTCATTGCGACCGTTTGTTGTTCAAAAAGACCCAAATTTATAAATATAATCTGCTAAATTTAAGTCAGTATTGAAAAGTATATTTAACCTTGCTTCAATACTGACTACAATAAGCTGAATAAATTACAAATGAACAACCATTATTCTGGATTACTTGGGCGAATAATCAGCACCAAAATATTGCTGACTGATTTTAGCAAGCTTACCATTTTGGATAATTTTCTTTATCCCCTGATTAATGTTTTGTGTCAGTTCTGCCCCCTGATTGCCTTTACTAACCAATAAATAACTATAGGGCGAACCAATACGGACATTATCTTCCTTGCTCAGTTCAATTACTTTCAGTTTTAGGTTATATTGCTTGATAAACAATTCAAGCATAGCTCGATCAATCAGCTGAAAATCGTATTTACCATTAGCCACATTTTGTAATACCGGTAACAGATCAGCTTCGCTGTACTGAATTTTTACTGGATTGTCCTGATTAGCCTGATTAAAATTTTCTAATGCAGTGGTATAGTTCAGTCCAGGTGGTGTTTCGGTGGATTTACCCTTTAAATCCTGAAAACCTTTTATAGTTTGATCATCCGCTCTGACGGCGATGACATATTGATTAAGAAATATCGGATCGGTATAAAAATATTTTTCTTTACGTTGCTCATTCATGGCAAAATTATTGGCACCGACCTGATAGCGATCTGAGTCTAGACCGGCTAATACCGAGGGAAATTCAGTAATTTCAAAGCTGATACTGTACTGAGGTAACTCGGCAAAAATGGCTTTAGCTACATCAATATCATAACCGCTTAATTCTCCATTTTTATTGACTGTGACGAATGGACTGGGTGAGCCGGATGTGGCTATGACAATATGTTTTTTCCCGCCATTATCTTCTTGTGGCTGTGATTTATCACACCCGGTCACTAGCAGAATACCAGCCAGCAAAAGTGTATAAAACCGTTTTATGTCCATTTCTTTCTCCTTACTATTTTAAATACAACCTAATTGCTTGTCTGAATTACTACCCAAATCCCATTTCTCTCATGGCCTCAAGGTGATCATCGCCATAATGCACCAACCCTGTTTTCATCAGACTAAACCCCAGTCGCTGGTAAAATTTCACCGTTTTCGGGTGAGTATAGAGAATAATATTGCAGTGACTAAGCTGCTCAACCAATTTATCGATAATCAGACGACCAAATTGTTGACCGTGCAAGTGTTCGGCCACTGCTACATTGTAGATCGCCGCCTGACAAATACCATCAGATAACGCCCGTCCTACACCAACCACCTGCTTATTTTGCAAAAGAAATACCACCGCATAGCTTCTGCTAAAAACCAGTTGCTGGGTTGGTGCGTCTAAATCACTTAAACCATAAAACTGTAATAATTCTGCTACTTGTTGCCAGTTGATATGCTGACAATTTTGCTGGACGATAATTTCCATCACTTACTCCCGCCAATTTTTATATCTGGTAATCTACTACTGATAAACCATGGTAACGAGCTAAAAATGCTTTTGTGCGCTGATGTCTGGGCTGAGCAAATACTTGTTCCGGCGTATCATCTTCAATAATCTGACCCTGATCCAGAAACAGCACCCGTGTTGCAATCTCATGCACAAAACTCATTTCATGTGATACCAAAATCATGGTATTGCCAGCCTGCGCTGCCTGTCTGATCGTTGCCAACACTTCGCCTACTAACTCTGGATCTAAAGCAGAGGTGGGTTCATCCAGTAACAATACTTTCGGATCCATAGCCAAAGCTCTGGCTATGGCAACCCGTTGTTGCTGTCCACCTGAAAGCTGTTTAGGATAATGAGCTAGCCGATCCTCCAACCCGACCTGTCGTAATTTCTCTAAAGCAATCGTTTCAGCAGCTGCTTTAGTGTATTTTTTCACGACAATTAAGCCTTCCATAACATTTTCCAGAGCAGTTTTTTGCTGAAACAGATTAAATTGCTGAAATACCATGGCTGACTGTTGGCGAAACTGCACCAGTTCTTTTTTCTTGATTTGGCCGGCATCGATCTGCATACCATTAATACTGATTTGCCCCTGCTGAGGTTGTTCCAGTAAATTTAAGCAACGCAACAAAGTCGATTTACCTGCACCGGAAGCACCGATAATGGCAACAATCTCATGCTGTTTAACTGAGAAGCTCAATTGCTTGAGCACCGGGTGACCATGATAGGCAAGACTAAGATCACGAACATGAATCATAGAAGTTTACCTCGGCGATAACTGGGAATATTCGGACTGGTTGGAATAGCTATTTTCCTTTCCCAGAATTTGACACATAGTTCAATGATGACGGTAAGCAACCAATAAATTAATGCCAGAGAAATATAAGCTTCGAAATAACGATAATTATTGCCAGCCAGTATTTTTCCTCGGGCAGTCATTTCAACTACCGAACAGACAAATGCCAGCGAAGTACCTTTAAGCAAGCTGATCAGGGTATTACCTAAGTTAGGTAAAGCTACTACAAAAGCTTCTGGCAGAATAATGCGCCGTAAAATCTGCATATAAGTCATGCCCAGCGACTGTGCCGCTTCTATCTGTCCTTTACTGACTGACTGCAAAGCAGCACGTAAAGTTTCGGAGTTATAAGCCGCCTCATTAAGCGAAAAAGCCACCAAAACAAATAACATTGAAGGCACAGAATTAATATTAAAATCGGTGTGACAGAAATAATTTACATACCGAAGTAACACCGGCACACCGTAATAACTCAAATACAGTTGCACCAGCAATGGCGTACCTCTGACAAAAGAGACAAACAAAGCTGTTAACTGTGCTAATACCGGTATGCGGTTGATTTTAATCAGTGCCAGCCCCAGCCCCAGAATCACTCCAAACAGCATGGCCAGCACCGTAATGAATAACGTTACCGGTAAATACGCCAACAAAGCAGGGATTTGGGTAAAAATTAACTTCACATCAATGATATTAGGCATTTTGACAATCCTGCACTAATGGTCATTACGCTGGGAACTGCTTGTCGCGGTTGTGCGGTGTCTGCCAGATACTGACATCCGGACCTAAGGGCAGAATATCGTAAGGATTGTTACCATGACTGCCTAACCAATAGCCCTTCTTAATACTTTGAAAATCGGTGCTGTCGCCAAATGCCGGAATTTGATATAACTCCCGAGCATATGCCCATAAATTGGGAAAATCAGTTAAACGATTCCGATTGGTTTTAAACACCGCATAATAGGCAACATCAAAGCGAGCCAGGGTGACATACAAACGAATATCTGCATCAGTAATTTGATTGCCAAACAGATAGCGCGAATGACTTAAATGGTGCTCCAGCTTGTCTAAACGATTAAATACCAGCTGATAAGCATCTTCATAGGCCTGTTGCGACTGCGCAAAACCAGCTTTGTACACACCATTATTCAGTTCATCAAACAAAATCTGATTGAATTGCTTAATGTCTTTGCGTAAATCTATTGGGAATAAATCCGGTGCCTGCGGTTTATGAAATGGTTTAAACGCGGTCTCCCAATAATAGGTAAGATTAAAATAATCATTATTCACTACCTTACCCAGCTTTACATCCACCACGGCCGGTACAGTTGCTCGCCCGCTGTAATCAGGATCAGATCTAGCATAGATTTCCGGCAAATAACGGATTCCCAATACCGGATCGACACCCCCTGCATCAAGTGAAAATTCCCAACCATTAATAGTGCGTACCGGACTGGCCTGACCAATACTGATAACATTTTCCAGTCCCAGCAACCTGATCGCAATCACCGAGCGATGTGCCCATGGACATACTGCCGACCATAACAAGCGATAGCGCCCAGCTTCAACCGGTAACATCCCTACTTCATTACCAAATGGTGTAGTGAAGTGATTATGCTGACGATTAAATTTACCGTCTTCCCCAATTTCTTTCGCATCTTCTGAAGTTACAATTTTGCCTATAGACATCACATCATTCCTGTTTATTATTTATCTTAATTACTAAACTGCCTGAAACTGAATTCAATCTAACATTATTTAAATCTTTAACTAAATACCAAAAAGACATATTTATATAATTACTGCTTATATATTTAGTTATTGTTCAATGCTTTAGCGATGAAAAGACAGTACAAGCAAAGCAGTGCCTGCAATAAACCATATGGCTTATTGCATAATGATGACTAAGTTATAGCGATTTATGCACACTGCGAAATACTGATAAATAAATACAGTAGTAATTGAAAATATATTCAGTAGCTAGCAACGTTACTGAGCTGAAATTTTCAGCATTGATGAATTTAATCGAGCAAGCCTGAAACTCAGTTGAGTTTCCTGTGGATCAGGCAAAATCATCTGCCAAAAAATATTAAAAGCATAATTTGCGAAATCATCATCGGATTGAATAATACGATAAGCTAAAGTGACTGGATCGGTAGCTAATTTCAATATCTTCCGCATTATGAGCAAATCTTTTCAGTCTAGCTATATTCCTTAGCAGACAAACTGGTAGTTGTAAAATCAGCAATCAAGTCATCCATAGATGAGGAACGCAGCAATCTTGTTAGCCCTTTACACTTTATCGTATTCTGGTCTAATCGTATCTTGTGGCAATTTAACTTCGCCTGAAATGCGGCAACTAGGATTGATAAAACTCAAACTGAAATATAATTTTTATCTTATCGTTAAACAAAAAACAGAAATGGCTACTGGTTGACATAATCATACGGTCATAATCATCCTCTAAGTTCTTTAAACCGCCCGCAATTTGGTTACCTTTCGAAACGTAGTTGTCGTTGAAAACGCAAATATTGCTTACCATGAGCCGGTTTAATTAATCATTTTATTTCTTGCTATAACCTGTTATTCACATTCTGTCAAAATGCCACATCCATGAGCCGTTGCAGAGCAAGACTTTTGAAGACAAAAGCATAATTTGCATAATTCAGTAAATAAATTATTTTATTTTACACAGTTATTTATCTGTGCAGAGCTTTTCATTCTTTACATTTTGACCTGTTTTATGTCAGGCTTAGCTATTCTGAAATTTGCTATATCCTAATCATGCACAGTCGCCAATTTTTATCCCTGTATGGTTCTATTTTCTTTTTATTTTCCGGCTACGGCCTGTTTCTGAACTCGGCCGGGATCAAGTTAACCCAGATGGGATTCAGTAATATCACCATCGGGGTAGTGAATGCTGCTTTTTTTATTGGTGGTACCATTTCAGCCATCGTTTCACATCGAATCATTTCACGTGTAGGCCACATTCGCAGCTTTAGCGTTTTCGGTTCACTGTTCGCCATGGCGGCATTAGCGCATCTGATGGTAGAACAACTGTGGCTTTGGGGCATCCTACGGGCTGTATTGGGTTTTTGTCATTATAGTTTGTTGATGGTTGTGGAAAGCTGGTTTACGGCGCGAAGTGTACCTCAGACACGCGCTAAAATTCTGGCTTTCTATGAGGTTGTCTATTATGCCTCCTCTGCCACCAGCGTGTTGTTGCTCAGCCTGAATATGTCGAGTAACAACATCTTTACTCTGGCGGCAATTCTGGTGATTACTGCCACTTTGCCGGTTGGACTGACCAAAATGCAACAACCAGATATTCCCAATCGGGAAAGAATTAGTCTGCCTCATGTGCTGTCGATCCTGCCTTTGGCATGGATGTCTTGTTTCATGGCCGGTATCTTTATCAACGGCTTCTTTACTATGGGTTCAGTATTTATTCTGCGTTTGGGTTATACCCTACCCGAAGTTTCATTGTTTCTTGGTTCAGCAATGGTGGGTGGCTTTACCATTCAGCTATTTATCGCCTGGCTTTCCAACACCTTTGGTCGTGCCCGTACCATTTTTGGCTGTGCTGCTGTAGCAGCAATTGCAGCGATAACAGGTATGATTCTGCTGGTTAGCTTACCGGGCAATATCTGGGCACAATGTGCAATAGCACTTGCTATCGGCTGTAGTGGCTTTCCACTATATGCACTGGGACTAGCACGTGCTAATGATGTCTTGCCAACCAATATGAATACCGTCGAAGTTAACCGCTGTCTGTTATTTGTCTATGGTCTGGGTTCGTTAGTTGCACCACTAATTATGGGTACACTGATGCAACTATTTAATCATTTTGGGTTCTATAGCGTTTATGCCATCATAGCCACCATTCTAGCAATTTATGCTTTTATGCAACCCTCAGTACCATTAACTGAACGCAGTATCTATGTTCCGGTATCCGGTAATGTCGGCCCGATGACCGCTGAACTTGATCCGCGTAATAACGAGGCAACCGATACACCTTTTGATGCGCACAGTGCAGAACAGCATATTCTACATAGTCAACAGGAATCTGAAGAGGAAACTCCCCAGCCCAAACCATAAATTCCAACTTATAAGCCCTCTGCCAGTAGCATATGCCTGCTGGTATTTTTTTACTTGCTACTTTAAAGCCCAAACATAATCCACAGACAACAATACCTAGAAACATGCTGGCGATCAATTTTTGCTAATGGGAACTTATTTTGAGTTACCAATCACGATTAGTAGCAATACTTGTCAGCAAGATACTTTATTTAATTAATAATAAAGATTGGCACTATGTTAAGATACAGATAACTCTGATGAGAGTATTACTTACATCAATTTACCAAATTGCAACTCGCCCTAATTATCTTAAAATTGATTCCCAACAGGAGCACCCTTTTATGATTGCTTTAATTCAACGTGTAAAACAAGCCAGTGTGACAGTTGACGAGCAAATCATCGGACAAATCAAACACGGTCTGCTGGTATTACTGGGTGTGGAACAAGGTGATGATGAACAAAAAGCAAGCCGTTTATGTGAGAAAATGCTTGGCTACCGTGTTTTCAGTGATAATGAAGGCAAAATGAATCTGAATGTCCAGCAGGCGCACGGTGAAGTTCTGGTGGTATCACAGTTTACTTTAGCAGCGGATACGCAAAAAGGTTTGCGCCCAAGTTTTACCAAAGGCGCAGCGCCGGACGAAGCAAATCGGCTTTATCAGTTTTTTATTCAACAATGCCAGCAGCACATTCCTACTCAAACAGGTCAATTTGCTGCCGATATGCAGGTAGCCTTGATTAATGACGGACCAGTTACATTCTGGCTACAGGTTTAACATCAATCTTGATAGCAGGCACCTGCTGCAAACTGTATCTAAAAAAATGTATCTGGTATATTGTTTTCTTTAAAATTATTTTTTTTGCGGCATTGGTGAAAATTAACAAATAGTTGCCATCTTTACTATAAATTAGCAAGAATAATTCCGTTTAATTCATTTTCCTGTAATCTTGCAGAGGGTAAAAGTATCTTTTTTACTCATATAAAATGCTCTTGAATCAGTTTATAGCATCATTATTAAAAGTGGAAAAAATGATCAACCTTACCAATAAATCTGCTTGATCCATTTTATTGAGCATAATAATCATGTCAATTTCCAATTGACCATGTAACCTTCAATTTATTAACTTATTAACTCTGAGAATCTGCCTTAATCCATTTTATTTTACGCCGACCTAATTCAATACATGGTTTTTCAATATAATAATAGGTAAAAGTACAAATCATTAACAATATAAACACCACTATTGTAGTTAATAATGTATATTGGGTACGACTTAATGTTAGATGGTGTACTTGAATAATCTTATTCATACCGAACCAGACGATTCCGTGTAGTAGATAAATACTGTAACTGGCTGCTCCTAAGCGCGCAAAAGCTTTCTGTCGCAATAGGCCAAATATATCGCCACCCATAGCAATTAAAACAAACATTATAGCCATTAATGGCAAATAATAAATATTATAGTGACTATCTGGGGAGAAAAATAAAAATATTATTGTGAGTACAATACCTATATCGCATATATTCTTAGGTATTTGTAATTTTTTAGATAGTTCCTTCACCAGTCCGCCAATAGCAAAAAGTGCTATATAAACAGCCCAGCTAGGTTTGTGTGGATAAATCATATATACACTAATAAATATGATTGCTAAAGCAAGCTTTTTAACACCAATTTTATCACGCACCAAGCAGACAATAGGTAAGGAAAAATAAAAAGCCCATTCCCAAAATAGCGTCCACGTCACTCCTGCATTAATCAGATGCGAATCAGGCAAATCAAATAGAGGTGGCTTCTCCCCCAAAATGCCAGCATCAAACCAAAAATAGAGATTTGCTAAAATCCTAGGAATATCTAAATCTCTTAAAATATTTCTTTGTAGCCAGAGAGCAATCAATATACAAATAATTGAGGAAAGAAAAAAAAGTGGTGCAATACGATAATAGCGTTTTTTATAGAATTGCAACCACGAATTGGGTTTAGAACCACTAAAAAGATACCCAGAAATCATAAAGAATACTGAAACACCAAAAGATCCCATTTCTTTAACAAACGTATAATTTTCAATAGTTTCAAAAGTCCATCCATGCCCATGAAAATACACATAACACATTGCATAGTGATGTATAGCCACAAAAAATGCTAAAAAAAATCTTAAACTATCTAAATGTTCATCTCTAGCTTGTTGCGGTGTATGATTATCCAAAAATGTAAACCATTTCGAACTAAATACAACCCAAATTAGGAATACGAGCGCAATTAACCACAAATTAAATTTATATTCAATTAACATTTAAGACATTTCTTTTTTTAAGTGAACATGTAAATGGTACATGTCGAATCATTCAAATTTTTTATATTTATATCATTTAAAATTAAGTAGAGGGAGTCAAACAGTAATAATTTTATCCGGCATAAGTCATACTTGTAAATACCATGCGCCTTTATTATAAAAAAAACCAATACAATTTACTCGCATCCAACTAACTACTATTTGTTAGAATTACAATTGAAATAACGTTCTTATAATTTTCATTATTTCCCCGAGGCTTTAATTCGGATTGTTCTGAATATAGATATACATTGTCATCTTTTTTTAAATTATATATTAAATCATAAAAATATTTATCAAATATTTTTTATTAAAACCCTTTAGAACATTTGTCTGATTGATTATTATAGCCTCGCTTTTATTGAGATAAAATGTATACAATGTCCCAATATTTTTTTTCAAAATAATTAGTTTTTTGATAATTTATAAATCTTTAATATCTGGTGTTAACTCGTAAATTTATTGCCGTTGAATCAGTCAACTGTACCAGATTCTCAATAGTGTAATGAACGGATTTTTGTTTATCATTTATAAAAACTGTATTTGCAGTACATGATAAATACTACTTATATGAATCATCTGCTGCGATTAATTTACCAGCTGCAATTAATAACTATTATAGTAAGGCTTTAAATGGTTGTGATCAACGTTGCGCTGTATGGTAATTGTTTAGCGGTATTAACACAGATGAAGTTTCCTAATGCAGCAAATAACTTGACCTAAGAACTCCCGGAAGCTTATACAAGAACAGGTGTTTACTTGTTTAAAAAAACTATCTATTTATTAAGTTTATTGATAATTGCTTTTCCTGCTAACGCTAAACAAATTAAGCAAGAGAAAGCCATTCCTCGTATTGATCAACTTTCCCCTCCTTACTTATCAACAATTTTGTTGCTTAGTCCATGTTTGGATATTAGCTTATTAGGCTTCCCTAATAGTGACAATGATGATGATACTATTAGGATGGTAGATGAGGAAAGAGCGAAATATCCAGCTAATACTTGCAATAATTCTGCATTAGCAAATAAGTTATTTAAGGCACGCTTTCTTCAATATTCCACTATTACATTAGTAAATGATCCCTGGAATTTAGATATAGAAATTGTTAAGCAAAATAAGCTGATATCACAATGTAAGGATACCGCTTGTTTAGATAAAGTATTGGATGCCATTATTAGTCAATTATACCCTCTGTATGTCAATCCCCCTCTCCCTCCTTCACCAACAAGTGAGGAGTTATGCCGTAGTATAGATGATTTATCTAATGATAAAAAAATGGATTTGGTTATTAAAAAATTAGTGGCGCGTTTAAGTACTGATGATAACTGTGGTAGTAAAGATTTTTCAAATTTTGGAGATAATCCTATCGATGAGGATAATTCCAAACCACATACTAATGTGCTTTTTTATCTATGCAAATCGAACATTGGTGACCTGTTCACTGCTCAATGTAAAACGTTTGGTAATCAAGTTGATGCAGAAACATGGATTTATTTATTAAAACCCAATATGAAACCCAAACTATTATTTAATGCTTATAGTGGTCCTGATTACAATTTAGACTCAACTTGTAACGGTATGCCAGATTTTGTTACAAGTGCTAGATATAGCAATGCAGAGCGTCAAATTGTTTATTACCGTTATAACGGTGAACAATATGACGCTGCATATAGTTATAACGCGTTATACATTAGTCGTGATGATAACGGTAACGATATGGCCGTTGCTGATCTTATTAAAAAGAAAGAAATAATTTGCAAATGAATCAATAAAAAAGATTATTCAGAAGAGCTTAAAGTAAGTATAATTAACAATAATTATGATATTGGTATAGTTTACAATAAATTATACTGTCATTATAGAAGCAATAAGTAAAGAAGGCAGTGTTATAGAAAAGCAGCTAAAGAGTTTAATGTTAGTCTCTCAACGATTCTAAATGCCATGAAATCGTGGCTCAGATATTTTGAAATTATGGTGAATAGCCTGTGTATTCTAGAGAAGAGGGTTTAACAATATCGAATACTTTCTAAAAAACAGCACAGCTCTAATTGATATTGAATAGAATGAATTTAGTTAATTAAAGTTTTTTAAATGAGCCACTAATAACGATATAAATCGTGGATTAATAATTGATAAAAGATTTTTTGTTTTTCAGTTTGATTGCTCAGTCGCAGAGTACTATTATTCTGATTAAATACTGGGAATAGAACAATGAAGTAACTTTTCAAATGAGTAGTTACCAATGCTAATGTAAAAATATACCAAAGTGCTCGAACAAAAATGAACCACTTTTAATGGCATATAAATATATTATCTGTCTCTAATTTATGAAGGATTTTTAGACCGGTAAGAATTATTGCCTGTTTCAGTTATATCATAATGATGAACCAGTCGATCTAGAAGTATATTAGTAAATATTGCATTTTTATAGTCGTAATAATTTCGTATATCTTTATCAAATTTATATTATTTAGACTAAATATCATTTACATGAGCTAAGCGAACCGCTGCTTTTTAACATAAAAATATTTTGCCTAATTTTTATGCTAACGATATCTTAAAGGACTTAATCAGACAAAAACAGTATTGAGTTACTAAAAAAATTTTGTGAATAATAAATATATTGTATTTTACCGCCAGTATATTATTAAAATACTAAAAGCAGCCCTAGGGCTGCCTTCATACTTTTATCAAAAATTAACCAGCGTGCAGTTAATATTTCAGACCGATTGACGGAAAAGAAGTGCGCATAATTTCCTGCAATTTTTCTGCCGAAGCGGCCATCAGCGTTTGTTCTTTGGCATTTAATGGAATTTCAATTACCTGCCGAATACCCCGACGATCCAGCACGGCGGGCGTACCAATATAGATGTCTTTAATTCCGTATTGTCCATTAATATGCGTAGAAACCGGTAACACGGTACCTTCATCATTTAGAATGGCTTTACAGTGTTGAGCCAGAGCAGTACCGATACCATAATAAGTAGCGCCTTTCAGACGAATAATTGCATACGCAGCATTGACTACCTCACTCTGAATATCATCCAGTTTAGCCTGAGTAATACTGCTGTCGGCCTGCATCCACTCTGCTATGGTTTTTCCACCGGCACAGACATGCGACCATGCGGCAAATCCAGAATCTCCATGTTCACCCAGCATATAACCATTTACACTTTGTGGGCTAACTTTTAGCAATGCAGCGACTTGTTTGCATAGGCGTGAGGTATCTAGCGATGTACCTGAGCCAATTACTCGTTCCACTGGAAAACCAGATAATTTCCAAGTCAGATATGTCAAAATATCCACCGGGTTGGAAGCCAGAAGAAAGATACCATTAAAGCCAGAATCCATCACTTGGGTGACAATACTCTTAGTGATCTGCAAATTGCGACTGATCAAATCAATCCGGCTCTCTCCGGGCTTCTGTGCAGCACCAGCAGTGATCACCACGATATCAGCATTTGCAGCATCTTTATAGTCACCTGCATAAATATTTTTCGGCGCGGTAAATTTAAGTGCATCGGTCAGATCCAGCGCATTACCTTCAGCACGGTCACGAGCAACATCGACAATTACCATTTCCTGACCAATACCTAAAAGTGTACAGGCATAAGCAAAAGTCGAACCTACTGCACCTGTGCCGACTAAAACAATTTTATGATGATTTTTTGAATTTGTGGACTGTGACATAATAAACTCCCCATCTCTGCTGTAGAAAAATTGTAATTAACTTAATAGATAAAACCACAGCACATAATAGCAATTTATTTAAATTCAATGTGTTATTTTACACAAATGAATTATGTACTCTTTATATTCATTAATATTTAACTAGCAGCTGATATGAATAATTTTCACCTTATACAATAAAAGCTGAAATTGGTATTACTATCACGAAGCAGCATCTAGGTATTATTCCTTGCACCGAATAAAATATATTAATGATTATAAAAAGAATTTATTTTCACACTCTATGCAATTTATTCATAAACCAGCAAAATTTAATCTGACTTATATGTTTTTAGTAACCAATATATGCCTGTTTAGTTTGTCTTAAAAAGCTGTGTTTGGTTCATTTATAATGAGCAAAATATAAAAAATTGTTTTATCATACCAGCAGAAAAATATCATTTTTATGTGATAAATAACAAAATTCAGAAAAAGGGTACGATTTTAAATGTCCATACTAATTAATGCTTACTCTACGGTAACCAATCCACCAGCTATTCATTTTCAATGCAACCATTTACACCAGCGTGGATTAGCTGATCCTGAATTCATAGATCATCTTGACGGATTTATCGGTTTTGTCTTGAGCGCTGGTGATGAGCAGATGAATGCGCGTCGTTATGCGCTGTGGCGCCATATTCAAAAAGTTAAGCATCAATTCTCTTTTGAAATCGAGGAAGAAAATTTCTCTGAACTTGCCATTTGGGCACAAAATGCTAATGTAATTATGTTTATGCCGGATGGTACGATTAGAAATCCTGCCGGTGAAGTTTTGCAGTATCCCAATGGTGAATTTGATATCAATGTTGATATGCCTTATCCCTCTGAAGCATTACAACGTAAAGCAAACACTGAGCAGTATCTGAAAACATTAGGTTTACAAACCCCGAAAAGCCTGCCACCGGTGGTTGCTGAATCTGAAGTAATCCTCAGGAATCCACAAGAAGTTGCCGAGCGCGCTTTAGCTTTAATGCTAATCGGTATTCAGGCAGAAAGCTTTCGAAATAATAAGAGGATTGATCCACAGACGTTTAAACAACGCTGTCCGCTAGGCTTTGCAGCTTTATCCAATAATGAACTTGCTTTTATAAATAGTAAACAGCCTGCAGAACAGGAAATCATACAAATGTCGTGGCGCTATGAGGCATTACTGCCGTTACAGTGGGCATTAAATTGGCAATCTGAGTTAGCTTTTGCAGATGCGATTTGTGATGTTACGTCACTCGTTCAAAAAGGGATGGACTGTAGTAAACAGGGAATATCTTCCGTAACCTTAAGACCAGTGAAAGGGCTGCTGGATGCAATGGATTTACATTATCGTTTACATTGGATTGGCAGAGAATTCGATCGTCAGCACCAGCAAGCTCCAGCAGCTATCATCACTGGAATTGTTCAAGAGCGACATTATGCATTTAATTGGTTAACCAACTTTGAAAATGCAGATTGGGATAATGTAGATACGCCCACTTAAAATTTTGTGCAAACGATAAATGCATATTTTAGTTCTGCATTTGCCAGTCAAAAGTGCAAAAACTAATCTAGTGACAATTTATTTGGGGTACTACATGTGATTGATACATTTTTTATTACCAATTGATAAAGATAAAATTTTTCGCATGTGTCAAAATAATTCAGCAAACATTTTGACGAGAATAAAAATCTGTATATCTGAACCGGTCGAATCTATTTTAAGATCTAACTAAAATGAAACGCTGCTTATGGGTTTAAACTACAGGATGTTGGTGCTCACAGTTGCCGTCTAATAAATTGATTCATAAAAATTATTCTTGATTTAGAAATTCTAGTTGAATACGCTATTAGTTCAAACAGGGCAATTTAGTGTTAACGCAATCTGCGTCTTGATTTAATCAACAAAAGGGCTTAATAAAGCCCTTTTAAATATCCTTCTTTAGTAGATTGTAAACTACCAGCTCAATAGCTACCGACCGGTAAAAAAATTTCTTTTAAGAAGATGTATGTTCTGCCTGAGCTGTTTGCGCATAATTAGGCAAACCGATTTCATTAATCAGATCCAGCTGGGTACCAAGCCAGTCTAGATATTCTTCATTAATATGTTTCTGTTTTTCCAGTAGATCGCGTGATACAAAATCCAGTTGTGCCTCACAAACTACAATGGCATCGCTTAAAGCAATATGTTTTGCCTTTTCTGCTTGCTGGTCGCACTGCAAAATCTCAATAATATTTTCTCCGACCAGAATTTTGCCATATTCCTGTAAATTAGGTAGCCCTTCCAGCAATAAAATCCGCTCAATCAGATCATCGGCACTTTTCATATCACGAATGGAGTGCTTATACATCATTTCGCCAAGTTTACCGAAACCCCAGTTTTTCAGCACCCGCGCATGCAGAAAATATTGATTAATGGATACCAGCAATAAACCAAGATTCTTATTCAGTGCCTGTAAAGCCAGACGATCGCCTTTCATCATATTCTCCTCTTACAGTTGGCTTTGCAGATAATTTTCTAAACCCATTACTTCAATCTGATGTAATTGCTGTTCCAGCCAATGGGCATGATCTTCTTCAGTGTCTTGTAACTGCGTAACCAAGAACTGGCGGGTAACGTAATCCTGCTCTTGCTCACACAATTTAATGGCCTCTTTAATATTATTTCTTACTGTCAGTTCAGTATCCAGATCATTTTGCAGCATACTCACGACATCACTACCAACATTGATTGGTTCTGGTACCACAATCGGTTTACCATTCAGCATCAGAATACGATGAATAAACTGGTGGGCATGGTCAGTTTCTTCCTGCATTTCATGATCAATATGCTGAAATAATTTCATATAACCCATATCTTCAAATATCCGTGAATGGGCAAAATACTGATCGCGGGCGGCCAGTTCACCGGCCAGCAGACTGTTTAAACAATCTATAATAACTTTCTTACCTTCCATAGCTGTATCCCTTTTTAATACTGTTAAATGATGCAATCACAATTCGATTTAATAATTTCTCAGTTTGCGGACATTATTTAGTTTGCGCCAAAGCCGAACAAAACCAATTTATGCCGGAAAAATAATTTATCTGACTTATTTTATTTACAATGATTCCTATCTGAATCGGCAAATTTTGCGGATTACACCGATTATTCAAAGTCCGCTAAATATTTTCTGCATATTTGATACGCCAATTTTTTGTCAGACTGTTATTTGATTAGATGTCATGATTTACCCTTTTGCACTGAACAAACCCTATTCATTTATGTTTGCCAATTCTGTCTGCTTTATTGAATATCATACCACTAAATTTATATTAAAATTCAATGATTTAAATTATAATAATAACAATTATCATCCTGATTTAATTTTTTTATCACGATTAGACAAATAAAGTTAAATAAAACAAATTACTACAATAGAAATGATTATTAGAATTTATTAATATGAATTTTATCTACCTAAAATTCGTAATTTGTTTACGTAAATTTACAATATTAATTTTAATTGCACCTTTGGCAGACTAATATATTTGTTTTTTCAGATATTGCTGGCTACCGAAATAACGATAGCTATTGATTGATCAACGAAAGCACTGTTCGTTTTGAGGTAATTACCTTAATACGGTAAACAGTAAGTTGTCCGCATAGACGCGGTTTAAAATTCTGGATGATGTCTAGTACTAAAATTATGTGCTGGTGCCAACCACCATTAAAAAACTGAATTCCGCTAAATCAGAATTCAGTTTCTCAAGCCTACAAACTTTTGTTATTCAACTAATGCTGAGTCAGAAGTATTGCTGCCTGAATTGGTAAAATTACCAGTGATCATTACAGTCTGATGCCGCCAGTTATGCCGTAAACTTGAGCAGTTACATAGCTGGAATCATCAGACATGAGGAATACATAAGTTGATGCCAATTCTGCCGGCTGCCCAGCGCGACCCAAAACAGATTCACTCTGACCAAATTTGGGAATAGCTTCTGGTGGTTGACCACCGGTAATTTCCAGAGCAGTCCAGATCGGTCCGGGAGCAACTGAATTAACACGAATGCCTTTTGCTGCCAGCTGTTTGGCTAAGGCCTGAGTAAAGGCTACAATAGCTGCTTTAGTGCAAGCATAATCAATCAGATTTGGACTAGATTCATAGGCCTGTACAGAGCTGGTAGTCACAATTGTGGCACCTTCAGGCAAATGTGGCATGGCTGCCTGTATTACCCAGAATAAGGAAAATACATTAATCTCAAATGTTTTTCGTAGCTGTTCAGAGGAAATATCACAGATACGTTCTACTGCAGTTTGTTTACCGGCAACTAAAGTCAGACCATCCAAACCGCCCAATTCTTTATGTGCTTTTTCAACTAGCTGCTTGCAGAAATGCTCATTACTTAAATCACCGGGAATACAAACCACTTTGCGACCGGCTTGTTTTACCAGTTCTGCAACTTGCTTGGCATCTTCTTCTTCATCCGGCAAATAAGTTAATGCTAAATCAGCTCCTTCACGTGCATAGGCAATAGCTGCAGCACGACCGATACCGGAATCAGCACCGGTTACCAGAATTTTCCGTCCATGCAGACGTTCATGCCCCTGATAACTTTTTTCTCCGCAGTCAGGTACCGGATCCATTTTGCTTTGCAAACCTGGTGCAGGCTGATGCTGCTTGGAAAAATCTTGATGATAGTATTTGGTTCTTGGATTTTGTAAACTTTGATGTTTCATGTACATCTCCTTGCTTAACAGTGTGTTATCCAACTAAAACTGCCAAACCATCATACGACAGATTATTTTCCAAGCAAAGCAAATTCACTTTAAATTATGACAAAATTGTAGTTAAATTTCATTAATTTCATTGGCTTAGATTTTATTAAACAAAACATGACCATTAATAATGAAATCATACTTAATTAATCGATAATAGCTAATTAAATAACATAAATTAATTGATCATAATAATCATCAAAACTTATAGTTATAAGAGGCACCCAGAATATGAGCATTAGAACGATAATTGGCCTCACCGCGTACATTACTGGAAACATGTAAGCCCTGATCCTGCTGATTCATATGCGTTTGCTGAATATGCAGATAAGTATAAGAAAAAGCCAATGTATTGTGTTTGTCGACATCATATTTAAGGCCAGCGCCAAATAACCAGCGATTACCATCAGGAATGGTCGATAAGCGGGTTGAAGAACTGCGCACCGGTGACTGATCATAATTGACACCAACACGCCATTGCAGCTTCGGGCTTTGCTGATAGGATGCTCCTACACCTACCGCCAGCGTATCACGCCAGTTGGGATAAATATGGGTTTTATCGGCAGTAATGCCGTGATGCTGATCAATGGATTTAGCATTTTCAAAGTTGATATCCAGATCATGCAACCGGGACGACCGCGTCCAACTGACATTACCGAAAATATTCCATTGCGGATTAACAGCCCACATACCATGTAAGGATACGACTTCGGGAGTGGTAATCTGTACATTGGCTCCCTCAATTGGTTTGTAGCCAAACTGATCGAGCATTGATGCGTATTTTTGGGCAAACGCACCTTCTGCTTGCCAACGGGCAGTTCCATGCAACCGATGATTGATTTTAGAACGATAACTCAGACCAACACGAATATCATCATTGATATCCCATAACCAGCCAGCGTTAAAACCATAGCCCCAGTCATTACCCTTTACTGTTCCACGAGCATCAAACACTCCCGGTGCTACCTGATGCAGTACTGAAGAAGGTATGCCCGTTAAAGAACTGCCTACAGGGGTAAAGTCGGCATATTTCTGAATTTCCGCATGCAGATATTGGGCAATCAATCCAACACCTAAACTATGACGCTCCGTTAATTTGTAAGCAATGACCGGATTAATATCAATTGCTTTCACATTGGTTTTATTCACGTTATAGCGCATAACTGAATCACTGCTGTCATTCGTTTTGGCAGCATAGGGAATATAAACGCCTAAACCAGCAGCCCATTTATCATTAATCTGATGGGAAAAATATACTTGCGGTACTGCCTGTACGGTATTAGAGATATTACCGTTTTGCGGTCCCTGCACATTTGACCCGTCGGTAAATGTGCCACGAGCATTGTGGTATTTAATATCAGGTTTGATCAGAAACAAATTACCGTTTAGTTGTGTACCTTCTAAATACGTCAAACCAGCCGGATTAAATACAATAGTAGTGGGATCTGCCGCTTCTGCGGCGGCGGCATTTCCGGTGGATACCGCAGTCACTGACTGTAATCCCAAATGATAACCAGAAGCATATACTGATGTTGAGATCGCAATAGATCCCATTGCCACAAAACCCAGTTTGATTATGGCTGGTAAAATTCTTGCCATTTTGCTGTTTCTCTACAATACAGGAAATAAAATTGACCATCAGAGGTCGAAGATCATCAGAGTTGTTAGATTCAATCTGAAAATAACTAATTGGAGCTTTTATTCTAACTTAAATTTTACATTCAAGTGTATTATTATTCTTACAATTGTTCAGGAAAATGAATTTATACTAATGAATACAGTGTTTATTTGTTGAATGATTATCGGTTTAGAATAGTAATGGTTGCCGAATATGCATGGTCTTTCAATATCTACAATCAAAAATAATTTTATTTTTTAATGAGTTAAATAGCAAATACATATAAACAATTTGCTTTAGTGATCAGAATTTAAATAAAGCAGAAAATTATCTGTCATCACTGCTTAGCGCTCTAACTGGCTTTTATTTTTCCACTTAAGCCAAGGCAGATTAATTTTTTCAGACCCATTATTCTGCGCATTTGCGCCACAATTTTTCATTTCAGGATACGTGCTTAATTAACGGCAAAATAGCACATTTTTTTGCCATCTTTTGCATTCATTAATACCATGCTTTTTTTAATCTTTTATCCTACCCGAACACGATTTAAATAGTGGTTCAGACTAATCATTTCTCTTTAGCTATTGTAATAGGTATTGGCGATGACGAATGGCGCTCCAGCGCTACTAGAGCGCTGCACCGATTATCATATCCTTCTTTAAAACATGGTATTCATGTTGGCTGTTGTAGCAGGCACATCTTGAATCACATCCCAATGCTCAACAATTTTGCCTTGATTCACGCGAAATATATCCACTACCGCCCGTCCCGGATCGTGCAAATTATTTTTAGCATGTACATGCAACCACACCAGGTCACCATCTACTGAAGTTCGCACAATACGTGCACTTGATTGCGGATTTTGCTTAAAAAACTCTTTAAAATAGGAAATAAACGGCTTTATTCCATCAGCAACATAGGGATTGTGCTGTTTATAATCGTGACTAAGTATTTTATATGCCTCTTCAAGCTGATGGTTATTAAAAAAATGGTTATAAAATCGAATCACAGTAGCACGATTTTGTTCTTCCTGAACGTTATGGTGTGATGACTGGTCATTAGCGACTGCTGCCCCGGCTAATGCTAATAAAAACATTGTTATAAAAATAATTTTTTTTATTATGCTCATACAAACTCCCTGATAAAAATGAAATCGTTTTACTTTGATCTGATAAAATTGCATTAGTCTAAAATATAGACTAATTAAATGGTAGCAATGAAAATCTGTTAAAACAAGAAGTAACAACGATGTAACTAGGTCAATGAAATGTGACTAATTAGCAATATTGAATAGAAAACGGAACTAAAATGACAAAGCCTTCAAAAGACGAATTAATACAATTTGACCATCCCTGCCCGATTCGCGATGTACTGGATCGGATCGGTGATCAGTGGAGTTTGTTAATTTTGCAGGCTCTGGAGCACAATACCAAACGATTCAATTTACTACACAGAGAGATTGGTGATATATCGCGACAAATGCTGTCACGTACATTAAAAAAACTGGAAAAAGACGGTTATGTTTCCAGAACAATTTATGCTGAAGTTCCCCCACGTGTCGAGTACGCTTTAACTACTTTGGGGCTATCGTTTCTGCAACCAATGAAAATTTTAATTCAATGGGCTGATGACAATCATGTGGCCATATGTCTGGCCAGAAAAAAAATCGATCAATAAATTTTCTTATTTTTGCAGAGTGGATTTAATCAAAAGAAAATTCTGATCAATCAATATACATGGTAAAGTTCGACACTAAATCCGCCTTTTATCGACACAGAGTAATGATCTCTAGTTTTTCAACATTATTTCTTTGCCATACAATATATTTACAGCTGATTAACGCAATGGGTAAACTGTGGTCTTTAGCTTTCATGATCTGAGCAATGTTTCATCGTCTTAAATATACTTGGCCTATTTTATTATTATGGCTGGATCTGATATATGGTTTTATCCTCAATCTCAGTTCCAGTATTACGTTAGACAATACCGGAATGGCACCAAACGGTTTGCCGATAGCTCCCGAGATTGCATTTAGTTGGCTACAGGTGATTACTAATGGCGGTATCGTACTGGTGATCAGTTGTGCTTTTTATATTCTTATGTCATTAAATCGTGCGGTCGCTGAACAAAAACCCTGGCCATTTACGCCACTCAGAATGGCAGCAATCATGATTATTTTAGTATTCAGTTTACCTGCATGGTGGCAATGGATTTGTGCCATTTGGGCACTTTTTCAGGGCCGAAACGTCATTGACTGGCATAATTTGCGTTATCTGGGTGTCGCCATCCTGTTGCTTTATCCGAGTGGTCTATGTATCCGATTATTATTTGCGCGCCGACATCTGCCTAAAGCACCGTTACCCAGTCTGGTCGACGATAACGAATACCCTTCAGGTTTTTCATCCCCTATGCATTATTTTGATGAAAAAAATTAATTTTTCTACCGGTTAAACTTACAGTAAGACAATTGTACTCAGTAATAAGTAGCTAAATCAGGTAGAATATACGCCAGAATCTAAGTTGCGGACTTATATATTGCATGAACACTCAATCCATCACTGCCCTTTTAAACAATATCAGCATTCCTGATAGCAATCGAACTTTGGGCACTGAAAAGGCAATCCATTCAGTGACAAGTGCGCCGGATGGTATCCATCTGAAGTTGATTTTTCCCTATCCGGTTAATCACCTGGCAACAGTATTGCAACAACATATTGATGAAGCGATTACCGCAGAATTTGGTCATACGCCTTTATTTATAGATATTGAAATACAGATCAGTCAGCACAAAGTGCAGACAGGTATCCAAACCATAGCTGGTGTGAAAAATATCATTGCTGTCGCATCTGGTAAAGGGGGCGTAGGCAAATCAACTACCAGTGCCAATCTGGCTATTGCCTTAAGCCGTATGGGTGCTCGTGTTGGCGTACTGGACGCTGATATTTATGGACCCAGTCAGCCTACGATGCTTGGTGTAGCAGTACATGAACCCCGACAGCAAGATGGTAAACTAATACCAGTAGTGGCTACTGGTGATATTCAAGTTATGTCAGTAGGTTTTCTGGTGGATACCGATCAGGCAGTAATCTGGCGGGGACCGATGGTTAGTCAGGCCTTACAACAGTTATTGTTCCAAAGCCAATGGGATGATGTGGACTACCTGATTATTGATTTACCACCGGGAACAGGCGATATTCAACTAACTCTGGCACAAAAAATACCCGTTACCGGCGCCATCGTAGTGACTACTCCACAGGATATAGCGCTGATAGATGCGCGTAAAGCAGTTAATATGTTTCAGAAAGTCAATATTCCTATTTTTGGCGTATTGGAAAATATGTCTATCCATGTCTGCTCGCAATGCGGACACGCAGAAGCCATATTTGGGCATGATGGTGGTAAAAATCTGGCCAAGAAACTGGGCGCCCCGTTACTGGGTCAGCTACCATTAACACTGGCTTTGCGTGAAGCCATGGATAGCGGTTCTGCTGTTTCACTGGCGCAAAATCAGCCGGAAATAGCCCGCTTATATGAACAAGCTGCGTGGCAATTAGCGCTAGTCATATCCGCGCAGGGCAAAGATTTTAGCCGTCGCTTTCCTAAAATCGTTGTTGAATAAAAATAATTATCAGCCAATTGATGCTTATGAAATAATGCAATACTATTACTTCACCACTTCTGAAAAAATGGCAAATTGGCTTGATAGTCGCAAGACAATTGGCATCGTGAGCTATAAAGTTATGACTGATCACCGTCATCAACCCCAAATAACCCCTTGTCAGCAGCCATACGCACACCGGTCCGTAGCAAACTATCTGCTGTCTGAATTATTTTGCTAATGACATTACATGAACACATCCTTTTGGCCACTATTGGCTCTGCTGGCAGACGGTCTGCCACATCAAGTGCAAAATCTGGCAAAAACACTGAATAAAAAAGTGTCACAACTCAATGCTGTCTGGCAGGAAATGCCTGAACATCTTAAAAGTCTGTTACACCAACATAATGGCATCTGGCAACTAGCCAAACCACTGGCGATCATTCCCGAGCAAATTTTTACCGACTCTGCGCGTCAATATGGGTTTGAACCCCGCCTGCTGCTAAAAACACACTCTACTAACTCAATATTGTTGGAGAAAGCACGACAAACCCAGAAGCTAATGCCAGCTCAAATTTGTATGGCTTACCAGCAAACCCATGGTCGTGGCCGGCAGGGTAAATTGTGGCACAACCGTGTTGGTGAATGTCTGATGTTCAGTTTAAGCTGGTCATTTCAGCGACCACAAAGCGAATTGGGCGGGTTGGCACTGGTGACAGCACTGGCAATCAGTCAAACTTTGCAAGAGCTGGGCATTCGGGCACAAATCAAATGGCCTAATGATCTGGTGCTCGACAACAGTAAACTAGGTGGCATTCTGATTGAAACAGTTAACAAACAGACCCATACCATCGCCGTGATTGGTATCGGACTAAACTTTATTATCCCTGAGCAAATCAGTAACGCCGCTGCCATTCTGTCACAAACATCAAAAATACAAGCCAGCCAGATTTTTCAGCGTATCGTACAAAAGCTATCCTCCTATCTGCCCCGTTTCGATCAAGACGGACTATCGCCTTTTTTAGCCGAATACAATAGTTTGCACCGCGATCAGGGACAATTAGTACATCTGTTTAGCAACGGTAACACCATAGCTGAAGGTAAAGTAAAAGGTATTGCTCCATCCGGTGCGATTATTTTACAAAATGTTCGTGGCGAGCAGGAATTTGTGAGCGGTGAAATCAGTCTGCGACCCGCTAGTTCTACTTGTCATAGCAAGCAAAATCAGCAACGTTATTTATTACTGGATGCCGGTAACAGTAAACTAAAATGGGCATGGGTGGAAAATAGCTGCATTCTGCATTATGGCAAAGCTGCCTATTATGATTTACAGCCCTTATTAAAAGACTGGGCACAATACAGCACCGGAGAAAATCGCATTATTGGCTGTGCTGTCTGTGGTGAGGCGCGCTTGCAGCAGATTGCCACCATCCTACCACAGCCTATTATGTGGCTACCCTCTATGCCGGAAGCATTAGGCATTTTTAATCATTATCGTAATCCGGCTGAACATGGTGCTGATCGCTGGTTTAACATTCTTGGTTCTCGTCGCTACACACAGCAAGCTTGTGTTGTCGTCAGCTGTGGTACCGCGGTTACTGTAGATGCATTAACTGATACCAACCACTATCTGGGCGGTAGCATACTTCCCGGTTTTCACCTGATGAAAGAAGCACTGGCCAAGCGTACTGCTAATTTGAACCGCCCATTAGGGAAGCCCTATGCATTCGCCACCACCACACCAAATGCACTGACCAGTGGCATAATGGATGCAGTCTGTGGCGCCATCGTACTGATGCATGAACGTCTGCAACACAAAATTGGTGCAGGCAAATCCGTTGATATCATCATCACCGGTGGTGGTGCCAATAAAGTAGCACAGGCTTTACCTCATTCTTTTGTCTTAGACAATCGGATCGAAATTGTGGATAATTTAGTGCTTTATGGTTTAATCAACTGGGTTGAATACGCATGAAATGGCTATTTGCAATATTAGTCGCATTGAATATCGTGGTTTTTGGCTGCATGGTTGCAGGCAAACTGGTACTTGGACCTTCTGCAACACCGAAAGCTACAGCCAGCAGTGAAGTAGAAATTGTGGCACCGGCTATTCCTGATATCAGCGTGCGTAATGCCTCTATGACCAATAATAACAATAATCAGTCAGATAATAATGCCGTTAATCCACCAAAACCACCAGTGATTAAAACAGAAGCGACACCCAATTCGCAACCTAAAGCTGAAAGCAAAACCGACTCAGCAACACCTGCCACACCTGCCAGCGTAAACTGTAGTGCAACTGTCACTTTGCCCGAGAATGACTTTCATCGTATCAAAGGATTACTGCGACAATGGCCATATAGTGCTAAACGCCTTGTTGAACAAATTACCCCTTCCGCCAAATCTAACCGGGTCAGCAGACCTACTCGTTATATGGTTACCTTAAACAACATTGACGAAGACACCCGTAAACGTTTACAGGAACATGGTTTCGATTATGGTACTGCTCAGGGCAAAATCAGTCTGGGCATATTTAACCGCCGTGAAGATGCTGAATCACTAATGGTACGAGCTAAAATGAAAGGCTTCAGTGAAGCATCCGTTAGTACCTTAGAAAGCAGTAACAGCGACGACACGGCCAATACCGCCACCAGCATCGCCAAAATGCGAGTAACATTCACCGGTGTAGATAATTCTGCGATACAGGACATCAACAAAATCACTGGTCGCTATGGTCAGATACAGCGTAGCGGTTCATGTCACTAAGTCTGACCTCTCGTCAAACTAATAAACCATGAGCACCCGTGCTGTTATCCTGAAAAATATTTCTGCCAATTTGCTGTTACAGATTATTACAGCACTTGGCGGATTTATTTTACCGCCATTGATCGTCGTTACCTATGGTTCCGCTACCAACGGCATGATTGCGTCGATTAAACAGTTTATTGCCTATTTAACCTTGCTTGAAGCTGGCATTGGTGCAGCAGCAATAGTCGCACTTTATCAGGCACTCACTTCCCGCAACATCTGCCTGAGAAACCGTATACTGGCAGCCACCCAACGTTTTTATCGTATCTCCGGTAGCCTCTTTGCACTCGGCTTACTGGTACTGGCCATTTTATTTGCCTGGCTAACCGAAAAACAAATCAGTGCCACTCTGACCTTTTACATGGTGCTGGTAATGGGTGCTGTAAACATAATGGATTTTTTCTTTTTCGGCAGCTACCGTGCTTTACTCACTGCTGATCAGAAAACTTATGTAGTTTCAGTTGTACAGGCCGGCAGCATACTGGCCAACATTGCCGTTTGTTATTGGTTAATCAAATCCGGCTACAGTATTCTCATTGTGCAGATCGCCTCCAGCATTATACTGATCAGTAAATTTTTCCTGTATCGCTGCTATGTCAAACATACCTATCCCGATCTCGATCAGCAGGATACCAATCATGCTGAACCCTATCATTTGCAACAGACCTGGGATGCCTTAACTCACCAGCTCACCGGCCTACTGATCTTCAGCTCGCCACTGGTACTAATCACATTATTTTTATCACTGAAAGACGCCAGTATTTACGCCGTCTATGCATTGATATTTGGCGCCATCAAAATGGCGTTACAATCCATTTCCCAAGGCATGCAGGCTATATTCGGCCACGGTCTGAATATTGATTTCAACCACACCAAACGTAATTTTTGTCGTTATAACCGCCTGTTCATGTGTTTTCTGGGGTGGGTCTATACCTGTACCGGCTTACTGCTGGCACCATTTATTCAGATTTATACCGAAAAAATGACTGACGCCAATTATCATCAGCCACTGCTGGGCTTACTGTTCTTATTAGTGGGCATCATCGAAAATAGCCGAATTCCGGCCATGACCATGATTATGGCCGCCGGCCGATATAAAGAAACCAAGCCTCAAGCTTTAATTGAAGCTGCTCTTAATCTCACTTGCTCAATCTGTTTCATCCAGCTGTGGGGTATAGCAGGTATATTACTGGCAGCCCTAACATCATTTCTTTATCGTAGTAGCGAAATGCTGTATTACAACTGCAAACATATCCTATCCCTATCCTGTGTTCGCCCCTATATGCTGTGGCTGACCATCTATACAACCATTGCCATCAGTATTAGCGTGGGCTGGCACCCTGTCAACAGCATCAAAGTCCATCATTTTCTGGATTGGGTTAAACTTAGCTGCATGACGGCTCCTGTGGCAGCCATACCCTTCAGCATCCTGCTAATCATTATTTATCGCCGGCCTGCCCAATGATCCCCAAACTTATACACTATTGCTGGTTTGGCCCTAACCCACTGCCAGACTCGACTCAACGCTACATCGCCAGCTGGCGTCAGTTTTTGCCCGATTACCAGCTTAAATTATGGAACGAACAAAATTATCCTTACCAGAATAATCACTATGCCAACGCCGCTTATGCTGCCGGTAAATATGCCTTCGTCGCCGACGTATGCCGCATAGAGGCTCTGTATCAATACGGTGGCATCTATCTGGATACCGATGTACAGATGCTGGCCTCGCTAGATCCATTCCTACATCATCATTGCTTTACCGGTTTCGAAGAAGGGATGAATCCCTACAGCCGTGAATTAACCTGTAATCCTCAGGCTGGAGTCATGGGTTGTGAAGCAGGCAGCGCATTAATGCGCGATATCTACCAGCAATACCAGCACCTCGAATTTGATGCACAGCACCCCGTTACCATCAACCAGCTATTTAAACAGATCTATCAGCAACACCACGTTCAACTGAATAACCAGCTACAGCAAATAACAGATTACGTTTGCGTCTACCCCAGCGATTATTTTATGGCCAAAAATGCCTATACCCATCAGCTCAACATCACCGCCAACACCGTCTGTATTCATCATTATGACGGTACTTGGCTCAATGACAGCAAAGGTGTGAATAACCTGAAACGCATCATCCTGAACATCCTGCGCCACATACTGGGTGCAAACAATAGCCAGAAACTTATCGCCTTGCTGAAACGGAAACAGCAATGAACAGCAACCCAACTACCACACCAATTGACTTCGTCCTGCCATGGGTAGATGGTAGTGATCCGGCATGGCTGGCAGAAAAAAATCATTATTTACCCCAACACCAGGGACGTCATGATGCCATTAGCAGCAACCGTTATCAGGATTTCGGTACCCTGCGCTATGTTTTGCGTTCCATCGAAAAAAATTGTCCGTGGTACCACAAAATTTATCTGATTACGGCCAATCAATACCCTGAATGGTTGCGCACTGATCACCCCAAAGTAGAGATTGTCAGCCATCAGCAGCTATTTATGCAACCGCAAAATCTGCCAGTATTCAATTCTTCCGCTATTGAAATGAATCTGGTGAACCTAAAAGGTCTGAGTGAACAATTTATTTATCTCAATGACGATACAGTTATATTGCGTCCCACTCCGCCGGAGCGTTTTTTTCAGCAAGGTTTGCCCGTTGATTTTCTTAGTCATGGCTGGCTTCGTCGTGGCAAACTGTTTCAGCGTTTACGTGGCTATAACAGCTGGGTCGATGCTTTAAATAACAACATTGCCCTGATCAACCGAATCCACCATCCTGCCACCCTCGCTTCCCGTTTTCTGTTCGATCCGAGCTATAGTCTACTGGATAAACTAAGCAACACCCTGCTTAAATATTACTATCGGCATTATTTCTGGTTTACTCACTGGCATTTACCCCAACCCTACACCCGTCAAACCCTGCAACAGGTTTTCCAACATTTCGAACCAGAAATACTGGCCTGTACAGCTAACCGTTTTCGTGCTGCCAACGACCTGACCATCTACCTCAACCGCTACTGGCATCTGGCTAGCGGAGCTTTCATTCCTCATAAATACAACGATGGCTTTGTGCAAAACATCAGCAATCCGACACAATTACAACAGGCAATAAATCATCTGCATCAGCATACTGATATCCGCTTTATCTGCCTGAATGATACCTGCTCCAGTAGCGATACCGAATTACTGGCACAACTACATAGCCTCCAGACAGCTTTTTATCAGCATTATTTGCCTGATAAAGCCTCCTTTGAGCTGGATGACAATTAACAAACAATCCACGTATAAACTGGCTACAAAATCAATACAGAGAATCCTACTACCATTGCTGATTAACTAAAATACATATATCCAAGCACCGCATAACATTGTTGCGATATAATTAAGAATAGCTGACCATCTGGTGCACAGAGTCCAAACCATTAGTTAACGCATGAAAACATGTCCTTTTTCCGTACTGCTATCATTATATGCACGCGAACAACCCGACTGGTTAAAAGCCTGTCTGGACAGTATTTGTGCGCAAAGTGTTCAGCCTGAGCAAATCATTATCGTACTGGACGGAGCCATCAACGCCGCGTTACACAGTGTACTCGAGAGTTATCAGACCAAACTGCCATTGCAAATCATTGCCATTGAACAGCATGTAGGATTAGGTAATGCCCTTAATATCGGGCTCAATCATTGCCAGCATGAATGGGTGTTACGTATGGATACCGACGACATCTGTGCGCCTGAGCGCTTTGCGTTACAGTGGAACCACATCCAACAACATCCTGAGCTGGCACTATTCAGTGGGCAAATTGCAGAATTCAGTGCCAGCCCTGATCAGGCCAGCAACGTCAGACAAGTTCCCTTAACTGACCATGCAATCCGCCAATATGCTCAATGGCGTAACCCTATTAACCACATGGCTGCGGCCTATCGCAAAAGCGCCGTACAAGCCGTTGGTGGTTATCAGCATCATCAGTGGATGGAAGATTACAACCTATGGCTGCGTCTTTTGGCCGCTGGCTATCAGACAGCTAACCTGCCGGAAATTCTTGTTTATGCACGCGCTGGTCTCCACATGCACGCGCGTCGTCGTGGTTTACAATACCTTATCAGCGAGTGGCAACTTTTACGTCTGAAAAACCAACTTCACAGCCAGCCATTATTAGCAGCGTTCGGTTGTTTCATGCTCAGGGGCAGCAGTCGTTTACTACCAACCGCCTTACTGAGCAACCTCTATCACCATTTGCGACTAAACAAATAAACCAAAAATTATGCAAAGCTTACTTTCCTATAAAAGCCGATTATTCTTTGGTACCTTATTGGTGATGCTGGTGCCTATGGCCATCATGCAGCCCATCAAAGGCTTCCAGCAGGGAAGTGTGGCTTTTATTACCAGCATTATCCTTGCCGGTATAGCTCACATCCTTAACACCAAATCCCTGTCCGTATTCAGCAACTTTCCTGGACGCAAATCCGCCGTCATTGCTTTACCTCATACCTTCTTCTGGTTTTTCGGCATGTGGATGGCAGCTAAATTTTTCAACCTGCACTATACCGTTTGGTTTTTATTTATCGCCGGCTGCCTGTCATTATTTCTGTGTGTATCCTATATCTATTATCGCAACAAATTCATCACCACCTATGCTTATCTGCCCTTTGGTCGTGCCCATAATGCCGATCAGCTACCAAATGTAAACTGGATCAGACTGGACACACCAGCATTACCCGCCACCACCACTATCCACGGCATAGTTGCAGACCTGTACGAACCACAACTGGATAAATACTGGCAAAAATTTTTGGCACAACAAACCCTCAATGGCATGCCTGTCTACAATATTCGTCAGGTTGAAGAATTCCTCACCGGACGAGTAAAAATTCACCACCTATATGAAAATGATCTTGGTTCCCTGCTGCCGTCGCCTACTTACGTGCTATTCAAACGTGTCTGGGACATCGCCATAATCCTGCTTTCCGCCCCCATTACCGTACCGTTAATGACCTTAACCGCCATTGCCGTTAAACTGGAAAGCCCCGGAAAAATCCTGTTCATTCAGAATCGTGTCGGTCGAGGCGGGCGCGAATTTCGCATCTACAAATTTCGCAGCATGTGTGCCGATTCAGAAAAAAACGGTGCCCAAATGGCGCAACTGGGTGACAGTCGTGTTACCCGTATCGGCAACATTATTCGCAAAACCCGAATTGATGAACTGCCACAATTCTGGAACATTCTTAAAGGTGATATGAGTTTAATCGGTCCGCGCCCGGAACAAAAAGTTTTTGTCGACCAGTTTATTCAGGAAATCCCTTTTTACGATTATCGCCACATCGTTAGACCCGGCATTTCCGGCTGGGCACAAGTGACCCATGGTTACGCAGCCGATACCGAACAAACCCAGATAAAAATCGAACATGATTTTTATTACATCAAGCATTTTTCTTTTTCACTCGATGTATTGATCCTTTTCAAAACCCTGAAAACCATGATCACCGGTTTTGGTGCGCGCTAAACTACTTTAGGAAAAACGCTATTAGTGAAATCTGATTGGTGGCGTTACAATACACTTACCAAAACCAAATAGCACAACTGCCGATAAATAGAAATCTTTATGCCTGACTAAAAGCAATAAAGCACATAACAAATACCAAAACAATGATAAATGACTGCTAAATTTGTGTCCCTATCCCACAGCTACACCAGTAACACTGATTATAAGACTCTAGAAAAAACTCAAATACTAAAACTTTTCAGAGTACACCGATAAAAAAATAATTAAACGTATTGCAAGTATATAAATACCTTATCGAACACATGCAGATGACCTAATGATCTGAAAAAAATAAGCTACAATAAACTATTAAAAACCAATACAATGCTCAGGGAGCCGGTATGACCCTGTTTTTACCCCTGATTTACCTGCTCTGTGGTCTAATCGCCGGCAAATTAACCTGGGATGCAAAACCTATATTATCTCTGCTGCTGACAAAATTCATTATCCCTGTTGTAATTATCTATAATATAGCGACCAATTTCAGCAATATGGGCGTGGTATTAATTACCACTATTGTCGTCATGAGCATAATGCTGCTTACCGGTAAATTCCTCCGGATCAATCCGGTAAGCAGCCTGTGTTTCAGCTATCTGAATATTGGCTGGCTTGGTCTTCCCGTAGCGGCTTCGCTCTTTGGTAATCAGGCTGCGGCAATATTTATATCTGCCTACATCGGTAGTTCTATTGTCGGTAACTCACTTGGTGCATGGCTTCTTACCGGCATCCGGTTCAATATCAGAAAATTGATTCAGATGCCTCCGGTCATTGCCATTATTATTGGCTGCTTACTATTACCACTGGGTAAACAAATCCGCGAGCTGGATTTAATTTATTCCCTGGCCAAATTTCTGATGAGCTTTCTTGGCATGGCTATTCTCGGTATGTGGCTGACTAAAAGCAAAATTACTCTGACCGACATCAGAAACACTATTCAGACCTTCCTGAAAAAAGCTGCGGCTTATTTCTGCATCCTCTCCGCCCTGCTTGGCATTGCCTGTCTGTGCCGGCAGAACCTTATTCTGGAAAATAGTGCTGCACTTTACTTATTTTGCCTGCTTCCTCCAGCAGCCAATATCATTGTTCTTGAAACCCACTATCTGGGTACCGGTTACTCCGTTAAACCTATTTCCTGTGGTACTTGTATCAGCATTATAGCTATCGGCATCTATGCCATAAGCATTATGGCAATAAAATTAACTAATTAGTTTGAAATTGTTCAACCAATATACTTTCAACCATTTCTTTTAGTAATTCGATAATAATTCTCTTGTTTATTATCTACACAGAAATCCTGTATTAAACCTTGTGCTTTTAGTGCTAGCAACAGACGACTATATTCATCACGACATTTAATCTTTGGCGTACCACGACTCCATATTTTATTAAATTCGCCTAATTGCATACTTTTTAATGCCTGCCTGCGTTCTGCTACATGCATATATTTATAGGGTAAAGTCTGAATAAATAAATCAATTTTTTTATTCTCTCCTAGCTTTTCAGAAATAAACAATTTATTCAAAAGATTATCTGCAATATCTGTTTTTTGTTTTATTACAATCAATTCACAATTTTTAATTGACTGTTCTACAATAAGATTCTTAATATCTTCACTATATTTATCATAGTCTTTGATTAAATTCACTAAATCATCTTTATTAAAGTTATGCTTCAGCACATATACCATTACTGCCGGTGAGAAATTTTGCTCACAAATAGATACCGGGTTATCAGTACATTTCAGTAACCTGATAGCACTATCGTCATCAATTGATATATTAATCAGACTTAATGCTTCTTCATAATCAAATAATTCATTATCTTCTTCCATTAAATCAAGATAATCTATGAGATTTTTTTGGATAAAATATAAAATCGCTTCGTTATCATAATTCAATTTAATAAAATTCAGAGTAGATCTACTTGCTTTTTTATATTTATCGTAGTTTAAAAGAATTATTTTATTATCAACTAAAATTTTAAACTTATTTATAGATATATTTTCAATATCAAATTTCTCATAATAAAAATCTGAAGTCGATAATATTTCATTGTATTTATTATCATTTATTTTTTGATTAAATATTATTATTTTAAAGAATAGATCTTTAAAAATTTCATTTGCGCCATTAAAAACTCCTTTAAAATCTAATCGTGTTTCATTATTATTAATAAATTCAATACAATATTCATCAATTTCTTTGTTAAACTCAAATTTACAATAATAATATAAATAACATATAATATTATCTTCGTTATAAACAAGTTTACTCGGACACAATAACTTTTGCCATAGCTCTTTATTCTCAACCTCATATAACCTGGTAATAGGAGTTTGTAAATATTCTATATACTCCAGCTTATGCCCTTGAGAAATCTCGTCATGATTTAACAAATACAACACTTCAGTTTCGTTATCAGTTATTTTCAGGGAACAATTGGCCAAGATATGATGCAAGTAATCATCTATATTTTGGCCAATATAAGCTGCCAATGGAGAATCAGGTTTACTTTGAACACAGGTATAATTTCTATGGATAATATCCTGCTCATCCACAGCAGAATATTGTGTAGATAACATCAGTTTAATATTAGCGAAATTTAGCTCGTATAATGAGTTATCATAAACTTCATTAAACAAGTCTTTATTTGCAGTTTCATAATTGATTTCTGTAAATTTAATATCTAGAAATTTAAACTGTTTTATTAATTGTTCTATATTAGGGTCTGCTATATTTAAATAATCACTCTTATTGGCAATATAATAACGGAGAAAATTATCATATTCATTAATTTTTTTTATAACTTCCTGAGGTAAGCAATATAAAGCTTTTAAAGAAAAATCATCGAGTATACAAATTGAAACTAATGTACTTAATAATGCAATCTGAAAAAAATTTGGTGAATATTTACTTAACAAATATATAAATTTATATAAATTTTTTTCACTTAATGCAGGCCACAATACATTAATAAATTTTATATTTTCTACCACCGAGAATTGACATAAGATAGCTTTTAATTCCTTTGCATAGTTTTCTGAATAAGTTAACAGATAATTAACTAAATCAACATTCAATATCTCTGGCTGTGAAAAATAATCTATCTGATACTGAAGTTTCCCAATCACTAATTCGGGATTATTCAACTTATAATCATATTCTGTCTTGATTTCATCCATAATACTACGCAAATAAATTTTATCAGCTATAGTTAAACTATTAGGATAAAAATAAGTCATATAATCAGCATAAGTTTCATCAATATAGCCATTGCGAATTAAATATTTTAATAAAGAAAAATATGGACTATTTTTTATTTCTAAAGCTGTTTTATCCTGTTCTATATTATTAGAGTTACTCGGATATTCATCAAAAATTTGGTCAATATTTTTCTTTTTAAGGATATATTTTAATTTTTTATTTGGTAACTGCAAGATTTCTTTCTGAATATTTTCTTTTTCTTTGTTTATTAATTCTATGTTTTTTCTATATTCTGATTGACAATAATCAAGTTCAGATTGTTCCTGATTATCTAATTTTTTAATTAAATTAGAACCGATATGCATATCTCTAACTTTATTTCGTTCCGTTCTATATTTATTTATTATTTTTTCTTTAGATTTATGATGGTTACTCTCAATATTTTTAATCTCTAAATCACAATTAGTTATATTTGCTAATAATTTATCCTTTTCATTCTTTATATGAAGTGGTTTATTATTAAATATATAAAATACAAACCCCTGATTCATCTGCAATAATGTAAAATCTAAAGGAAATAAATTTTTATAGGTCATCATCGCAAACATTTTATTAGCATTGAGTCCAAGTTCATTATTATTATCATCATTATTATTTATATTTGAATAATATAAATGAAATTCATTACAGATGTTTTTTAGTAACCTCATATCATCAATATATAACGATATTCCTTCTAAAAAACCCTTTTCTATTTTATTTCCATCTATATAGATTTTTAAAAATGTTATTAGTTGATCATAGGAATTTGAACTATCAACTACAGGAACCACAGGAATAATGAAATCAAAAAATTTTGTTCTGTCTTTGGTGCAAAATATATCATCACGTAACAAATAGAAAAATCTTAATATTTTTGTCTCCTTTTTTTGATACTGTTTTAATTGATTATTCGTTAGCTTATTGATTTCCCGTAATCGTTCAAAGATAAGCACGTTATCAAACCGGTCAATATCCTCAAAAACAATTACATCTACATCAGCATTAGCAAAAAGATAAACAACCTCATTTAGATATTTATCAAAAAAAGACTCGCTAGACTCTGTAACAATTTCTATTTCATTGCCCTGAAATTTCAGTTTTCTGAATATATTTTTATACTTCTGACTCTTAATAATATAGTAAAGAAATATTGCAAACAGACCTATACTCCAGATAGCACTGCTCAGAAGAAATATATTAGTTGTAAACCCCAGTAATATATTTTTTAAACAACTATACTCTAGGGACAAAACAAATTTTTTCCATGTGGCAGAAAATATAATATCCAGCATAAAGAGCAAGAAAATAATACTGCTTACTGTAATTGCCAATAAATCTCTTTTACTAGTAATTCTTTTAACAGCAAAATTGCTTTGTGGTATTTGTCCTGCCGAAATCTGATGAATCAGCTGATTTAGAATTTTAGCTTCTAGAATGGGTAATTCTTTATTTTCATTTTTGGAATTTGCTTCTTCGTTCAAAACCGAAGATATGCAATTATTTTCTTGATGAAAATGAGCCAGTGATATGTGCAGAAATTTTATACCCGGTTTTTTATTCGCATTTGTAGTTTGAAGATACTTTTTATATGATTCAATCAGGCTGCTTTTACCTGAACCATATGCGCCTGAAATTGCAATATTTCTAACATCATCATGTTGAAAAACATAATCAAAAGCTCTTTTACTTTCCTTTAAATCAACTTCGATATAGGGTGTTAACTTTTGATACTCATATTCTGCTTTTTCATTTTGCTCTGACGATGACTTCGACTTATTACTATTAATTTTATTTTTAGCCTTAAACCACCATCCATATATCTTTTTACACCATGATTTATGCTTAACGTCAGACATATTTAATTATTTATACAGTTATACATTAATTTACATTTTAACAATTTAATACTGAAAATCAATATACTAAAAGATTAGATTTTACATACAATTTATTTTGACAAAGAATCAATTCCGATATATTTCCAATTAAACTGTAACTATCCCATAGTTAGTACACTAACCAAGTAGAAAATCATCCTATTTGTTTCATGTTTCTCTATTCAATGGTTATCATATTAT
>JAIL01000256.1 GCA_000725195.1 Snodgrassella alvi SCGC AB-598-O02
CCAAAGCAAGACTTAACCAGTTTGAGTTAGATTTTATGATTAAATTATATTAATTAAATATAAATCATTACTGGTAAAAAAATAATATCTTCTTTTAAACTTTAATTATTATCAGCACCCGCTAATATTCTGAATAAAATCATTGAACTACAATTCAAATGGTTTTAATGAAAACCTGATTTTTATCTTGATTATCTTCAGGTAATGAAGCATATGGTAACTTGCAACTTTATTAGTTTTAAAAATTGCGTATTTATTCACCTATTACTCACCACTTAGCCATCTATAAATTTTTATAAAAAATAACTGACTAAATATGCATTATGCAATAATCAATTCAATTGAACAGCAAAATGGTCAACTTTATTTGCCGAAATATGTTTCAAATTGTTTTGCCAAAGAATCATTCCTGAATTGAATATATTTATTAGCAAATACAGAATATAAAAAACTACAAAATTGCTGTGATGTTGAATAATAGACTAAAAACTACTGTGGCTATGGTACGTTATTTAGTGAAATGCGATTCGCTCAAAGCAATAGAAACGAATTTTGTTTGCCATTTGAATGGCCAGCTGTTCGCTCAATCATTGTAAACAATCCATATAAAATATTTTCAAATCTTTGTTGAAATTTCTTTTAGTTACCAATATTGCCAGATAATCATAGTGTATAAATTTTAGAATTTATAATGTATATCAGAGATACTACTACAAATTAATGATTAGAAATTATGTAATTCAGTAGCCAAAAAGGTGGTCAATCTGGCTATACAATATTTTTAATAATGATGGATGGTTAATTAAAACTAATTTTCTGTTTATTGCCATTTCAAAAATTTAAAATAGCTGGTTTCCGACACCTTTTTTACCCTGCTCATTTGTTTCAATTGTTTTAGAAAAATACCGAGGTCGCCAAACACCGTCACATTTTAGTCTTTTTGTAATGCATGGGAATAAAATTTTATTTTTAGTGAGTAGATAGCAGCCTCAATAATATATAAAGCCCCTATTAGCAAAGCTCAATCATAACTTCTGTCTTTACCATTAAGAAATACAACTACAGATTCTCAATGTTTAAAGCTACTCTCAAATTGATACAGATATGCAGTAACTATATGGACCCCCCATTACATCTGCTACGATATATTTAATAGAAAAGCAGATCTTCCGGTTTGTCCATCTAATACCAAACTAATTATCGTCCCGGACACGTAATAGCATTACCGGAATATCTGATTGACGCAACACACCTTCAGCCACAGAACCCATCAATACATGCATAAATCCACTAAATCCATGTGTACCCATCACCACCAAATCCACCTCATGCTCCGTAGCTTCACGGATCAGCAAATCAGCGATTTTATCCCCAGCACTTTCAATTACCTCAATTTCAAATGGTATCTGCGACTGTTCCAACATTTCCTGAGCTTCACGTACTCCTTTCTCTCCAGCAGCATTTACTGCTTTACGCACTTCTTCCGAAGGCATCGCACCGACTCCGCCCCAGCTAAATTGCGCTAGATCTACCACATTAACTACCCGGATAACTGAATTGCACAGCTTAGCCAGCATAATAGCTTCCTGTAATGCTCTTTTTGCTGCAGCACTTTCATCTACCGGTACCATAATTTTGTGATACATCGTTATCCTCCCAAACTATTTAGCAATCGCAGAACTGCTATTAGCAACTCTGTAAAATAATCATCATTTTTAAGCTTAGCACAAATTTGCCATAATCACTGTTAGTGTAACAACTGATATCCTAAAAACTGCTAACATCACTTCAGTATTTTCACTAGGATTAACATAATGAGCCGATTACATATTCAGCAACCAGATCTGTGGAATTTTCACACTCAGATTACTGTTCACATTGGTGATATCAATTATGGTAATCATCTGGCTAATGATGCAGTCTTACGTTTGTGTCACGAGGCCCGTTTACGTTTACTGACTTCAATGAACTACAGCGAGATGAATATTGAAGGTACTGGTCTGATCATGCTTGATGCCTTAGTTGAATATAAAAATCAGGCTTATTATGGTGATATACTGGAATTCAGCCTAGCTATTACCGATGTAAGTAAGATCGGCTTTAATCTTATTTATCGAATCAGTCGTGTCAAAGATGGCAAAATAATTGCCATGGTACAAACTGGGATGGCTTTTTTTGACTATAATCGCCAGCGCATCAGTCGCACTCCTGAGCACTTTCATCAACGCATCAATCAGGTTAAATAAATGTCAGTACATCCACATTCAGACTGGACTTTATGGTCAGAATTTTTTCTTCATCTGCGTCAACGCGGTCTGTCTCCCCTAACAATAAGCGCATATGAACGAGATCTGAATCAGCTGCAAAAATTATTACCTGATCAACTCAACTGCAAAGATGTAACTCGCTTACATTTAATTGGCGTATTAAAAAAACTGAGCGGATTGGGTGATAAGCCAGCATCACTGGCACGCAAACTCAGTACATGGCGCGCCTATTTCAACTTTCTGCAACAACAAGGACAATTAAGTAATAATCCGGCTACCAATATTAAGGCGCCCAAAGCAGGAGCACGACTACCGAAAGCCGTGCCGGCAGAAAAACTCAATCAGACCTTTGACCATCCAGATATCAATACGCCACTTTCTTTGCGGGATCAGGCCATATTCGAACTACTATACGGTAGCGGATTACGTCTAAGTGAGTTAGTACAATTGGATTTGCATCATCTGGTATTAGAAGAAAACTGGGTACATGTTTCCGGAAAAGGCAATAAACAGCGACAAGTACCTTTAGGCAGTAAATCTATTGTGGCACTGCGTCGTTATCTGCCTCACCGCATTGCTAGAAGTGGTGAAAATGCCGTCTTTACGAGTCGCAGAGGCACTCGTCTTACGGCCAGGCAAATCCAGAATCGTCTCAACGTCTGGTCTATTACTCACGGCAGCGATCGACATTTGTCTCCTCATATGCTTCGCCATAGCTTTGCCAGTCATGTGTTACAAAATGCCCATGATATTCGTGCTGTACAGGAATTATTAGGACATAAATCCATCAGTACTACCCAGCAATACACCAAGCTAGATTTCAACCATTTAGCTCAAATTTATGATGATACTCATCCACGCGCTAAACGGCGTAGCAAATAAACATTTTTAGAATACAACTAAATCATCACCATGAATCTATAACAAATATTATTATCATTCTAAGTGACTTTTTATGATTGCCATTAATATTCAGATAAAATAAACCAACTAAACAATTCCATTTATTTAACATTGTTATCTTAAATAACATCTTATATTTTATAAAGAATGAAAGAATATTAGTGGAGTTATATATATGCTTATAAATAATTACACAATAATCAGATAACAATCATATACCTGCAATAAGCATTTGTTTATTCTGAATGCGATTGTTTTTTATATATATAAAATTGATTTGATTAAATATTTTACTAACAATTGTTTCCTTTGTACCAGCTATTCATACTTTTTTATATTTATCCATAATCATTAAAACTAAAAAACCCCTCCAGTTGGTAGCACCAAACAAATACAATACGCAATAAATGTTTATGTCATATTAATAAAGCCATTTTAATTGATCTCTATTTCATTATCGGAATTTATATTGGTAGTCAAAATAAAAATTAACAAATAAATATATCTCCTTAATTATAAATAAATTAATTTACAAATAGCAAAGTGATAAGCTAAACTAAATATAAATGATTATCATTCTAATTTTATTAAACACACAGTAGAATTCCATGTCTTCCATTTCTTTTTTCCGAATATCTCCTTTATTAACAGCAATGGCTACCGTACTGGCTATTCCCACAGCAAAGGCAGAAGATAAAGACACTAATCATAGCTTTAACTACTATACTTTACCAACTATCAACGTCATCGCTACCAAAACAGGAAAAAGTCAGGTAGGCACGAGCACCCTTAAACAGGAGCAGTTAGACACCATACAGGCTAACAATATAGCCTCGTTACTTGATTACCTACCCGGTACCAGCATGGTTGGATCTCCTCGCCCCGGTGGTCAGAAAATAAATATTTGGGGAATGAGTGATCCTGAAGATGTTCCGGTTACCGTAGATGGTTCTCTGAAAACCTTTGATAAATATCGACAAGGTTCGGTTTTTATTGAACCAGAGCTCATCAAAAAAATTACCGTAAATAAAGGTCCACATAACCCAGCTGTAAGTAATGGTGGGTTTGGCGGTTCAATAAAAATAGATACTAAGGACGCTACCGATTTCCTACGTGAAGACGAAAATATCGGTGGATTAATCAAATATGCCCACAGCAGTAATAATATCCAAAATAACTGGACTGGCGCACTTTTTGCTCAAACTGATAACAAAGTATTTGATATCTTGGCTTATTACACTAATCGTAATGCCCATAACGTCAAAAGACCTGATGGTACGCACTTTTTGTTTTCAGCCTATGAACAGCAAAGTGGGCTGATAAAGGGTAATATCCGCCCTGCATATGGCCATAAAATATCCTGGTCAATCATGAACAGTAACCACAGTGGGTGGGAACCATTCGCCGCGATGCGTGATGAAATGCCTTACCCTTCTGCTGCAGAAATAAAAAAATATGGGCTTGATGCGGCCTGGAAACGCAAGTTGGTTTACCGTAATCAAAATGATAAAAGTGCCAGTCTCGGCTACGAGTTCATCTCTGATAATCCTTTGATCAATTTAAATGCTCAATTCAACTATTCCAAAACTCACCAGCATGATACCCGTCCCGAAAATGCCGCAAATTTTGCTTCTGGCAATATGGGTAATGAAAGCTGGGTAGATTATGAGAACACCTCATTTGAATTAAAAAATACCAGCGAAATCAGCAGCAAATGGACAAAGCACAACATTGTTACCGGCTTACAAATACAGAATAAAAAACAGTCAGCACTCATGCTGGACAAATCCAAACTCAAAAATGCAGACTATAATTATGGTTACTACGAACCAGCTTATCTGCCGTCAGGGCGACAAAAAATAGCCGGTCTCTATATTAAAGACGATATTCAGATAAAAACACTTACCTTATCACCGTCACTGCGCTATGACTGGATTCAAAACAAAGGCGATGGTAACCGTGCCGGCAAAATGTATCAGAATCCAGATCCTAAATATGGTCAGGATTATCGTGCTAAAACATATGCTGGCTTCACTCCTCGCTTAGGTTTATTCTGGCAACAAACAGAACATTTAGGTTGGTTTGCCAATTATGCACATAGCTGGCGCTCTCCAAGTGTCGATCAACAATATGAATCTCAATTTATCAACAGCAGTACCAGTGGCACCAGTCGCCATCTTCAAAAAGAACGTATGCATGCCCTGAGTTTAGGCAGTATCCTTGATTACCGTTCCTTACTAAGCACAGATGATCACGCACAACTACGCTTAACCTATTTCCGCAATCGTGGCCGAGATGAAATCTTCAAAAGACGTGGTGTTATGTGTTCAGAAGTTAAAAACAATCCTAAAGCCAAATGTGCCAAACCAGCCAGCAATAACCGTAATCTCACTGGTTATACCATTCAAGGCGTAGAACTCGAGGCTAATTACGATAGTCAGTACTGGTTTGCGGGTCTATCATTATCAACTATGAAAGGCCAGCGTGACGACTCTCCGGTAGATCCATGGTTTAATCAGCGTACCTGGATGACCAACATTCCGCCACGGAAAGCAACGGCCACATTAGGATTCAATATTCCCAGCCAGCATTTCAGCGCAGGCTGGCGCGGTATTTTCGTACGACGTCAGGATCGCTCAATTGCTGATCAGGATCCTAAAGCGGTCTTTTACGCTTTACCCAAAACTAAAGGTTACGCAATTCACAGCCTCTTTGCCCAATGGGAACCATGGCAGCGAAAAGGTCCCAAAATCAATCTCACAATCGACAATCTGTTTAACAAAAAATACTATCCTTATTTAGGTGAGGCCGTTTCCGGAACAGGTCGCGATATCCGCTTTAGCTTAACCCAGCAATTTTAGCGACCTCTATACTGGGCTTGAACCTATAACCAAATCATGATTAAATTTTGTTCAAGCCCATCAATTTGCCTAAAACAGTCTGGCATTCATCGTCATTCAACATCATTTAATGCTAAAAAATTTCAGTCAAACCAACTGAAAGAATAAAACGATTCAATAAAAAATATCTTCACCAGTTAATAACAAATTAAAATAAATTTATTTACTTGGACTGTAAAAAGCTTATAATCAAAACAAGTAATTATCTATTAACCCATCTTTGCACTCAATTTACATCATGAGAATCAACGTACTCCTCTATCCCGATTTCGAAACCTTAGATGTCTTCGGACCAGTAGAGGTATTTGGTAAAGTACCTTCCTGGAGCATCCAATACTACTCCGCCACCGGTGGCATTATTAGTAATCAAGATAACGTACAAATAATGACCAGCAGCATCGAAATTATTCACGATCAACAGCTTGATGTTCTTTTTATCCCCGGTGGAACCGGCGCACGCTCACTCATCCTACAGCCAGATTTCATCGCGCAAATAAAAACACTGGCACAACATAGCCACTATGTCCTCACAGTTTGTACAGGTAGTGCATTACTAGCAAAAACTGGTCTGCTGGACGGTAAACTAGCCACTTCTAACAAACGTTCTTTTGAATGGGTTAAATCCACCTCTAACAAGCCTCAATGGCAACAAAAAGCCCGCTGGATCCGAGATGATAAATACTATACCTCGTCGGGCATCAGCGCCGGCATGGATATGGCATTAGCGTTTATACGTGATCAGCTCGACGAAAGTACAGCAGAACAAATCGCTTATCGTATCGAATACAGCTGGCACAAACATCCAGATGAAGATCCATTCTGCCAACAGCCGTATACTGGTAAAACAAAATAAATGATGGCAGAATACCAGCCATATTACCAACAAAGTATGGTAGGCAGGGAGAATTGATGCTTTTGGATAGTAAACAAAAAATTGGCTTATTCAGTATTTGCTTATACTCAGTATTTTTTATTATTTTTATGCAAATACATCTTATGTCGGGAATCATTTCAGGCTTATTAACTTATACACTGATGCAAAAGCTGGAAAATTTCCTGAGCATAAAAATGCACCGTTGGGGTCATAAAGCCAAGTTATTTTCTGTACTTTTACTTTCTATCATTTTTATGAGCGTGCTGATTGGGGGATTTGGTTATCTTTTTAACTGGATTATTGGTGTAGCCCGTGCTCCACAACAAACTTTAAGCCATATACAAAACCTCTTTAACAGCATATCTACCTCCTTGCCACCCGCGGTTGGAAAATATTTACCGGATAATCTCATTGAATTGCGTGACAATGCGCTGAATTTTATTAAAGAACATGTTTTATACTTACAATCTATCATCAAACAACTGTTTCATTCTCTGCTGATCATCATCATCGGGATGATTATTGGTTTAATCGCCGGCTATCAGCAAAATAAACGCAGTATCAATGAAACAACCGAACCCACTACTATTTACATGCAGGCATTTAAAGACAGTCTTAATTGTCTGGTAGAAGTTTTCCAATATGTGGCTTTTTCGCAGGTTATTATTTCCCTTTTCAATACCCTCATGACAGCCATTTTTCTGCTGATAGTACTACCCATTTTCGGAATTCATTTACCCTTCAGCAAAACCCTTATTCTGGCTACCTTTGTGCTTGGTCTGATCCCCATCGTTGGTAATCTTATTGTTAATACCATCATGTTTTTAGTGGCATTCACCGTGTCCTTCTGGATCGCTGTAATTGTGCTTTTATATCTGGTTGCTATTCATAAACTTGAATATATTCTCAATGCCAAAATCGTTGGTACCAAAATTCATGCCGGTATCTGCGAACTTCTTATTGCTATGGTATTCTGTGAAACACTATTTGGTGTTATAGGACTAATATTCGCCCCAATGTTCTATGCATTCATCAAATTATCATTGAAAAAATTAAAGATAATTTAAAAATTCAATCATTGAATAGTAAAAAAGACCATAATTATGGTCTTTTTTATGTCTAACGTTTATAACGTTCCACATCCGGCAGCAAAATCGTCAGAATACCCAACAAAGGCAAAAAGGAACAAAATTTAAAAATAATCTGCAAACTAGTCAGGTCAGCAATACGACCCAAAACCGCAGCGGCAACACCACTCATTCCAAACATTAAACCAAAAAATAACCCGGCAATTAAACCAATACGACCCGGAATTAATTCCTGAGCATAAACTACAATAGCAGAGAAAGCTGAAGAAATAATGATTCCAATCAGACAACTTAAAATAGCCGTACCCCATAAATCAGCATACGGCAAAGCTAAAGTAAAAGGTGCCGCCCCAAGAATCGAAAACCAGATCACATATTTACGACCAATACGATCACCGATTGGGCCACCAATAAAAGTGCCCAAAGCAACACAGGCTAAAAATAAAAATAAAAAAACAACTGCTGACTGCTTCGATAAAGCAAATTTCTCAATCAGATAAAAACTATAATAATTACTCATACTGGCCATATAAAAATATTTTGAAAAAATCAAAATACTTAAAATAAGCAAAGCAAAAATAGTTTTATATTTATCGTACGGTAAAGCCAGATCAACTGAGCGTTTATGTCGATTCGTGGCCAGATGATGTGCACTCCAGGCACTGATACGAGTCAGCAGTACAATCGCTATCACACCGACAACGACAAACCATAAAATATTTTCTTGTCGGTTATATTTCAATACAATCACACTAACCAATAACGGTCCTAAGGAAGAACCAAGATTACCACCTACCTGAAATGCCGATTGGGCAAAACCAAACCGTCCAGCTGAAGCATTACGTGCTACGCGTGATGCTTCTGGGTGAAAAGTAGATGACCCAACACCCAGAAATGCTGCGGCCAATAATAGCAAATAAAAATGATTAGCCAGACCGAGCATACACAATCCAAGTGTAGTTGCCACCATCCCTAAGGGCAATAAATAAGGCTTTGGATGCTTATCAGTATAAAAACCAATTGCTGGTTGTAGGATTGATGCGGTTAATTGATATACCAGACTAATAACACCTATCTGTGCAAAAGTTAAATGGTATTTCTCTACAAAAAGAGGATAAGTAGCCGTTAGCATTGATTGAATAAAGTCATTACACAAATGTGCTCCTGCCACCATCAAAATTATGGAGAGAAATAACTGATCAGAATATAATTGTTTATCCTGTTGATTCATAATATTCAATTCAAAATAAAAATAAATTAGTATCGAAGTAGACGTGCGAAGAGATGTTTTTCAATAACAATTAACATATATCGTCTTGGTCAAATACTATTTGGCTGATCTCACGTCATATTTAAATAATCTATAAGGGATATATCAAAATTGATATAGCATCAGTTTTAATTCATTTGAAGGTGATATATATTCAATTACCCATTTCAATACATATTCACAATTGAAGAAATCCAAAGCAAAGAACCCGGCTGACTAATCAACCGGGTTCTTCTTATTGGTGTCTGGCGGTGTCCTACTTTCACATGGGTATCCATACTATCATCGGCGCTAAGTCGTTTCACGGTCCTGTTCGGGATGGAAAGGCGTGGGACCAACTCGCTATGGCCGCCAAACTTAAACTGTCAAATCAGAAAGCCTTAATCTCAGTAATGTTGTATCTTCTTTCAGTAAGCTTTATATCATCTCAACCTTTGTTCTTCACAAAGTCCTTCAAATGATAGAGTCAAGCCTCACGAGCAATTAGTATCGGTTAGCTCCAAGTGTTACCACTCTTCCACACCCGACCTATCAACGTCCTGGTCTCGAACGTCTCTTTAGAGGGATTAAATCCCTAGGGAAGTCTCATCTTCAGGCGAGTTTCACGCTTAGATGCTTTCAGCGTTTATCTCTTCCGAACTTAGCTACCCGGCGATGCGACTGGCGTCACAACCGGTACACCAGAGGTTCGTCCACTCCGGTCCTCTCGTACTAGGAGCAGCCCCCGTCAAACTTCCAACGCCCACTGCAGATAGGGACCAAACTGTCTCACGACGTTTTAAACCCAGCTCACGTACCACTTTAAATGGCGAACAGCCATACCCTTGGGACCGACTACAGCCCCAGGATGTGATGAGCCGACATCGAGGTGCCAAACTCCGCCGTCGATATGAACTCTTGGGCGGAATCAGCCTGTTATCCCCGGAGTACCTTTTATCCGTTGAGCGATGGCCCTTCCATTCAGAACCACCGGATCACTATGTCCTGCTTTCGCACCTGCTCGACTTGTCGGTCTCGCAGTTAAGCTACCTTGTGCCATTGTACTATCAGTCCGATTTCCGACCGGACCTAGGTAACCTTCGAACTCCTCCGTTACTCTTTGGGAGGAGACCGCCCCAGTCAAACTGCCTACCATGCACGGTCCCCGATCCAGTTTAGGGATCCGGGTTAGAACCTCAAAGTCACCAGGGTGGTATTTCAAGGACGGCTCCACAAGAACTAGCGTTCCTGCTTCTTAGCCTCCCACCTATCCTACACAAGTGACTTCAAAGTCCAATGCAAAGCTACAGTAAAGGTTCACGGGGTCTTTCCGTCTAGCAGCGGGGAGATTGCATCTTCACAACCATTTCAACTTCGCTGAGTCTCAGGAGGAGACAGTGTGGCCATCGTTACGCCATTCGTGCGGGTCGGAACTTACCCGACAAGGAATTTCGCTACCTTAGGACCGTTATAGTTACGGCCGCCGTTTACTGGGGCTTCGATCCGATGCTTGCACATCTTCAATTAACCTTCCAGCACCGGGCAGGCGTCACACCCTATACGTCCACTTTCGTGTTTGCAGAGTGCTGTGTTTTTATTAAACAGTCGCAGCCACCTATTCTCTGCGACCTCTAATAGCTTACGGAGTAAATCCTTAACCATCAGAGGCATACCTTCTCCCGAAGTTACGGTATCAATTTGCCGAGTTCCTTCTCCTGAGTTCTCTCAAGCGCCTTAGAATTCTCATCCTACCCACCTGTGTCGGTTTGCGGTACGGTTTCATTCAAACTGAAGCTTAGTGGCTTTTCCTGGAAGCGTGGTATCAGTCACTTCGTGTCCTTAGACACTCGTCATCACTTCTCGGTATTAAACACCCGGATTTGCCTAAGTGTTCTACCTACCGGCTTAAACGATCTATTCCAACAGATCGATGACTTAACCTTCTCCGTCCCCACATCGCATTTGAATCAAGTACAGGAATATTAACCTGTTTCCCATCGACTACGCATCTCTGCCTTGCCTTAGGGGCCGACTCACCCTACGCCGATGAACGTTGCGTAGGAAACCTTGGGTTTTCGGCGACAGGGCTTTTCACCCTGTTTATCGCTACTCATGTCAACATTCGCACTTCTGATACCTCCAGCATGCTTCTCAACACACCTTCTTCGGCCTACAGAACGCTCCCCTACCATGCTAGTAATCTAGCATCCGCAGCTTCGGTTACAGATTTGAGCCCCGTTACATCTTCCGCGCAGGACGACTCGACCAGTGAGCTATTACGCTTTCTTTAAATGATGGCTGCTTCTAAGCCAACATCCTGGCTGTCTCGGCCTTCCCACTTCGTTTACCACTTAATCTGTCATTTGGGACCTTAGCTGGCGGTCTGGGTTGTTTCCCTCTTGACACCGGACGTTAGCACCCGATGTCTGTCTCCCGAGGAACCACTTGATGGTATTCTTAGTTTGCCATGGGTTGGTAAGTCGCAATGACCCCCTAGCCATAACAGTGCTTTACCCCCATCAGTGTCTTGCTCGAGGCACTACCTAAATAGTTTTCGGGGAGAACCAGCTATCTCCGAGTTTGTTTAGCCTTTCACCCCTATCCACAGCTCATCCCCGCATTTTGCAACATGCGTGGGTTCGGTCCTCCAGTACCTGTTACGGCACCTTCAACCTGGCCATGGATAGATCACTCGGTTTCGGGTCTACACCCAGCAACTTGACGCCCTATTAAGACTCGGTTTCCCTGCGCCTCCCCTAATCGGTTAAGCTCGCTACTGAATGTAAGTCGTTGACCCATTATACAAAAGGTACGCAGTCACGAATTTCTTCGCTCCCACTGTTTGTATGCATCAGGTTTCAGGTTCTATTTCACTCCCCTCCAGGGGTTCTTTTCGCCTTTCCCTCACGGTACTGGTTCACTATCGGTCGATGATGAGTATTTAGCCTTGGAGGATGGTCCCCCCATCTTCAGACAGGATTTCGCGTGTCCCGCCCTACTTTTCGTATACTTAGTACCGCCTCTGAAATTTCGAATACGGGGCTATCACCCTCTACGGCCAAGCTTCCCAGCTTGTTCTTCTATCTCAGTGGCTATCATATACTGGCTCATGCGCGTTCGCTCGCCACTACTTGCGCAATCTCGGTTGATTTCTTTTCCTCTGGGTACTTAGATGGTTCAGTTCTCCAGGTTCGCTTCTCTGCACCTATGTATTCAGTACAGGATACCATGCTTATACATGGTGGGTTTCCCCATTCGGACATCGCGGGATCACAGCTCTATTGCCAGCTCCCCCACGCTTTTCGCAGGCTTACACGTCCTTCTTCGCCTATCATCGCCAAGGCATCCACCTGATGCACTTATTCACTTGACTCTATCATTTCAAGAACCTCTTGACTTCGTCAGTCCACCGTTGACTAGTGGGCCTGACTTAAGGTCTTTACTCTCATAAAGCTTACTGCTTTGGTTGTCTGAACAACGCCTTTTGTGTTCGTTGTTCAGCGATACAATCATCACCCAATTCTTGCAGCACTTCTCTTCTTCTGTTTCCAGAATCAGTTCTATGCTCCAATCTTTGTTTGTTGATTTCGGCTTTCCAATTTGTTAAAGATCGATGCGTTACTTCGCAAATTAAAATCAGCTCTCTCAAACTGCCTTTAATTTCCAAAGTATTGACTTTTACTATGCTATCTCGTGGTGGAGGCAAACGGGATCGAACCGATGACCCCCTGCTTGCAAAGCAGGTGCTCTACCAACTGAGCTATGCCCCCGTGTCCTGCTTCTCTTGGTGGGTCTGGGAGGACTTGAACCTCCGACCCCACGCTTATCAAGCGTGTGCTCTAACCAGCTGAGCTACAAACCCAGTTCTTGCTGTCTTCTTCTCGCATCTTTATTTCAGTTTACCGATAAGTGTGAATGCGAATAACCCTCTTCTTTTCTCTAGAAAGGAGGTGATCCAGCCGCAGGTTCCCCTACGGCTACCTTGTTACGACTTCACCCCAGTCATGAAGCATACCGTGTTAAGCGACCTCCTTGCGGTTAGTCTACCCAATTCTGGTATCCCCCACTCCCATGGTGTGACGGGCGGTGTGTACAAGACCCGGGAACGTATTCACCGCAGTATGCTGACCTGCGATTACTAGCGATTCCGACTTCATGCACTCGAGTTGCAGAGTGCAATCCGGACTACGATCGGCTTTCTGAGATTGGCTTCACCTCGCGGCTTCGCTACCCTCTGTACCGACCATTGTATGACGTGTGAAGCCCTGGTCATAAGGGCCATGAGGACTTGACGTCATCCCCACCTTCCTCCGGTATATCACCGGCAGTCTCATTAGAGTGCCCAACTTAATGATGGCAACTAATGACAAGGGTTGCGCTCGTTGCGGGACTTAACCCAACATCTCACGACACGAGCTGACGACAGCCATGCAGCACCTGTGTTACGGTTCCCGAAGGCACTCTCCTATCTCTAAGAGATTCCGTACATGTCAAGACCAGGTAAGGTTCTTCGCGTTGCATCGAATTAATCCACATCATCCACCGCTTGTGCGGGTCCCCGTCAATTCCTTTGAGTTTTAATCTTGCGACCGTACTCCCCAGGCGGACAATTTCACGCGTTAGCTTCGCTACTAAGACATCTAGTGTCCCAACAGCTAATTGTCATCGTTTAGGGCGTGGACTACCAGGGTATCTAATCCTGTTTGCTACCCACGCTTTCGAGCATGAACGTCAGTGTTATCCCAGGAGGCTGCCTTCGCCATCGGTATTCCTCCACATCTCTACGCATTTCACTGCTACACGTGGAATTCTACCTCCCTCTGACACACTCTAGTTACACAGTTTCAAATGCACGTCCCAAGTTGAGCTCGGGGATTTCACATCTGACTTATTTAACCGTCTGCGCTCGCTTTACGCCCAGTAATTCCGATTAACGCTCGCACCCTACGTATTACCGCGGCTGCTGGCACGTAGTTAGCCGGTGCTTATTCTTTAGGTACCGTCAGCACCAGGTGGTATTAACACCCGGCTTTTCTTCCCTAACAAAAGTCCTTTACAACCCGAAGGCCTTCTTCAGACACGCGGCATGGCTGGATCAGGGTTCCCCCCATTGTCCAAAATTCCCCACTGCTGCCTCCCGTAGGAGTTTGGGCCGTGTCTCAGTCCCAATGTGGCGGATCATCCTCTCAGACCCGCTATGGATCGTCGCCTTGGTAGGCCTTTACCCCACCAACTAGCTAATCCAACATCGGCCGCTCGAATAACGCGAGGTCTTTCGATCCCCCGCTTTCCCCCTTAGGGCGTATGCGGTATTAGCCATCCTTTCGGACAGTTATCCCCCATTACTCGGTACGTTCCGATGCATTACTCACCCGTTCGCCACTCGCCACCAGAGAGCAAGCTCTCCGTGCTGCCGTTCGACTTGCATGTGTAAAGCATGCCGCCAGCGTTCAATCTGAGCCAGGATCAAACTCTTATGTTTAATCTTAGCTTGTTGCAATCCCGAAGTTCCCTTCGAAATCACTGGTCTGCTTCAAAGTTATTGACAAGTAAATGTTATTTATCTTGTCTCTCTGAATCAGTGTGAGGCTTACTCGCACTCACACTTATCGGTAATCTGTTTTGTTAAAGAGCGTTGCTTTTGACTGCGTTCTACTCTAAACTATTCGTTTATTTGGCGTCGCGTCATCAGCGAAGAAGGCGAACTATACGCCCTTAGCTAATCCTTGTCAACTACTCCCGCACCTTATTTTTAAGCTTAACTGTCATACCCCTGTTCCTGCTGCGTTTTTTATCTCCTTTTTCTTCTTTTATAACTCTCTTCACTCTCGATTTCGACTTTTAGCAGTGACGATATTTGTTATTTGCTCGCGCTTTTCTTCACTTAAGCTCGTCAATGACAATGTGTGCAATGTTAAGGCTCCATATAAACAATGCTCCTCATCACTCAGTACCTGCCAATGGCGCATAATTGTATTTGTATTTCTTCTTTATTAACTGATAATGCAAGTCAGCTAGGCTACTTTATTATGGGTCGGTTTGCTGAACATTTTTTTTTACTGTTTGTGATGTGCTTATTTGATTAAAACATAAAATTTTTACTTTATACTCAAGCTGTGGTGTTCGATAGGTAGCTATTTCTTATTGTGGTATCAATAAGAAATATTTAAATTTTCCAGGTTATTGATTTTCAATGTGGTTCTCTAAAATATAGAATTCCTTGATATTATTTTTGTTCAGGATAACTATATTAATAGTCCGGTTATCAATTCAAGAAAACGATTACTTGCTTTTATATAGTATAAAATACTATCCGAATATTTCTGAGCTACTCATTTTCATCATGAAATTTAAAATCACAACTTTAGCTTAGTTTGATCTTGCTAGGAGCCTTTTTGGCTTCAGCAACTATTAATTTCCTTATAATGCAATTTAGTTCCGCTGCGATTACTTTAGTGATAGCCCCAAAAAACAAACTCCCTTATCGGCATTGGCAGGAATAGGCTATTGGATAGCCATTTATATAATCATATAACCCGTATCTTAGGCTATTGCTGCTTAGTGTAGTTATAAACTTTGAAAAAATAACAACATACTAATTATTTTATATTTTCCCAATATTTTTAATAAGTTGAGTAATATTCAGTTGCTTACATCATTCATTAGTATTCAGAATTGAATATCCAGCCAGCACTTAGTTAACATCTTATTGCGAACAAGAATAATTTACATTAACATATAGTTCTTATGGAAAACCAACAAAAAACTAATTTTTTGATTGTTGTCTTTGTACTAGTAATGCATGTTTTATTATTTTGGGCGGTATTTAAGGGGCAGCAAGTCAAATCTGATCAAAATATCACTCTGGATTTTGTTAATTTAGGGGTAAGCGAAGATAGTGCAGATTCTAATAATGTTTCTGATGAACCCAAAGCATCTCCACCTCCACCGCCTCCACCTAAATCCATTCCTCAGGTCAAACCAGTAACGCATGAACGTGCTCGTATTAAGCCGGCTGTTGCGTCAAAATCGGACAGCAATTTTAAGGTGCAACATGAGGAAAAAGCACCCAAAGATCGGCCTGTTATTACCGAAGAAAAACGGGTACCACCAACAGATCCTAAACCCAACACTTCAGATATTTCGGATAAAAATAATCTGAAAGAAGGTAATCAAAATGACGGTAAATCTGGTGATTTGGGAAGGAAAAACAATGGAAACCAAAATAATGGAAACCAAAATAGTGGCGAAATGAAAGTACCACGTGAATATCAAGGTGGTTACTTACCTGGTCTGAAACCAGTCTACCCTGCAGAGTCGATAGAAGCCGGTGAGCACGGTGTGGTTGGTATTTCTGTTTCAGTTGATGCTAATGGTAAAGCTGTGGATGTTAGAGTAGTAAAAAGCAGTGGATCTAGCCGTCTGGATCGTTCTGCACGTCAGGCAGTACAGCGACACCGCTTCAAACCAGCTACTCGTGGCGGTATACCTATTCCTTATAAATATACGTTTAATGTGAAATTTTCTTTATAAGTCTTAGGTAAATATGGTGGAGCTAGACTTAAGTTGGATAAATACTCAATTTAGTTAATTTTTGAAGGTAGTCATTTTTATGGATGGTAATATTAGTTCTATTTATGCCCAAAGTGGCTGGATTTTGCTGACTGTTCTGGCAATTCTGGTGCTAATGAGCATAATGACCTGGGTTATAGCATTAATACGTTGTTTCAGTCTTTGGCGAGCTAAACGTGATAATCGTGAGGCTTTAGCCTGCTTTTCTTCTGCGGAAAGTCTAGCTGAAGTGAGTAGCAAGCTGGCAGATAATTCTTCACCAATAGCACTTTTGGCACGAGATGCTATTCAGGCAAAGCAGGATTACCATGACAAGGCTAATCGTTCTTTAGCTGCGGCTTTACCTTTCAATAAATATTTGGTTAGTCGCATACGCAATACTATGGAACAAATTATGCGTCGCTATGAAACAGGGCTGACGGTACTGGCATCTATTAGTTCCAGTGCACCATTTATCGGTCTGTTTGGTACGGTTTGGGGAATTTATCATGCTCTGATCAATATTGGCCAAAGCGGGCAGATGAGTATTTCTGCAGTGGCAGGACCAATTGGTGAGGCCTTAATTTCGACTGCAATTGGTTTGTTTGCAGCTATTCCTGCATTGCTATTCTACAATGGTCTGATTCGTGGCAAGAAAAATCTGGCTCGTGATCTGGATGGTTTTGCTCATGATTTACATGCACAATTATTAAATAATGGAGACTAGTCATGGCTTTTGGTCATTTTGGTGATGATGAGGTACATGAATCTGCAGAAATCAATGTGACGCCCTTGGTTGATGTGATGCTGGTATTATTGATTGTGTTCATGATTACGATGCCAGTTCTTACTCATTCTATCCCTTTGTCTTTACCGAAAGCAGCCAGCACCAATCAGGTTGAACCTAAAGCGCCTTTACGTCTCGCCATTGATGTGGACGGTAAATATATGCTGGGTGATCAGGCAATGACTTTAGCGCAGTTACGTTCTCATTTAAGTTCAAACGTCCATAACAATCCCGATGTGGTACTGGCGATTGCTGCGGATAAACACGTTGCCTATGATCATATTGCGCAGGTATTAGCGGCCGCACGCGATGCTGGTTTGCTAAAGGTGGGTTTTATCACTGAAGATAAATAATCATAGCTTTTGATTTCAGGTTGATAACGTCAGTAGTTATGCAAAATATTGCTTTTTACTAAGCAATACTAATATGGATTGTTGCTGATAAAGACTTATGTTCAATATTATAATTGTCGTAACAATGTTGATACGAAAAGAAGAATACAATTGATATCGAAATGCTGCCAGTAGATTGTAGCTGTTAAAGAAAGAGAGGGAATAAGATTAAAGCGTAAATTAATGATTATGTTTCCTGCTAAGAACAAAATTAAGTTAGCAGATCAATGAGTATCCAATATGGGAATATTTTTCATTTATATATATGAAAAAATAATCCTATCTAATTTACATCTTTAAAATTAAATATGTAACTGACCATAAACCATTAATTATTCTTATACAATTATATTCCTGTAGTAAAGATGGCTGGGGCGATGAAAGTATTTGGCACATGATTTGCCGGTAAAAAGCTATGTTAATCAGCGAATATTTTTCTATGTTTAATATTTTCTGCGCAATATAAGTATTTAAGACAAACTGGTGACATTACGATGTGAAAATAGGTATTTTATGTATTTGAGTGCAAGAATGATTATCGTGCCAATGATATTGATTATTGTATAAGCTGAAATCCAGATGATAAACGGAAGAACAAGGTCATCGGTTGGTGAAACATGATTATACAGAGCAGGCAGCAGCACGCTTAAAGTTAGTAAATAATAAACAGAATAAAATGTTGTATAATTAAATAAATCCATACAAGAAGGTGCACAATTATCAGCTGAAAAAATTTGCAGAATCATTCGGATAAATACCAATAATAAAATGATAAAGGCAAAAAATAAGATTAAAACACTAAAATGACTATCGGCGATGTCTATAATATTGAGTCCACTGCCCTTGCTACTTATTATATAATTTAATAGTAAGCAAATAATTAAATATACTGGAACGAATATTAATAAAAATTGATTGCTCAATATTTGTTTATATAGATTATTTTCTATTATTTCTTTGTTTGCATTGAAGACATGTTGATGTACATTCTTATAAGAATGTCTGGTGATACCAAAATGTAATAATACCAATTTATTGAGTGCTTTGAGGATAATCAATATTAAACTAGCACATAAATTGACTGAAGCATAGATAAAGACAGGAGAGCTTATATACCAATGAAAAGCATCTCCTAGTGGTATCCCCCAGTAAAAAGTATAAAAATTCAGCACCAAATAGCCAAGCATATAGCCAAATAGTTCTGAAAATAATGGCGATTGATCGTAGCGTTCGGCATCCACTTGATACGGTATAAATATCTGCTTTATGGTGCGCATAAATACATACAGCAATGCGCAAGAACCAATCACTAAGGACAAATAAGTCAAAAAGAAGCAGATATGAAATAATATACCATTATAATGATTAGTCAGGAAAGGTATTTCTTTGGCTTTCCATACAAGGTGAAATACCATTAAGCAAATTAATGATATTTTTATTAAATTGCTGGTTGTCAAAATTATTTGATATTTTTTCTTTACCATCTATTCTGAATCCTTCTGCTTAATTAGGATATTTTTTCAATGCATTCATGTGACTAACATACATAATTATTAATTAGACATAATATTCATCAGTTTGATAATGGTAATTCAGCATGATTCAAAACTATTGTCTATTCTCTCGAATAATGCAATATTATTCTGTTACTACAGTTTATTTTACCGGTAAGATTTATTAATTTGCTAATTGAATGATCATGATTCATTTCTATAACCCATAGACTGTGATTTAATCACTGCAAAACACATAAGTGAATGAATGCACAGGTTTAGTCTATTCTGAGCAGTCATTACCAGAGAAATTTTAACATTAAACACTGATGCAGATTACAAAGCTTTTGTTTTTTTGATGTTTTTGAATAATAACTCTGATTGTCAGTTTGTATTTTAATTAAAAAAATGAGGAAATCCTGGTTTCTATTTCTAGTCATATCAATAACCGAAAAGCGTTTCTTCACTATAGACTTGAATAATACAAATTTTGAATGAAAATGTTCTATTAGGATTGAAATTGAGTGAGACTAAGTACTATAGGGTTTGATTGATAAAAATTTTTGATAGTTTAATTTATTAATAGCCGGGATAAGCGCAAATATGGATGTTTCAACTACTGATAAATATTTGAGCAGATAGCAAATTTGATTTTGTCTATATTTTTCAGAGAGGAGACCAAAATTTAAAAGGTAGCTAATAACTAATAATAGCAAAAGACATTGGTAACGGTATTGGCTCATTGGCTAGAATCTATACTATTCTGCCATTATGATAACCAATTTTTCAATTTTATTTTCTTTTATATTAAGAATGATATTGGATCTTTTTTACCAGATATTTTGATCACTAAAAAATAGCTCAATAGTGAGTCTATCACTGTTAATTTTATATCAATTTATCTCAAGATACGATCTTATATCAACGATAGGTATAAAACCGTATCTGTAAACCAATTAATATATCATTTTTGAGTCAGTCTCAGTCAATTTAGCGAATGACACCACGAGTAGATTGTTTAAAGAATTCTTTAAATACCTGTAATTCCGGTGCACTATCGGCTTCGGCAATAATTTTAGCCTGAGCATCGCTATAGTTTAAGCCCTGCCGATAGAGAATTTTGTATAAACGCTTGATGTTATTGATTTGTTCTGGCGTAAAGTGATGGCGACGTAAACCCTCTGTATTGAGTCCTGCCGGTTCTGCCCGATAGCCGGCAGCCATTACATATGGTGGTACATCTTTATGTACACCAGCAGCAAAAGCTGTCATGGCATAGTCGCCGATGATACAGAATTGATGTACTAGTGAAAAGCCACCGAGTAAGACATAATCACCAATGACGACATGACCAGCCAAAGAAGCATTATTGGCAAAAATTGTGTGGCTGCCCACAACGCAATCATGTGCTAAGTGCACATAGGCCATAATCCAATTGTCATCACCTATGCGCGTTTCACCGATACCGGTTACAGTACCGGTATTAAAAGTGGTGAATTCTCGAATAGTGTTGTTATTGCCAATGATCAGTTTTGTTGGTTCATCACGATATTTTTTGTCTTGCGGGATTGCGCCTAATGAAGCAAATTGAAATATGCGATTATTACTACCGATTGTGGTATGTCCGTCAATAACGACATGCGGTCCTATTTCGGTATTGCTATCGATCTGTACATTAGGACCTATGACGGTATAGGCACCCACAGAGACGCTACTATCCAGTTCTGCTTTGGGATCAATAATGGCTGTGGGGTGGATCTTTGTCATGTATATTTCCTGCAGTTTTTCTGTCTGACAAGCCAGTTATTTACTGTTAATCTGGTTTTGAAAATAGTATGGATGGAGTATTTGCTATACCTGATAGAAAAACTATTTTTCCACCTGACGTTTGGCACACATAATTTCGGCTTCTGCTGCAATTTGTCCGTCTACTAAGGCAACAGCTTTAAATTTACCGATACCACGTTTGTTGGCTAATAACTGAACTTCAAATTTCAACTGGTCTCCAGGAATTACCTGCCGTTTGAAACGAGCATTATCAATACCAACAAAGAAGTAAATTTCATCATCTGCACGACCACCGTGGCTTAAAATAGCTAATGTGCCACAGGCTTGTGCCATTGCTTCGATAATTAATACACCGGGCATAACCGGAAAGCCGGGGAAATGTCCCTGAAAAAAAGGTTCGTTGGCTGTGACATTTTTAATGGCCGTTAAAGTCAGTGCTTCAGTATCATAAGCTGTCACCCGATCTATTAATAAAAACGGATAACGGTGTGGAAGTAATTTTTGTAAGGTACGAACATCTATGGGTAAAGACAAATCCATTATTTTAATCCTGAGGGTTTGATAAGTGGCTGGTTAACTGAGCCAATTGCTGTTCCAATTCTTTTATTTTCTGATTCATTTCATGCAGATGCCGAATATGAACTGCGTTTTTTACCCAGTCATTGTGCTTCTGTAAGGGGAAAATAGATGCATAATGGCCACTTTCTTTAATACTGTGGCTGACGGCAGTAGCGGCACCAATGGTAGTTTTGGGCGGAATAGTCAAATGACCACCAATCATCGCTGCGCCACCAATAACTGAATGAGCACCCACTTCGGTGCTTCCGGCAATGCCGGTACAGGCCACAATGGCAACATGGGCTCCGATTTTGCCATTATGACCAATCATTACCTGATTATCAATTTTAGCATCATCTTCTATTATGGTGTTTTCGATAGCGCCACGGTCGATAGTGGTATTGGCACCGATTTCTACATCGTTACCCAGTATCACCGATCCTGTCTGAGGTATTTTAAACCATTGGTTATTCTGCTTATCCCATGCCAGTCCGAAACCATCCGCTCCGATAACACAACCTGAATGCAATTCGACGCGATCGCCCAGCTGGCAACCGAGATAGATGGTGACGTTAGCATGAATAAGGCAATCTTGTCCTACGATACAATCTTCTTCAATAACGGTACCCGCCAGTATGCGCGTGTTATCTTTGATAATTGTTCGTTCACCAATAACTACATGAGCACCAATTTCACAGCTGGTGGCAATTTGCGCACTTGGAGCAATACTTGCAGTGGGATGTATGCCTGCCTGAGACAGCTGACGAGGATGAAACAAGCGAGCAACACGAGCAAAATATAGGTAGGGATCATCGGTCACAATCAGGGTACGACCAGATAATATATCCGCTGATTTTTCGCTAACAATGAGGACACCTGCCCGACTGGTTTGTGCTTCATGGCGTAAACGCGGATTGCTTAAAAAGCTAATATCGTTTAATTGTGCTTGTTGCAGTGAGGTAATATTGGTGATGAGAACATCATCACCACGTAATTCGCCACCAAGTTGTTGCACCAGTGCCGTTGCTGTGATCTGGTTTACCGCCATATTAATACCTTATTGCTTCTGTGCATTTAATGCTTTGATAACCGCATCAGTAATATCAAATTTACTGTTTACAAAAATAGCATCTTGAATAATTAGGTCATAGCCTTCTTTGCGCGCCAGATCAACAATAACTCTATTTGCATTTTGTTGTAATGAGGCAAATTCTTCATTACGTCGAAGATTGTAATCTTCGGCCAGTTGTGCAGCTGCTTCTTTATAGCGCTGATCCATTTCCAGCATTTGCTTAATTTTGGCCTCTCGCTGATTGGACGGGATTTTACCTGATTCAATAGCTTCTTTCAGTTTCAGCCCTTCATTCTGCATGACCTGAAGTTTTTTCTGGCGGGAACTGAACTCTTTATCGAGTTGTTTTTGAATCGACTGTGCCTGTATAGATTGCTGATATACGCGACTGGTATCAATAAATCCCAGCTTTTGTATACTCTCTGCCCAAGTAAAACCACAGAAGAGAGTGGTAATAGCAAATACAAATGCAATTTTTTTAAGCATTAATTTTGTCCTCATCTAACAGCGATTAGAACGTGGTTCCTAACTGGAACTGAAACCGTTGTAACTGATCTTCCGGTTTTTTGTGGATAGGATAAGCATAACTGAACTTCAATGGTCCCATAGGTGATAGCCAAGTTACTGCCACACCAGCAGAGTAACGAGCTTCATTACTGAAGCTAGATTTGTGAGTTTTATCACCATATGGATTCTTATCAATATTTCCATCTGGGCGTGTTAAAGGATACGTTTTGTTATCCCAAACGCTGCCAGCATCAGCAAACAAGCTTAAGCGCACTGTATGCTGATCTTTTATACCGGGAAATGGAAAGAGTAATTCTGCAGTAGCAGTCGCGATATAATTACCACCATAACTGGAGGCATCGCTACTGTAATTATCATTGCCTTTATAGTGATTATAGTACTTAGGTCCTAATGTGCCCGACTCAAAACCACGTACAGAACCCAAACCACCACCGCTAAATGCATACATAAATGGTAGATCTTTGGTTTTACCATAACTATCAGCGTACCCCAACTGACCATACAACATCAGAGTAAAGTTTTTGCTGAGTGGAAAATACCAGCGCTGGTCATGACTGAAACTATAATATTGTAAATCCCCACCTGGTAAACCGCTATCCACATTAGCATTAACGATATAACCACGTGTAGGCCAAACGGCACTGTCGGTCGTGTTACGACCCCAGCCTACGGTACCCTTGATGATCCAGTTATTTTTACCATTTTTATCGACAAAATCCTGATATCGTTGTGGTGCATAAGCTCCATCGTATACATTCACGGCCAGATGCTCAACTCCCAGACCAAAATTAACACGGTCATGTTCAGTAACCGGAACACCCAGATTCATGCCAGCACCAACCGTTGTGGTTTTATAATCCATTGCATTACTTTCTGATTTGCTCGGATTGTAACCACGGTAGTACAGGTTGTAGCCCAGACTGACACCATCCGGAGTAAAATAAGGATCGGTGAATGATAGCCCAGCTACCTGACTTACTTTGGATCGCGATAACTGTAAACTAGCCGACTTACCGGTACCAAATAAATTATCCTGTGCTATACCGGCAGAAATGAGCAGCCCATCATCTTGAGCCCAGCCGGCGCCTACGTTAATGGACCCAGTTGAACGCTCTTTAACGCTCATGTCCAGATCGACCTGATCTGGGGTATTAGCAACCGGTTTGATGTCTACTTGTGCGTTATCAAAGTAACCTAATTGCTGAATACGCTCTTTGGAGCGGTTGATTTTCGAAATATCATAAGGCGCACGTTCCATTTGGCGTAACTCGCGACGCAATACTTCATCACGAGTTTTGTTATTACCAGTAATATTGATTTGGTTTACATATACTTTTCGATCAGGAATGACGTTAAGGACAAAATCAACGGTACCATTACTGTCATTCGGGGTAGGATGCACATCTACCTGACTAAACGCGTAGCCGTTAGTCCCCATTTGATTCTGAATGGCTTTAATAGTATCGATAAGTTGGCCACGGTTATACCACCTACCACGTTTAATTTTGACCAGCTTCTGTAATGCTTGTAACGGTACTTCACGAGTATCACCGCCCACGGTGATATTACCCCAACGATAGCGTTGACCTTCATCTATGCTAATGCTGATTAACTGGGATACTTTATCATCACTGCTGGTGACATTGACGTTAGTAATGCGAAAATTCAGATAACCATGATCCTGATAAAAGTTAGTTAGATTATCCAGATCCTCTTTAAACTGCCCATCAGAAAAACGATCGTTTTTGGACAACCAGCTCATCCAGTTATGTGGACTAAGCGACATCTGTTTACGCAGTTTGGAGGAAGAAAAGTGCTGGTTACCATTAAATTGTATGGATTTGATGGTCGTTGTGGCACCTTCATCAATTTTTAACTCTATTGCCACGCGGTTTCGTTCCAGACGAGTTACATTTGGAGTGATGGTGACAGCGGTTTTACCTTTTTGGCGATATGCATCATATAATCCGTTAATTGCCTGCTGTAAAATTGCCGGATTAAACACTCGCGATTGACCTAAGCCAAAGTTGGCCAGATTTTTCTTAATGTCGTTGTTGTTGATGGTTTTACCACCTGCCACATCAAAGTTACTGATGATGGGACGTTCAACTACAGTTAACAACACCTGATTACCCATGGTTTCTACACGAATATCATCGAAAAAACCTGTTGCATATAGTTTTTTGACTATATTCTCGCCTTCACCATCATTAAAGGTATCGCCAATTTTGACTGGCAGGTAGCTAAAAACGGTTGTTGGCGCGGTACGCTGTAAACCCTCGACCCGAATGTCTTTAATGATAAACGGTTCGACGGCAAGAGCCAGTGAAGAAAGGCCTAAAGCCATTAAACTGACAGTAATCTGTTTTATTTTCATTATTCATCCAAACAAACGGGTAAGATCGTTGAAGAAGGCTACTAACATCAACATTAGCATGGCACCCATGCCGATACGAAGTCCAATTTCCTGTATGCGCTGACTCAGTGGTTTACCACGTATCCATTCGACAGCATAATACATTAAATGACCGCCATCTAACATGGGAATAGGTAATAAATTCAACACACCAAGACTAATGCTCACCAAAGCGAGAAATTCTGTATAGCTTTGCCAGCCCAGCGCAGCAGTTTTACCGGCAACATCTGCAATGGTTAACGGACCAGACAGGTAGTGTAAGGAAGCCTGACCGGTCAGTAATTTTGCAAACAATGACAAAGTCATACTGATGTATTCCCAAGTACGCTTAGCAGCTAACTGGATAGATTGTAATAGTTCTGGCTGACGGTGCTGGCGAATTCGCTTGTCCCACGCTTCATCACGCATAGCACCAATACCAACCTGTCCGATTATCATACCATCCTGATCTACAGAATCAGGACGTAAACTGGTACTCAGAATCTGGTTATTACGCTGATAAGTGATATCCAGCTTAGCACCGGCGTTGGCGCGCACAATATCAACCCAGCTCTGCCAACTGGTTAGTTTCTCACCATTTACGGTTAGCAGAATGTCTCCAATCTGCAATCCAGCTTTAGCAGCAACACTATTTGGCATCACCGCACCAACCCGATTGGTAACTTTAAATGGTACGATACCGATGTAGCCAGATTTAGCTACATCATCGGCAGCTGTTGTACCGGCAATGTTCAGTTGACGAATAGCCTGCTGACCAGCAGCAGTAGTTACAGCAACTTTGACTGGTCCGCTATCCAGATTCAACATAATTTTTGTCTGCGCATCAGCCCAATCCGTCACAGGCTGGCCGTTGACATAATTGATACGATCTTCCAGCTGGAAACCAGCACTAGCCGCAACACTACCTTGTTCAACCATACCTACCCATGGCTGTATCTGAGTAATACCACCAATACCAAAGCTGGCAGTATACAATAATATAGCCAGAATCAGATTGGTTAAGGGGCCGGCGACAACAATGGCAATCCGTTTAAGTGGATGTTGACGGTCAAATGCATAAGGTAAATCAGCTTCACTGACATCACCTTCGCGCGTATCAACCATTTTGACATAGCCACCAAGAGGAATAGGGGCCAGACACCATTCAATATCTGCTCGTTTAAGACAAAAAAACGGTTTACCAAAGCCTATACTGAAGCGCAACACTTTAACGCCACAAAGCCGGGCAACGATCAGATGCCCCAATTCGTGCAAACTTACCAGAAGTAAGATTGCAACAATAAAAGCAATGATGGTTAACAGCATAGTCTCTCCGGATCTTGATTAAATAGTATGAGTACGGATCCAATTTTCCGAGGCCGTACGTACTTGTTGGTCTAGCTCTAGCAATTCTTTAATGTCTGTCGCTGTATGCCCACTAAACAGTTGTAAGCAACTATCAACTACCCTAGCAATATCCATAAAGCCAATCAGCTTATGCAGAAATGCGCCAACAGCTATTTCATTAGCTGCGTTTAATATACACGCACTGGCGTCATTACTGCTATGTAATACTTCATAAGCCAGTTTTAAACAAGGGAAGCGATTGAAATCCGCAGCCAGAAAATTTAACCCATTTAGGCGGGTAAAATCCAACTGTTTAGCACCGGAATTGATTCGTTGTGGCAAGCCCAGACAGTGAGCAATCGGTATGCGCATATCCGCTTCACCCATTTGCGCCAGAACTGACCCATCTATATAGCGTACCATACTATGCACTACACTTTGTGGATGAATAATGACTTCGAGCTGTTTAGCCGGGGCATTAAATAGCCAGTGAGCTTCAATCAGTTCTAGTCCTTTATTCATCATGGTGGCAGAATCAACAGAGATTTTCTGCCCCATACTCCAGTTGGGATGTTTGACCGCCTGTTCAGGGGTAATGCGGGCAAAATCGCTCAGGGGAGTATGCAGGAAAGGGCCACCGGAAGCGGTAAGAATTAGTGATGCTATGCCAGCCTGAACCAAATCACCCTGATAATCTGTGGGTAAAACCTGATAAATGGCATTGTGTTCACTATCAACGGGAAGCAGCTGTGCACCAGACTGCTGTACTGCCTGCATAAATAAGGCACCAGCAACAACTAAAGTTTCTTTATTGGCAAGATAGATCGTTTTACCTGCTTGAACAGCCGACAAAGTTGGCAGCAAACCAGCTGCTCCAACTATTGCGGCCATCACGGCATCGGTTTCATTAGCCTGTGCCACATGACACAGCGCCTCTTCACCATACAACACTTCAGTGTTGATGGCGGCAGCACGAAAACGCTGTTGTAATTTGACTGCATCGGTTTGTTTTGCCACCACAGCATATACAGGTTGAAAACGCAGACATAAATCTGCTAATCGTTCAATCTGTTGGTAAGCAGTGAGAGCAAAAACACTGAAGCGATCGGGATGACGACTGATCACATCCAGCGTACTCAGACCAATGCTGCCAGTGGCACCGAGAATAGTTATGGCGGTTTTATGATGGCTACTCATATTCATAATCAGAACAACTCTTACAATAAAGCCAACCAATGAAGAGCGACATAAACACTGAGTACGGAAATCATAGAATCAACCCGATCGAATACGCCACCGTGTCCGGGTAAAAGCTGGCTACTGTCTTTGATACCGGCAGCACGTTTGAGCCAGCTTTCCAGTAAATCTCCAACAATACTGACTATTGTTAGAATCAAGGCTATTAACAGGGTTTGCCAGAGTGGCAAAGCTACTGACAACCAGTGTTGTTGCTGCAAAATGAAGGTATAAATAGCAACAAAGACAACAGCACCAATCGCGCCTTCCCAGCTTTTGTTAGGACTGATAGTAGGTGCCAGTTTATGTTTGCCCATAGTACGACCACAGCAATATGCGGCTATATCAGCAATCCACACCAGTGCCATAATCGCTAATAGTGCCCAAGCTGAATTGGCATCAGGACGCAAATTAACTAAGGCAAGCCAGAAAGGTACCATCAGCACCCAGCCGATTATCGTGCCAACAAATTTAGATTTTATTTTCCATTTGTATTTCAACCACAATGGCACCACCAGTAACCAGAAAAGCAGACTTGTTATTTGTAGTATTACCTGCAATAAAATTGCAGAAAAGGTTGGTTGTTGAAGATAGAAGAGAATACCTGCACTAGCAGTGATTAGCAGATAGAAAGTGTTCTGGAGTGGGCTCATGTGGATGATGCGGGCGTATTCCCATAATGCCAATAAGGCAATTAGTCCAGAAAATGCTGCCCATAAAGAAGCATTTGCCCAAAACAACATCCCAATCATTAAGGGTAATAAAACTAAGGCAGTGAGTATACGTTGTTTAAGCATAAGGATCAGGGACGCTGTTGAGAGACTGGTAGCTGCTCAGAAGTTCGACCAAAACGACGCTCTCGTTGTTGATATGACTGTATAGCAGTAGTCAGCTCAGCCTTATCAAAATCCGGCCATAATACCTGAGTAAAATACAATTCAGTATAGGCTAATTGCCAGAGTAAAAAATTACTGATACGGGTTTCACCACCAGTGCGAATAAACAAATCAGGTTCTGGGGCATCACCGAGTGATAAATAAGGCAAAATTGATGCTTCAGTCAATTCTGTCTCACCGCAACGAATAGCCTGATTAACTGCCTGCAGAATATCCCAGCGACCACCGTAGTCAGCAGCAATAGTCAGCGTCAAACCAGTATTATTTGCCGTCAGGGCTTCTGCCTGTTCAATACCACTGACAATTTCTGCAGCAAAGCGGCTGCGGTCACCAATGACACGCAGGCGCAGATTATTTTTATGTAGCTTTTGCACACGTTTTTGCAATGACTGCAGAAAAAGGCTCATTAAAAAGTTAACTTCATCCAGTGGTCTGCGCCAGTTTTCGGTGGAAAAAGCAAATACGGTCAGATAACGAACACCCATACGAGAACAGTTGGCGGTCATTTCTTCCAGCATTTCCAGCCCTTTTTTATGACCCATGATACGGGGCATCAGGCGTTTTTTTGCCCAGCGACCATTACCGTCCATGATGACAGCTATATGCTGTGGAATATCGGTATGGGCAGGAACATTTTGAGTACTACTGATAGTCAATGTACTTCCTTTTCAGCCAGATTAGATTAGATAGCCATTAAATCAGCTTCTTTGGCGGCTAACATTTTATCGATATCTGCAATATATTTATCGGTGATTTTCTGGATAGCTTCTTCTCCACGGCGTGCTTCATCTTCACTGATTTCTTTATCTTTCAAGAGCCGTTTCAGATCGTTGTTAGCATCACGACGAACATTACGCACAACGACACGTCCGTCTTCCACTTCACCGCGCACAACTTTAATCAAATCTTTACGACGTTCTTCTGTCAGCATCGGCATTGGAACACGAATCAAATCGCCCATCGCAGCTGGATTTAAACCGAGACTGGAATTGCGGATTGCTTTTTCGATAGCAGCGGCCATTTTGCTTTCGTAAGGTTTAACACCAATAGTTCGGGCATCAATCAAAGTCACGTTGGCCACCTGACTGATCGAAACCATACTACCATAATATTCTACTTCCACCTGATCCAGCAAACCGGTATGCGCGCGTCCAGTACGAACTTTAGATAAATTTTCGCGCAATACTTCGATTGATTTCTGCATTTTGGTTTCAGCAGTACGTTGAATTTCGTTAATCATGAACATTCCTGTCTGATTCGGCTGCGTTAATTTCATTCCGGTCAGATTTTTCTATTACCGGAAACTGATAAACGCGCATACTAACCCAGTTATACATGTAGCCACAAGCGTGTTTATTGATTCGGTCGATTAAATATGTACCAGTGTACCTACGTCTTCGCCCATAATAACCTGTTTTAATGCTCCTAGTTTAAATATACCAAATACAATGATATTCAATTTTTGCTCACGGCACAGAGCAAATGCTGTGGCATCCATTACTTTGAGATTCTGATTAATCGCATCATCAAAGGTAATTTGTTGATAGCGTTTGGCATCAGGATTGGTTTTCGGATCGGCTGCGTATACGCCGTCGACATTTGTTGCTTTCAACATAATATCACAGTTCATTTCCACACCGCGCAAACTAGCAGCAGTATCGGTAGTAAAAAACGGGTTACCGGTACCGGCGGCAAAGATGACAACTTTACCCTCTTCCAGATATTGAATTGCCTTAGGACGAGCATAGGTCTCTGCCACTTGTTGCATACTCAAAGCAGACTGTACTCGAGCCTTCACATTTTGACTTTCAAATGCTTCTTTCAATGCCAGCGCATTCATAACCGTAGCCATCATACCCATATAATCAGCAGTTGCGCGCTCCATACCTTTAGCGGATTGTGCCATGCCACGGAAAATATTTCCGCCACCAATGACAATAGCCACTTCCACACCCATATCGACTACTTCTTTAACCTGCGCTGCAATTTGCATGATGGTATCGCGATTGATACCAAAAGCATCAGGTCCCATTAATGCTTCGCCGGATAATTTCAATAAAACGCGCTTATATTTTGCTGGTTTAGTCATGATTGCTCTTTCTGTAATTTGCCATTGGATAACCTGTAGCTATCACTTTAATTTTAAAACGGACTGATGGGAACTTTTATTTAAGATATCTATTTGAGTTAAAACAAACAGCTTAAAAAAAAGCACCCTGATTCAGTGGTCTGAATCAAGAGTGCCCATGGCAACAATAGCCTTATACTTTTGAAGCTGCCGCTACCTCAGCTGCATAATCCACTTCTTTTTTCTCAATACCTTCGCCTACATGGAAGGCCACAAAACGATTCACAACGGCATTTTGTTCTTTGAGGAATTTTTCCACCGTCAGGTCCGGATTAATAACAAACTGCTGACCAAGCAAAGTAACTTCAGCCAGGAATTTCTGCACCCGGCCTTCAACCATTTTTTCAATAATATTAGCTGGTTTACCGGAGGCAGCAGCCTGCTCTTGATAAATATGACGCTCTTTAGCAACCAGCTCTGGATCAACTTCAGCTGCTGACACACATTTTGGTTTAGAAGCGGCAATATGCATTGCTACCTGACGGATAGCCTGAGCATCCCCGCCTTTATGTTCAACCATAACACCAATTTTGGTACCATGCATGTAGGTAACTAGACTGCCATCGGTTTCAATACGCTCAAAACGGCGAACAGTAATATTTTCGCCCAGTTTAGCGATAACGGCTTTACGTGCTTCTTCTACGGTAACACCATCGTCAGTTTTCGTTTCAGCCAATACTTCCAGTGTAGCTGGATTGTGTACAGCTACTGCTTTTGCAACTGACTGAGCGAATGCCACAAAGCTGGCATCTTTAGCAACAAAATCAGTTTCACAGTTGATCTCGGCCAATGCACCAACCTGACCATCAACATATTCAGCAACGACACCTTCTGCTGCGGTACGGCCAGCTAGTTTACCTGCCTTGGCACCAGATTTAATACGCAGAATTTCTTCGGCTTTTTCCATATCACCTTCAGCTTCTACCAAGGCTTTTTTACATTCCATCATGCCCAGACCGGTAGCAGCACGCAAATCACCCACCATTTTTGCAGTAATTGCAGCCATATTTTACTCCTTAAACTTGATTACATTCAGCCGGTGTACGATCCGACTGAAAAATTGTTTAAAAAAAGGGGGCATAGCTGTCCCCTTCTTTTACAAAAAACGGTAAATACCCGATTATTCAGCAGCAGCGGTAGCAGCTTGCTTTTCTTCTGCCGCCTGTGCAGCCTGCACAACTTCCTGTAAAGACTGAGATTTACCTTCCAGAATAGCATCAGCAATACCGCGGCAATATAAACGAATGGCTTTAGCAGAGTCATCATTACCCGGAATGACGTATTTCACGTCATCAGGACTGTTATTGGTATCTACCACGGCAATTACTGGGATACCGAGTTTAGCAGCCTCAACCAGAGTACCTTTCTGATAACCGGTATCAATAACAAAAATCGCATCTGGCAAGCCTTTCATATCTTTGATACCGCCCAAAGAGCGTTCCAGCTTGGCGACTTCACGCTGCATTTCCAGAATTTCTTTTTTACCGTAACCGGCTTCAGTAGCATTTTCCAGAGCAGCAGTTTTTTCTTCCAGACGTTTGATAGATTGTTTTACGGTTTTGTAATTGGTCAGCATACCACCTAACCAGCGGTGATCCACATAAGGAGCACCAGCGCGGGTAGCTTCTTCTTTGATGATATCGCGAGCCTGACGTTTAGTACCAACAAACAATACAGTACCTTTATTAGCAGCCAGACGACGCACAACATCCTGTGCCTCCACAAACATCGGCAAAGTTTTTTCCAGATTGATAATGTGGATTTTATTACGTGCACCGAAAATGTATTCAGCCATTTTCGGATTCCAGTAACGAGTTTGGTGACCAAAGTGTACGCCGGCTTCAAGCATCTGGCGCATAGTAATTTGTGACATAATTCTTATCCTTAAAGGGTTAAGCCTGACATCGCCACGCATAGAACTCTTGTACAGAGCACCCTTTCGCGTACGATGCGAGCGTTACATGTTATTTTTACCGAGGTAAAACGGTGAGATAATACAGAAAAAATTAGCTTTCTACAAGTAGGTAAACGCTTTACCATACTTAGCTAAGCGTGGTAATTTTAGCTATTCATTCGAGTAGAGTAGTTTCAATGACTATTGATTCCGATAAAAAACGGCTAAGACAGCAACTACGGCGCCAACGCAAAACCTTAAATCGATCCTATCGCATCTGGGCAACCAGACACATCAATCGTCTGCTGTATCCGCTTATTCGTCGACACAAACGCCTCGGCGTTTATTGGGCAACAGGAAGTGAACTAAGCTTAATGCCGCTAATTATGACTGCCCAGCAACGCGGTGCAGAAGTTTATTTACCTTATATCGAAACGAACCAGCGTCAACTGTGGTTCACCCCGTGTCCTCGCTTAAACAACCCTAGAATAACGCAACGTTATTTGCGCCAACACAATCTACATGTTCGTAAACGCCAAATACCGCAGTTTGAGGGAGCAAAAATCCGCGCGCATTGGTTAAAGACATTGATTATTCCTTTAGTTGGTATTGATCATCAAGGTCATCGTCTTGGTCAGGGTGGTGGTTATTATGATGCAACCCTGTCTGTTCAGCATAAGGTTAAACCGCAAATGATCGCAGTCGGCTTCAGTTGTCAGCAGGTGAGGCAAATTCACACCGATCCGCATGATATCAATATGCCGATTTTTGTTTGTGAACAAGGCTACCAATATTTTAATCAAAACCGGTCAGATTGAATTTATTTGTGCCGAATCAGGTATATTTAAATTTTGTTTATATATCATTATTGCTAAAATAGGCTTCCTTAGTTGTAATGAGTACGTAGATTCTAAATAAGGCAGTTTTAGAAAATAGTTACTTCACTAACCTACTCAATAAAAAACAATACCGACTTAACCAATATTTTATCTTGGGGTGATGAAAAACGTTATTGTTAAAGATATCTTTCTATATTCATTTTTCAATCTTAGACGAAGATAAAATCATATCCTATATTTAATGGACGTTTTCATTATTAGCATGAAACATAATAATGGTGCCGTTTTTTTGTTTATTTAAACCTTCTAGGTAATCACTATTTCTTTTAATAAATTCCTGGAGCAAATTCTACAAATGCTGTTATTTTATTAGACGTCATTACTTTTTTTCTATTTCTGTAGTATCAATAGTGTTATTTATTTTGCTAATTTTCCAATGATATAGAGATACACTTGCTAAAATTAATATCATAATCTTGAGTCTTATTTATCAAGTTAATGAATTTATATTAATTCATCATATAGTTTTTTAATGAAATTCCTTTTCTTATTATTTTTTTCCTCAATAAAAATAAAATCATTTTTCATAATTTAAAGACTTCGAATATGCTCAGAAGCCAAATTTGTAGCTCCATCGCTAGTTAAAGTTTTTTGAATGTTTAAAACTTCCGAAATCCAATTCCTAACTTTACTTGACGAAAATGAGCTAATTTAGAAATCATTACTTTGTCATTAAAATAAACTAGATTTAAATTTTTATCTTTAATTTCAAAATTAGCCCATTTCAGTATTTACCAACTACTTTTTCTTACTTTATCTTATCAAATACATCCGCTGCTTCATGACTAAATATGGCGTGTTGGTGTTTGTTGAAATCGATTAAGCAGCTCCCTTAGCAGCATCTGGATTCAATAAACTAAGATCGACCTGCAATATGAAAATTATGATTTAGTTTATTTTATCTTCGTTTGTTAGAGGATTTTCTATCCAAATTATACTTTTTCATTAGTACTTTATTTATAAAATGGATCGGTTAAAACCTCTGAGATCAAACATGATTATGTTTAACAGATATTATATGGGTTTCTGAATCAGATGATTTTATTTCTGTGTAGCCGGCAATTTTTTACTTAATCTGCCTAACAATGCCGAAGTAGCCATAAATTTGAACTAAGTATTCCCATTTTATGGCTACTTTAGCAACTCAGAGACGAATTAAAGCTGAGTAAATAATTGCTCTTTTGGTAAACGAGATTTTGGACGACTGGCATTACTGTCATCAACAGTACGATAACCAAGAGTCACGACCAAAACACTTTTCAGTCCTAACTGTTTTAGGCCAAGAAGCTCATCCATTTTTTCTTTTTCAAATCCCTCCATAGGGGTGGAGTCAACGCCGATAGCAGTTGCGGCAAACAATAGTTGTCCTAGAACAATATAGAGTTGCTTAGATTCCCATTCATACTGTGCCTGCGGATTAGCACTATTATAATTCACAAAGAAACGTCTTCCCTGATCCTCCATCTGTTTTATTTCTTCTGTCTTAAAGCGACCATCTTTATCTTCCTGCGCTAATAAGTTTTGCAAATGTTGGTCGTCTAATGGAGATTTGACACAAAAGATGAGGGTATGGGAAGCATTAGCAACACGAGCTTTATTTGGCTCCATAATTGCCGGCATTATTTTGTTTCGCGCCTGATCATTATCAATGATAAAAAAATGACCGGGTTGAGAATTTACTGATGAAGGACTATTTCTGATTACTTCAAGCAATTGTTCCAGCTGTGAAGCTGGTATTTTTTTACTTTTATCATAGTGTTTAGTTGTATAGCGTTGTCTGGATAGGTCGACTATATTCATCCTGTTACTCCGGTGGTTGATAAATAGGTGATGTTACTGATGATGTACCTTTTTGCAAATTTTTTGCTCAATTTATTGATCTTGAAATTTTTTCTGGAAAATAAAATTGTAACTACATGGCTTTAATTCATTGATAATTTTTTTATTTTTCTTTATCAATGTTATTTTCTATCTTAATACTGAATATTTAAGCGGATCTAATAATGAATAAAAATAAATGTAATTTTTATTTTAATGTGAATTAACGTATTGTCTGCGACAATCGATAACGTTTTGCAGGTAATTATGGTATTAAATTCTTTTTTGTTATTAAATAAAACCTTAAATCAATCTGCATTATATGCCAATAGTAGTTTATGGATTCAAAAAATAGGCGCCTTAAGTAACTTTTTGTTTTCCGACTAATTAACTTTACCGAGTCATCGATAAAGAAATGGTTGGGATACTTCACTACATAATAAAAATTTCTTTAGGATGGTTATTTGGAGAAATTATTAATTTGCATTTTTGCTGTTGAGCAATTATATTTTAAACTGGCTGTGCACAACTATTATTTATCAATGTAGTATAAATAAACTGAAAATAATTTTGATTGGTTGATATTTACAAGCAATTTAGATTATAAGACTTATAGAATTTTCAAATCTAACGGCTATATTTATTAGGGTGAAATATTCTTAGATAATATTTATTAGAAAAATCTTATCTATATTACAACAATTAATATATGCGAACGCTATTCGATTATGATAATAAAAAACCTTAAATTAATTTGTTTCTATTTTTGCTTGTTACTGACGGTTACAGTCCAAGCTGCTGTAGTTAATGATGTTACCGGTATGACGCCAGTAAAAGTTAAAACCGTGGTTCAACCAAAGTCAACACAACAAGTAGCCGAGCTAGTCCAAAAGACATCTGGTCCGATCAGTATTGCTGGTGGTAAATACAGTATGGGCGGACAAACGGCATTTGCGGGTGCGATACAAATTGACACGAGCCAGTTAAATCATGTTATTGCTTTTAATCCGGAAAAAAAGCTATTGACTATTGAAGCCGGTGCTACCTGGCAGCAAGTGCAACAATTGATTGATCCATATGATCTATCAGTCAAAATTATGCAAAGCTTTGCTAATTTCAGTATTGGCGGATCTTTGGGTGTCAATGTACATGGACGTTATATTGGTGAAGGACCAATTATTTTGTCAGTGGAAAATATTAAAATCGTTCTGGCCGATGGCTCAGTAGTCGTAGCCAGTCCGACTGAGAATGCAGAGATTTTTTATGCAGCTATTGGTGGTTATGGCGGAATAGGAATTATTACTGAAGTTACTTTACGCTTGAGTGATAATGTGAAAGTGAAACGCATTAATCAACTAATGCCGATAGCAAACTATCAAAATTACTTTGTACAAAATATTCGCACCAATAAAGCTGCAATATTTCATAATGGCATTATTTATCCGCCTGACTATGAAAAAGTACGTGCTGTAACTTATGTACAAACCGATGATCCGCTGACTATTGAGGCTCGGTTAAGACCACTGAATAAAAAATATCCTAAAGAAAAAAAACAAATGAAAATAGTCGCATCTTCTGATTTTGGCAAACAATTACGTAAATATCATGATTATTTTGATTATCAGCATGAACCTGTAATGTGGCGCAATTATGAGGCCAGTTATAGAGTAGCCCAATTAGAACCGATAGCAACGAAATATAAGACTTTTGCTTTACAGGAATACTTTATTCCTATTGAAAAATTCAATGATTTCTATCCCCAGTTAACCAGTATTTTGAAAAAACATCACGCCAATGTCATTAATATTTCTATTCGTCATGCTAACCCAGACAGTGGATCACTGCTGGCATGGGCAAATACCGAAGTATTTGCTTTTGTCATTTACTATCAGCAATTTAAAGACAAAAAAAGTCAAAGAGAGGTCGGTGTTTGGACTCGAGAGTTAATTAATGCAGCACTGGCTAATGGTGGTAGTTATTTTCTACCTTATCAGTTGCACGCTAGTTTGGAACAATTTAAACAAGCCTATCCAGGTGCGACAAAGTTTTTTCAGCTTAAAGCAAAACTGGACCCAACCAATAAATTCAGAAATTTATTACTTGAACGCTATCGTTCCGCTGTAGAACTACCGGAATGAGTAGCAATATCATTATTGGATTATTAGCTATTTATATTTTTCGCTCGATAGTGTATGAATATTTATTTATTAAAGTGATATGCGTAAAGCCCATCTATCAGAATGATGTATTAATTCAGATCAGTAGGGAAAATTTTTGATGTAGAAGCCAAATCATTCCAAGCTGCCCATTTTTTTAATCATTCTATTGGCGGATCCCAGCAACAGCGAAAAATTTATTTAGCAGATAACCATTATGAAGTTTTCATTTTACGTTGGCATTGATAGCAATAAGCTTTAGTAGTAAATTTTTGTTTATATTTCTGACAATACTGTATTTCAGCTAGAGAAAGTGGTTTGTTACAGCCTGAACAGGCCTCTACAGCCACCGAATCTGGTTGAGGTAGCTGATGATTATTGTGTGTATTATCATTGTGCACAATATCATTAATGACATTACCATTATTATCAGGCGAATATATACCGAAATATTTATACCAGTCTCGCAATGGTGCTGGTCGATGTAAATTACACAATTGCTCGCCAAAATCTTGCAATGTTGCTGCCGAAATTTTTTTCATTAGCGGTAATAAGTTGAACTTGTTCGTGTAACTGGCTATAGCTGTTTTTATTTGTTCATTTTTAATAATGCAGCTTAAATCAGTGAGTCTGTTTTTCGGCCGTTGTATATTGGCTTCATTAGCAACCAGAATCAGGCTGTAAATACTAGGCTGTAATTTTATGCCCATACGCTTGGGCAAATTAATTTGTGTTTTAAGGATATTTTTTAAAATAGTAATATGACGTTTATTTTGTTGTAGTGGAGAAGGCATACCCTTAATTTGACCCTGATACAAATGAGAAAACTCGCCGAATTCATTAATAATCATGCTACCAGCTACTCTTTTACTTTCACAGACAAATATTTGTAAACAACGATTAATTAGTAAATGATCGATCTGCGCTACCTGACGTCGGTCAACCAGACGCAGATCATGCAGAATAATCCAATCATGACTTTGACCAAAATAAAAATTAAGTTGAAAAGCAGATTCAGCCTCACCCTTAATGCCTGAATAGAGCCGATTAAGCCGCTCCCGGATTTGACAGCGGTTAGCATCTGAGAGATCGGGTCGACGCAATAGTTGCGTTAGTATGTCTAAATCTCTTTTTTTACTGTCTACTTCTTTAATAATCATTATGCAGTAATTGTTATCATTAAATTGGCAGTTAAAATATATTGAGGCAAGTAATTGTGATGACACTTTAAATAATTATAATATTCTTTAAGTATCACATAGCTAATTCATATTAACCATTTTGTATTATTTTGTAAATATATGTCATTTGGCTAATAGATTAAATTAGAAATACTAAGTTGACAAAATTTGATTGAATTACCATATTGATTTCTTCAACGTCTGCGCCTTTTTACTAGCAAACATCAATAATAACGCTAATAAATTTACCCATTTATCAATACTTGATAAGAGTAAATAATGAATAATATTCATTTAACATTTTATAATTATTCCTGTTACAACCGCTTAACTCTAATATTCGGTATAACTGGATTATTATGTCAATTAAGTATTGATGAGTTCAATTTATTTAACAGACATTTTAATGATACTTTTTTATTTATGTTTCGATTCTATTCTGCCCAATTTTTCATTATTTCGGTTTTCGGTTATAGTTTTACATCGCCAGATCCGATTTTATTGATAATAATTTATTTAAATAGTCCAAATAGACACACAATAAATTGATTTAAATCAATTTAATATTGGTATTCTTATAAATTAATATTAAGCAGTCAGATTCTGTAAATTTGCCACTTTATCATTGTGTCGATATACAAAAAGCTGCTATTAGTAAGTAATAGCAGCTTTTTTGAATCTGGTGCCCAGGGACGGACTCGAACCGTCACACCTTGCGGCGGGGGATTTTGAGTCCCCTGCGTCTACCAATTTCGCCACCTGGGCTAGCGAAGAAGACGGCATTATAACGGATTTTCGCTGGGTGTAAAGTATTTTTTTGCTATTTTTAGTTTTTATTGAGGCAAATTACATGATTAATTTTATATTTAGTTTTATATTAATTTAAATGAGCATTTAATATTTATATTCTAATTGAGCTTTTTAATTCATAAGACTGAAATTTAGTTTATATTATTTATGCTTAACTTTTCTTAATACTTGTTATCTATCAACAATTGTTATTATTTACCCTCGGCTAACCACAGCCATTTATACACTTTTAGCATGCTGTTAATATGAGTAGAAATATGCTTAAAAACATTGCTCAAAAAATATATCGATAATACCAACTCTGCCAAAGGAAACTTTTCTGCAATTCTATTTACTAAAAACCAGTCAGTCTTAAATTAGATAAAAATAAAGTCAGTGCGATGATATTTGCCAATTTATCTAGTTTATCTATGCACAGGTCACTGGTCTCAACTTAATTTAAATACCAAAATCATAAACAAATAAAAAAAACAAATACTATACCTATTAATTTTATTTATTGCGTTCCTATATGACTGGAATACAGTGGGAATTATGACCATCTACTTATCTATTTTTAACTTGAATTTAATTGGATTGACTGTAGACAAAATGATAAAATAGGTGCTTAATTATAATATTAGGCTGTATAAAGGTTGCGTCTGTAATATAATTGCCTATTTACTAAAAGATTATTTAATTGAAGTTAGTACTGGCTGTTATTCACAGATTCAAAAATCAGGCTATCGTATACAAACTGCATAATCAGGGTGTAATACGACTGGTATATGCCTTAAAAGTGTTGTTAAATTAAAATTACGACATAATTTATTTATAAAATTATGCAAAAATATTTGCTTTATCTTTATACTGATGAAAAATGAATGCACAATTAACTATTGCATTATCGAAAGGAAGAATTTACGAAGAGACTCTGCCGTTACTGGCAGCAGCGGGCATTCATGCAACTGAAGAACCGGATAAGTCACGTAAATTAATTATTAAAACAAATCACGACAATATCCGCCTTATTATTGTTCGTGCTACTGATGTTCCTACCTATGTTCAATATGGTGCTGCAGATTTAGGCATTGCCGGCAAAGATGTGTTAATTGAACATAATGGTAAAGGCTTATATCAGCCACTGGACTTACATATTGCTAATTGTCGGATGATGGTCGCGGTCCGCAAAGGTTTTAATTATGCTTCTGCTTCACAACCGGGTTGTCGATTACGTGTTGCTACCAAATATCCTAATATTGCCGCAGAACATTTTGCTAACAAAGGTGTTCACGTTGATGTGATTAAATTGTATGGTTCTATGGAACTAGCCCCGTTAGTGGGTCTTTGCGATGCTATTGTTGATCTGGTGTCCAGTGGAAACACATTGAAAGCGAATAATCTGGAAGCTGTCGAACACATAATTGATATTTCTAGTCGTCTGGTGGTGAATAAAGCAGCATTAAAACTTAAATATGCCATCATGCAGCCCATTATAGATACTTTTGCCAAATTAACTCATTTACATTTGAATAATTTAATATAACAACAGGAAACCTATTTATGACTACTGAAAACTCAGCAAAGCTGGTGGTACTGATAGATGCTGATAATGCATCCGCAAGTATTATCGAATCTTTATTGGAAGAAATTGCCAAATATGGTATTGCCAGTGTTAAACGTATTTATGGCGACTGGAGTACCGGTTTATCTAAATGGAAAGATGCTTTACTACCGCATGCCATCACTCCAGTACAACAATTTGCCTATACCAAAGGTAAAAATGCCACTGATATGGCAATGGTCATTGATGCGATGGATTTACTTTACAGTAACACCTTTGATGGTTTCTGTATTGTATCCAGTGATAGTGATTTTACTCGCCTAGCCTCTCGTATTCGTGAAAGCGGTCTGACCGTATATGGTTTTGGTCAGAAAAAAACCCCAGAATCTTTCCGCAAAGCCTGTGATAAATTTATTTATACTGAAAATTTACTTAGTCACACCGCAGTAGAAATCTGCGAAGATAAAGCGCAGGCTCCTATTTTCCATACCAAACGTAAATCCGCCGCTGAGTTGAAACAGGATACGGCATTGATGAATTTATTCCGCAATGCGGTAAAAGAACATGCCGATGATGAAGGCTGGACTTCTCTAGGCGTAGTGGGACAATATATCAATAAGGTTAATTCAGATTTTGATGCCCGTAATTATGGATATACAAAATTATCTTATTTGATTAATGCCATGGATATATTTGAAACACAAATGCATGGTAATCATTTATGGTTGCGTTTGAAAAAACGCAATAATGGTTTTATTAATAAACCAGAAAATAAACCCTTTACCCCAATAGCAGAATCTATTGACCAACATGACGACACTCCACTGGTCATTACTATTCCAGCAGTCACAACAGAAATGCCACAGGAAAAAATCAGTGTTACTATTGAACCAGAAGAAAAGAAACCGGTACTGGTTCAGGTAGAAACTCAAGTAACTGATTACGGTAACGGCTATGATTACAATAAAGCTGGCCAAACCAAACGCGGTCGCGGTCGTCCACGTAAAACTACTTTCGATAGCATGAATAAACAACCAGACAGCGGTCGTGGTCGTGGTCGTCCTGCCAAAAATAGTTTTAATAGTACACGCAGTAATAAATCTAATCGCTCTGGTGGTGAAATTTCCAGTCAGCATCACTGGAACCGACTGGTACCCATGGTACAAAAAGCCATTGAACGCACCTGTGATATTGAAGGCTGGGCAACAGTAAGTTCTGTAGCCCGAGAACTGGTTACCAGTGAAGGTGGCTTTAATGCCCGTGATTATGGTTTTGATAATGCGAACAATGCAATTACGGCCATTAACAATGAATGGGTTGACAGTCGTAAAGCTGGGCGTGGTTTACGTGTACGTGTAGTTAAACCCTACGATGTCGAAGTCGACGGTAATACTATTCCAGCACACGAGCTGGCAGCCAAAACTCAGGTAAACACTACCGATGTGGACGACGATAACTTTGGTAATAGCATTTAATCTAATTTTCTGGACGGGTGTAGTGCTTACACTTGCTGTACAACGGTATGAGATATATTTCCAGTCAGGACGCTGATTTTCACGAACAATTGGAAGTTTTACAGGCATTTGAAACGGCTCAGGATCCGCAAGTGGATGCAATCGTTGCCACAATCTGTGCCGATGTACAGCGACGTGGTGATGCGGCAGTAATTGAATATACCAATCGGTTTGATCAGACTCAGGCTCATACTATGAATGAGTTGATGCTGACTCAGGCTGATCTGGCTACGGCCTTTAATCGTTTACCTGCTCAGGTGCAAACAGCACTGACAAAAGCAGCAGCACGCATTAAAAGCTATCACCAGCACCAGAAACAGGATTCTTGGAGTTATGTAGACGAAACCGGCACCTTATTAGGTCAGCAAATTACCGCTCTTGATCGAGTTGGTATTTACGTTCCGGGCGGTAAAGCTGCATACCCCAGTTCGGTTATGATGAATGCGATCCCGGCACATGTTGCTGGAGTAGCTGAAATTATTATGGTCGTGCCCATGCCTCACGGTGGGCGCAACGATATTGTACTGGCAGCAGCCTATGTAGCCGGAGTGACTCAGATCTTTACGATTGGTGGCGCGCAGGCAATAGCTGCCCTAGCCTATGGCACTGAATCTATTCCAGCAGTAGACAAAATTACCGGTCCGGGCAATGCCTATGTTGCTGCAGCCAAAAGAAAGGTTTTCGGTGTCGTCGGTATTGATATGGTTGCCGGTCCAAGTGAAATTTTGGTTATTGCTGATGGCAGCACACCGGCCAAATGGGTTGCCATGGACTTATTTAGTCAGGCTGAACATGATGAGATTGCTCAGGCCATTCTGATCACTACCGATGCAAACTACGCGCACGAAGTTGAAAAGCAGATGCAAAGCTTACTGGCTGATATGCCGAGAAAAGCCATTATTGAGGCCTCTTTAAGTAATCGTGGTGCCATTATCCTAGTACAGAATTTGGATGAAGCCTGTCAGATTGCCAACTTTCTGGCTCCAGAACATTTGGAATTATCAGTGGAACATGCGCAGCTATGGCAGACAAAAATTCGTCATGCCGGTGCTATTTTTATGGGTTCTTATACCAGTGAAAGTCTGGGAGATTATTGTGCCGGCCCCAATCATGTTTTACCGACCAGTCGTACCGCACGTTTTGCTTCACCACTGGGCGTATATGATTTTCAAAAACGCAGTAGTCTGATTCAGGTATCTGCCCAGGGCGCCCATGACTTAGGGGAAATTGCCAGCATTCTGGCACATGGTGAAGGTTTGACCGCGCACGCACGTGCAGCAGAATTACGCATGAAATAAAAAAGATTGTGATTATTAATGCCAATGCTATTAACATGCATTGGCATTTTTATTGATGTTTATCCAGTAGATATATTATTTTGACTGATAAGAATTTACCGATTACACCGTATAGTTTGCAACATACTATTGTCATGTATCAATCCCAATGAATAACATAATTAGTGTTTTCAACACATGTTTGCGCAACAAATAATCTAGCTGTATGAATAACAAACTTATTTTTATAAATTCTTCATCTATATGATTATGACTAATTATACAAATTTGATAAAAATCATATTGTAAATTATTGATCTTAGGTAAATTTTATTTTTTTCTACCACAATCTGATCATTGAGAATTATACTTAACCTGACTAACCAAATTTTGTGGTAAGGAGTAGAGAATGCACATAAAAAGACTGGATCATCTGGTATTAACGGTTAAAGACATTCAGGCATCCTGTGCCTTTTATGCCGGAGTTTTGGGTATGCAAGTTAATACCTTTGCAGATAATCGTACTGCATTACATTTTGGCCAGATGAAAATTAACCTACATCAGCAGGGGCATGAATTTGAACCCAAAGCCAAGTATCCCACTCCGGGTTCGGCAGATTTATGTTTTATTGTCGAACAATCACTGGATGAAGTAATGGCTATTTTACAGCAACATAATATCCCTGTAGAACAGCAGCCCTCCACCAGAACTGGCGCTTGTGGAAAAATCAATTCCATATACATTCGTGATCCGGATAATAATTTAATTGAACTGGCAAATTACCCAGATAAATAACCACTGATTGACATTGATTTCTCGATACCATCGCCACCGGTTACTGCTAATACAATATTAATTGTTAATCGGTATTTGCAGAAAATAGATGATCGTCAAAAATAATAGATTTCCATGCAGAGGAGATGATTTTTTACCTGCGCAAATTTATCTGCATTACCAAGACGAATTTGTTTTAAGAGAGGGTTGTATCGTTGGCTTATTATTTCTCTGCTTTAATGGCGGATCGAACTTCCTGTTTAGGCTAAAAAATTATATGCCTATTATCTGCCAAAATATTGCTGTGCTTTTCCTGATCATCTTAATTATAGCCAGAAAAAGCAAAAAATTGATTTTTACTGAACCTCAATCGTTAAATCTGAACCGGCAGGATCGTTGGAACAACGACCAGAACTGCCTGCATATGTACCATCTGAACATTTTATAGAATAACCGATACGATGACGATCATGATGGTCATCGCTGGCACAACCTGCTACAGCAAAGATGTTGCATAATAATATCCCTACTAGTAAATTTTTTTTCATATAACCTCCCTGAATAGAATCTGTATTTGTTACGGTTACGAGACTGGTCTCTATTTAACCATTTTTATTATAGGCTTTCTGGATTCAAAAAAACAGTTGAATTTATGCTAATAAATTATTGATTAAAATCTTTTAGGTTTGGTTCAAAGCAAAGTTATATTTATTCAGTCAATAAATTCAATAAGAGTGTCATGGATAAGAAAAATAAGTAATTATTGACCATTTTAATTGATAATTTGCAGAATATTGTTATTTTTATGTTTTTTATTCAGTTAATAATTTGATAATATTATTTTTTAATTTCATTTGTACATTGAATAACCATTTAAAATACGGCTAACTGAGACTTTAAACAGAACTTAGTATATAGATGGCGTTGAGGAAAGCATACCGCCTTCCTCAACGCCTATTGATTATGACTTTAGATTCGCTCTGCCAGCTGCTGAGCCTTACCCAGATATAAAGCCGGAGTAAGCGCTAGCAACTGCGCTTTAGCTTCATCAGGAATGGTCAGCTGAGCGATAAACATTTGTAAATGCTCAGGAGTAATCCCGTGTTTACCTCGGGTGAGCTCTTTTAATTGTTCATAAGGATTTGCCACACCATAGCGACGCATTACTGTTTGGATCGGTTCTGCCAGTAATTCCCACGTCGCCTCCAAATCTGCTGCAAAGGCAGCTGGATTGACTTCCAGCTTATGCAATCCACGCAAATGTGCAGTTAGTCCCAATATGGTATAGCCAAATCCTACTCCCATATTACGCAGAACGGTGCTATCAGTCAGATCACGCTGCCAACGTGATACCGGTAATTTTTCTGCCAGAAAACCTAAAACAGCATTGGCCATACCCAGATTACCCTCGGAATTTTCGAAATCAATCGGATTGACTTTATGTGGCATAGTAGAAGAACCAACCTCACCAGCTTTCACTTTCTGTTTGAAATAGCCAATCGAGATATAACCCCAAAGATCGCGGTTAAAATCAATCAAAATGGTATTGATGCGACTGATATTTTGGAAAAACTCAGCCATATAATCATGTGGCTCTATCTGGATAGTATAAGGATTGAAGGTCAGACCAAGATTATATTCTACAAAGCGACGGCAATGGGCTTCCCAGTCGACTTCAGGATAGGCGACTAAATGAGCATTATAATTGCCCACTGCCCCATTGATTTTGCCAAGAAATTGTTGTTGCTGTAGCAATTTAAGTTGCCGCTGTAACCGTGAAATGATATTGGCTATTTCTTTTCCCAAAGTACTGGGTGTCGCAGCCTGACCATGCGTCCGACACATCATTGGTAAGGCTGCATGGGTATGAGCCAGATCACGTAATACTGTAACTAACTGGTTTAATTTAGGTAACAACACTTCTTCCTTAGCCTGTTTCAGCATCAATGCATGCGATAAATTATTGATATCTTCGCTAGTACAGGCAAAATGGATAAACTCACTCACTGCCATCACTTCTGGAACCTGAGCTAAACGCTGTTTTAACCAATATTCTATGGCTTTAACGTCGTGATTAGTTGTTACCTCAATAGCTTTAACCGCTTGCGCATCTGCTAATGAAAAGTTGGCAATGACTTGATCAATTTCATGTATGGTAGCGCTACTGAATGGTGGTACTTCACGGATAGCAGGTTCGGCAGCCAATGCTTTTAACCAGCCCAGTTCAACTTGTATGCGCGCGCGCATCAAACCATATTCAGAAAAAATCGGACGCAACTGGGCAACTGCCTGAGCATAACGACCATCCAGGGGTGATAAGGCAAATAAGTGATCTATCATATTGAATCTATTTCCAGAAGAATAAAAGACGAAATTCGGTTAATCAGTAAAACGCTTTATTGTAAATAATAGTTAGGGTATTTAGGTTCTCAGCTAGTCAATCTAAGTTGAAATGCAGTATCTGTTTAGCATTAATCATCTGCTACATATTATTAGTTTACTTGTCTAATGACTTGAGGCGTACTCCACCATAGGGCTGTAGGTATGGGATTACCTCATAATACAAATCAACTACGAGCCAACAACAATTATCGCTCGGAACTCTACCTTTACACACAATAATTGAATAAATGCATATTTATCAATCATAACAAATACAAGTGGCTGTATTCTCAACTCAGCCAATCTTGATATTCTATCTTGTTCGTAACAATTTTTTTACCACTATTAGTGGCAATATCAATATGGTTAGCAGAAAAGGAATGTTTTTTTAGAAAATACTTTTCTTTTCTTATACCCTTCTGAAAATTATCAACTCGTTTGAACATCAATTGATAAACAAAATTTGCTCACAATGGCAGTAAGAATTCACTTTGTTTATCCTAATACTCAATATTGATCAGAAGCGGTTAGTTTGAAAAATAACAGCAAAGAAACTGGGAAAAGTTTCATCTTCTATTATCAATAAAGGCTGCCAGTTTCTGCTGGCAGCCTGTGCTCATTGTCAATTAAACTCCCTGTTTCAGGCTGGCCTCGATAAAACCATCCAGATCGCCATCCATAACTGCTTTGATGTTACCAACTTCATAACCAGTGCGTAAATCCTTGATCCTAGAAGAATCAAACACATAAGAACGAATCTGATGCCCCCAGCCCACATCATCTTTGCTGGCCTCTAGATTCTGCTTTTCTTCATTGCGACGTCGCATTTCCAGTTCAAACAGTTTCGCTTTGAGCATATTCATGGCTTCTTCACGGTTACGATGCTGAGAACGATCATTCTGACATTGCACAACAATACCTGTTGGTTCATGGGTAATTCGTACCGCGGAATCAGTTTTATTAATATGCTGACCACCGGCACCGGAAGCACGATAGGTATCTACTCGTAAATCCGCCGGGTTAATTTCCACTTCAAAACTATCATCAACTTCAGGATAAACAAATACTGAAGCAAAGGAGGTATGACGTTTATTGTTGGAGTCAAATGGTGAATAACGCACTAAACGGTGAATACCGGTTTCCGTACGCAATAAACCATAAGCATATTCACCATCCAGCTTAATCGTGGCACGATTTACGCCGGCAATTTCGCCTTCATCTTCTTCGAGCACTTCTACTTTAAAGCCTTTACGCTCTGCATAACGGGTATACATACGCAGTAACATGCCGGCCCAGTCTTCGGCTTCGGTGCCACCGGCTCCAGCCACGATATCAATAAAGCAGTTATTCACATCCGCGGGTTGATTAAACATGCGCTTAAACTCCAACGCCGCCAGTTCTTCCTGCAGGGCACCGATATCTGCTTCAACAGCCATAAAGCTATCTGCATCATTTTCATCTACAGCCATTTCCAGCAACATACGGCTGTCTTCTATACCATTATGTAAATGATCCAGAGTCAGTACTATACCTTCCAGTATTTTACGTTCTTTGCCAACTTCCTGCGCCTTTTTCGGGTCATTCCACAACTGGGGATCTTCTGACAATCCGATCACCTCTTCCAGACGATCCTTTTTACCAGCGTAGTCAAAGATACCCCCGTAAATCATTATTCCGACTTTGCATATCGTCCAGAATATTATTTAACTGATTAATGCGCTCCGCTTCCATATTATTCTCTTCAGCCAGATATTTAAAAAATAGACAGGTATTATAACAGAGTCTTATATAGCAATCAGACCGCATCATAGCGGCCTGATAAGTTTTAAAAGATTAATTTTGCACAGTTAGTCCACATTAAAAGCCCTTTTACCCTGACATGGCGTTTCTTGTTGTGGCAAAGTGGTCAGACGACGCAGTAAATATTGCAACACAATGCCATAAGTCGGTAAGAAGAATAACGCGGCAATGGTTATTTTGAATCCATAATCGGTAAGAGAAATTTGCAACCAGTTTGCAGCCATAAACGCATCGGGCGAATGATAAAAGGCCACAGCAAAAAATACTAGCGTATCCATCGCACTGCCAAACACTGCTGAGGCACTGGGCGCCAGCCACCAGCGTTTATGACGTCGCAGCCGATTGAAAACCATAATATCCATCAGCTGACCGACCACGTAAGCTGCAAAACTGGCCAAAGCGATGCGGGCAACAAACAAATCAAATTGACCTAATGCTTCCCAGCCCATCCAGTGACCATTCTGCCAGAGCACTGATATAACATAAGAAAAGAATAAAGAAGGTAGCATAACCCAGAAAATAATTCTGCGTGCCAGACCGGCTCCAAAAATACGTACAGTTAAATCTGTAGTCAGAAAAATAAACGGAAAGGTAAATGCTCCCCAGGTATTATGCAAACCATATAATGTAAATGGAAACTGCACCAGATAATTGCTGGTTACAATCACCAGCATGTGCCAAAAGGTTAACCAGCGCAATGCTTTAAGACGCTGCGCAGATGAAAATTCATACATAATTTTATCCTATGAAACGATAACGAGATCATCGTGCTGACCATGCTAAGCTACTCTTGGTCGCTAATGACATTTAGCTCTCTGTGAATCTCGCTATTAATGTAAAGATTATTTCAACTGAAACTGCAACAGGCGTTGCATAGCCATGTCGGCATAGTGGGTATCTGCCTGCCCATAATTAGCATAGGGATGGATGGCTATGCCACCGCGAGGTGTAAACTCGCCATAGACCTCAATATATTTAGGTTGCATCAGTGTAATCAGGTCTTTCATGATGATATTGACACAATCTTCATGAAAATCACCATGATTACGAAAACTGAATAAATACAGTTTCAGTGACTTACTCTCAACCATTCTCAGATGGGGCAAATAATTAATGTAAATGGTAGCGAAATCCGGCTGACCAGTTTTGGGACACAGACTGGTGAATTCAGGACAGATAAATTTTACGAAATAATCGTTATCGGGATGTTGATTATCAAAGGCTTCCAGTAGTTCAGGGGCATAAGCACTGCGATAAACAGTATCCTGATTGCCCAGCTGGCTGACTGTGCCCAAATTATTCTTAGCACGCATATAGTTGATTTCCTAGTTTTTTAATGTGGGAGGTTTGCGAACCACAGGGACGCAGATTGTACCTGAAAGCCATGCAGATGCAAAATAACCGGTCTCAGACAGGGATCTAATTCAGCAAACAACAATATGGTTATTTTAGCCATAAACTATCAATAAACTATTATTTTTTAATTTTAAATATATTTAAATAGCCGTATTTAACTTTTATGAACAATAAAATTGCTAACAGATAGATTAATTCTTGCTTTTTAAAGGCTTTCACTATAGGCTGCTAAGCATATTATCAAAATAAAAGAGTAAAACAGGAATTAACATGAATCACGCAGTACCACGTCAAACAGACGACGTCAGAATAAAAGAAATTAAAGAACTGCTGCCACCAATAGCTCATTTATATGAGTTACCGATTACCGAACGTGCATCCGAAGTGGTCCATGATACCCGTGAGGACATTGCCCATTTGGTTCATGGTCACGATAAACGTTTACTGGTTATCATTGGTCCCTGCTCTATCCATGATTCTCCAGCAGCACTGGAGTATGCACAGCGATTAAACGTATTGCGACAAAAGTACAGCAAAGAATTACTGATCGTTATGCGCGTATACTTTGAAAAGCCTCGAACAACAGTAGGCTGGAAAGGACTAATTAACGATCCTTATCTGAATGGTTCTTATGACATTAACCATGGGCTGCGTCTGGCGCGTAAATTACTGCTGGACTTAAATAATATGGGTATGCCGGCTGCAACTGAGTTTCTGGATATGATTACTCCACAGTATTTTGCTGACCTGATTTCTTGGGGTGCTATAGGTGCGCGTACTACCGAAAGTCAGGTACATCGCGAACTGGCTTCTGGTTTGAGTTGTCCGGTAGGATTTAAAAATGGTACTGATGGTAATCTGAAAATTGCCATTGATGCTATTGGTGCCGCCAGCCATCCCCATCACTTTTTGTCCGTAACCAAAGCCGGTCATTCAGCTATTGTACGCACCAGTGGTAATCCGGATTGTCATATTATTTTGCGTGGTGGTAAAGAGCCCAATTACAGTCATGAACATGTACAGGCAGCTGTACAAGAACTGGATAAAAAGCAAGTAACACCTTATCTGATGATTGATTGCAGTCACGCCAATAGCCACAAAGATTATCGTCAGCAAATGACCGTTGCTAAAGATATCGCAGCCCAGATTCAGAATGGTGAACAATATATTATGGGGGTAATGGTTGAAAGTAATCTGGCAGAAGGCAGACAGGACAAACCAGAAAATTACGGACAAAGTATTACCGATGCCTGTATTGGCTGGGAAGAAACAGAAGCGTTGCTGGCATTGCTGGCACAAGCCGCTCAGGTTCGCCAGAATACTTAAACTGTATGATAACGACCACTACAGCTTAACCCGTCATAAAAAACCAGTGTAATAACACTGGTTTTTTTATTCAACGGAGCGATTTAAAACTAATCAAATGCTGACGTGTAGCCAGCCAGGAACCGGCCATACCCAAGCCATAAACCACCAGCAAAATCACCACTATTTCCCGCAGATTAAAAAATCGCCACATCATATTAATGCCGTAGGGTTGCAAAATTGCATTAACCAGTGGTCGGGTTAGCTGGTTCAACCAGAAACACAGACCAATACTGATGGCAGCAGCCAGCAAACTTTGCCAGACAGCCAGATATAAAAAAGGACGACGAATAAATGAGGCCGGCGCACCCAGTAACTTGGTGATTTCAATTTCTTCGCGGTGGCTCAGAATCTGTAAACGAATGGTGTTATACGCGACCAGCATAAACGTTAGACCCAACGTGATACCCAGAAACCACAACATCTGATGTATAAATTGATTAATCTGATACAACGTCTGAGTCCATTCAGCATCCATTTTGACACTTTCAACCATGGGTAGCTGTGCCAGTTGGGCCTGTAAGGCATTGAGTTCGGCAGAAGTAGTCATTTGTGGCGTCACAGTAAAAGCATCCGGCAGTGGGTTACTTTCCAGCATGGAAACAAGATCCTGATTTCCCATACTTTGCTGTAACTCTTCCAGTCCCTGCTGCTTACTCACAAAAACAACTTTATCCAGCTGTTTATTATTTTCCAATGCTGTGCGCACAGTTTCATTATCCGCTGCGCTGGCATTTACCTGCATATACAGAGTCATGGTGGGTACTTCATTCATCTGTCCCAAAACCTGCTGTCCGCTTTGAATACCAAGATACAATGCCAGAGGCAAAGTCATCGCAATAGCCAGCATCAACAGAATCAGCAAAGTCGCAATTGGTTGCTGTATCAGCTGACGTAAAGCCTTGCCAGCAGCTTCACAATGCAAAGATAGCAACTGCTTCATGCGTATAACCTTCCTTCCTGTAAGCGGATTATGCGATGACCATAGTCAGCCATCAAAGATTCATCATGAGCCGCTACCATAACGGTTGTTCCGGCTTCATGAAAAGTCTTGAATAATTCCATAATATCCAGAGCATAGGCTCGATCAAGATTAGCAGAAGGTTCATCGGCAATCAGCAGACTAGGCTGATGCACAACCGCACGAGCAATACATAAACGTTGCTGCTCGCCGCCAGACAGCGTAATTGGTTTAGCCAATTCACGACCGCCCAATCCCACTTTTTCCAGCGCGATCAGTGCCCGTTGTTGCGCTTGCTTTTTGTCATAACCAATAATACGCAAGGGCAATATAACATTTTGTAAAACATTGCGATCAAACAATAATTTATGATCCTGAAATACAATACCAATATGCTGACGCAGAAATCCGAGCTGATTGTCATTTAACTGCCCCAAATCGTGCTTATTGAGCCAGACTTTACCCTTAGTCGGTTTAGTAATACCACTAATTAGTTTAAGAATTGTTGACTTGCCAGCTCCCGAATGACCAGCAATAAAAATCATTTCTCCTTTACTGATCGAAAAACTAAGATTTTTCAATGCAGTAAACCCACCGGGATAGGTTTTAGAAACCTGCTCAAAACGAATCATCTGTTTGAGTCCGCTTGTTAGAATAAGCCTCAATTATACCTTAGCTTAACGCAGATGAAAGTACAGATCTACAGCAGTAACTGGACACAATATGCTACTATATCCGTATTTATAACTGTCGGCACACCCAAGGAGAACCTTATGCCAATCATTACCATGTACACGACTGGTGTTTGCCCCTACTGCCAGATGGCTAAAGCCCTGCTCAAGCAAAAGGGTATTACTGAAATTAATGAAATTCGCATTGATACCGATCCACAAATACGGGACCAGATGATGCAGCGAACCGGTCGGCGCACCGTACCACAAATCTACATCGGAGAAACACATGTGGGTGGATTTGATGATTTGAATGCATTGAACCAAGCAGGTAAATTAGACCCTTTACTGAAAAATTAACCTTCGTTTACTGTGGTATACTGCCACAATATAAAGCATTACTATAAAGTAACACCATTTATGGAAAGAAAATAATGAGCGAAAAAGAGACAACAAACGAACAGACCCCAGCCCAACCGGTATTCAGCATAGAAAAAATCTATCTTAAGGATATGTCCTTAGAAGCGCCGCATGTACCACAGATTTTTCTGGAAAGCGGTGAGCCACAGATAGATGTGCGTGTGGCTACCACAGCAGAAGAAGTTGAAAAAGAATTCTACAATGTTACTCTTAGCGTAACCGTTACCGCTAAACTAACTGATGACAAAGTGTTATTCCTGAATGAAGTTGCTCAATGTGGTATTTTCCGTATTGCTAACGTTTCAAAAGAAGATACTGAGATATTACTGGCAGTAGCAGCACCAAATATTCTGTTCCCGTATGCACGCGAACTAGTGGCTAACACCACCATTCGCTCTGGTTTCCCTCCGGTAATGTTGTCTCCGATCAACTTCGAAGCAATTTACCATGCAGAGCAGGCTAAAACGAAGACTGAAGAGGCTAATGCCAATAACGCATAATCGATCACTGCAATAAATAAAGCTGCTTTCTCTCAAACCGTATTTAAATTGAGATAAAGCAGCTTTTTTTCGCATTAATTGCCTTAATAAAAACCGTCACAATTGTATATTTATTCTGGCAAATACTGTTAATAATTAATTCATTATGATAAAAAAAATAATTTTCTGGTCTTGCGCGATTACTTTAACAGTAAATTCGCCCGCAACATACCTATATTCAATCCTACGTTTTCCATATTGAGCATTTAATATTCTATAACCAAATTAAATGCAGCAAAGGGTTAACAGTTCAGTCAACATCACAATCCCGGCCAAAACACACTAGAAACGGAATTATTTCTCAGTAATAGCCATGCGTTAATTTATTTTCGGTACCGATACATAAATAACAACCCGCTAATCGCTCCAATTAAGCACAATGGCATAATATAATACACTGCACCAATGGGGCTATAACTATTAAGCCATTGCACCAAGGGTAAAGTTATTGCGCCCACAATGGCATACGCCACATTGTAAGAAAATGAAATACCCGTGAAACGGATAACGGCAGGAAACATGCGTACCATGGCAGCCGAGACAATTCCGGCAACACCTGTAGCCAGACCAAGTAACAGATATAAAATCGAAATTACACTATAACCATATAGCCCTAATGAAGAATAAAATATTGCTGCCATCACACCAGTCAGTACCGTGCCGATGGTAAACGCTCGACCAACTCCTAATCGATCAGCCAAAAATCCATACAAAATACAACCCAGCATTTGCATTACAATTGCTATGCTTTGCATCTCAAATGCTTGAGCACTGGAAAAGCCAAACGTACCGGTTAGCAATTGTGGCATGGCCAGTAAAATAACCACTACACAACCAGTTAAAAACCAGGTCATCAACATACCAAGACAAATTGCTACTTTATACTGACTGAGCAAAGTCTTAAGTGGTAACTCTGTTGCCAGTTGTTTGCGTTGCCGCATAGCCTGAAAAACCGGTGTTTCCTGTAGATAACTGCGTAAATACAAAGTCAGCAATCCAAATACACCACCCAGAATAAAAGGAATTCGCCACGCGCCATGCTGAATAGCTTCATTACTGAAATATTTGGTCATCAGCAGAGCAATTAATGAGCCCAACAAAATACCTAATGACAGACCACTGGTTAAAAAACCATTCGCCATGCCAATCCGTTTTTCGGGTACATGCTCCGACACAAAAGTCCAAGCAGCTGGTATTTCCCCACCAATTGCCACCCCCTGTACAATTCTTAAAATTAACAACAATACTGGCGCAGCATAACCAATCGTCGCAAAAGTGGGCATTAATCCCAGAAACAATGTTGGCAGTGCCATCATCAAAATAGACAATGCAAACAGCCTTTTTCGCCCAAATAGATCACCAAAATGAGCCATCACAATACCGCCGAGAGGACGAAAAAGATAACCGGCTGCAAAAATACCGTATGTATTCAACATTGCCCAGAATTCACTTAATCCTTCCGGGAAAAACAGATTCGACAATACTTTGGCATAAAATACATAAATTACAAAATCATAAAATTCAAGAGCGCCACCAAACGATGATAATACCAACGTTCGTGTATCCTCCCGCGTTAGCAGCTTTTTTTCCACTTCTGTTTCCGCATTCAGGTTATTCATGCGACCTTCTCAATCCGGCAAATAAAAATAACAAAGGTTTATAACAGCACAGCAAGACTTTTTCAAATGCTTATCATAAAAAATATTTAACCAATTCACTTGTTTTTAAAAAATTCAGATTGAATTTAAGCATCGTAAAATGATCCAAGTTCATCTGATTATGATCTTTTATAGTAAATATGGCTAGATTGTTGTCCAAGATAAAGACCATAATATGAAAAATAAAAAAACCAAATAGCATAAAACATTCTTGAGAGAAACAAACTATCATTTAGCCCTACTTAAGAGTATTACCTGATTAATATTCATTATTAAATAAAATAATTTGTAGCTGCAATTTTCACTTTATTCAAACTTCACCAGCTAGTACATAACATCTTGTCACCACCTTAAACAATCGTCTATCATTTTATCCGTAGCAAAATATTTATTCACCTTAACAGCCACTATTGGCAAACAGAGAACACTATGCAACGTGGCATCTATCAACACTATAAAGGTAAACTGTATCAAGTTTTCGGCACAGCTCGGCATAGTGAGACAGAAGAAGAACTGGTAGTTTATCAGTGTCTCTATGGAGATTATGCTCTTTGGGTTCGGCCTAAACAGATGTTCAGCGAAACAGTTTGCATCAACGGTAAAGAACAACAACGATTTACCTTAATACAGGAACTATAAATATATTCAATATCAATAAACCCTAATTTAAAATGGTTAATATATTTTTTTGTTATCCGACAGTGATTACAAATCACTATACATACTTGGCCTTTTTAAACCAGAAAATAGCAGAAAATATCATCTTAATGAGTTCGCCAACCCTAATGATGCTAAAGAAAGATTACACAAACAGCAACAATCAGAAGAAGCAACGACTATTAAAAGAGAATCTGACCATTTAGTCGATTTCTGTAGTTATTTCGAAGCGTTAGATAGTCCTAACGGTATGTTAATAGGAAATCTTGGAATAATGCCATTTAATCCAAGAAAGTATCTTTACCATTCCTATGTCGAATATATCCGTAACACAGGGTTAAGCAATCCTCTATCCCTAACTCAGTTTGGGACATCTTTAAGTTATGCAATGAACGAGAACGGCAAGCAATACATGAAGAAGCGCTTTACAGTAGGGGTTAAAACTAATTTAGAACTTAATTTAAACGCTAGTAAAGACTGGTTACCTAAAGCAGAAGAGCCTATCTAAAGCTAATTATTTATTAATGTTTAAACCGCCTTGATTGGCGGTTTTTTTGTATAGTACGAATGTAGAGTTAAAATATAGACCGTACATGGCGACTATTTAGAAATATAAATTTTAATATCATTTTGTTTATTATAAATTAAATAACAAAATTGACTGTTATTTTCGTATTTATGCTTTGACCCAAATCGGGGCTACAGTTGGTCCTTGCCCAAGGAAAAAGGCAAAATGAATATTCATTGCACCAATAGGTTCAATAAAACGACTATTACACAAAGAACCAGCGTCAATCGGTTCAAATCCAATTGAATTAGCAATGTTTGATACAACGGTTTTTGCGTTATCATCATCAGAAGCAATAAAAACTTGTAAAGTTTGTTTTGTTCGTGCTGATGTAGGTAATAATTGGGCAAAGATAGTATTAAATGCTTTTACGATTTTCGCCTTTGGTGCCAATGCTTGAATTTCTTCTGCGCCTGATGTGACATGCCCAATCAGTAAGTCTTTAAAGTCTTCCGTAACTGGGTTAGTTATATCAATTAATATTTTATCAGTTAAATCACCACAAGAGAGTAATACCTCTTTTACGGCTTGATAAGGTAGTGCTAAAATCACCATTTCGGCTGATTTTACCGCGGTTTCAATACAACCACTTTCAGCGCCTATATTTTTTGCGAGAGTCTGAGCTTTTGCTGAGTTTCTGCTTGCAATTACAATATCATGATTTGTTGTGGCAAGTACGTTTGCAAGTCCTGTCCCCATATTTCCTGTTCCAATAATAGCAATTTTCATTTTTATCTCCTGTTTATGAATGAGATAAAACTATACAATAGAAATAAAAAGTGATAAATTTCAGTTATATTTCATATTTAAAAACAAATTGTTTCTAATGGATAGATTAACTTCTATGTCTGTTTTTGTGAAAGCCGTTGAATTAGGCTCATTTTCGGCTACAGCAAACGCATTTAATATGTCACCACAATTAGTTGGTAAACATGTCCGCATGCTTGAAGAACACCTAAATGTTCGTTTGTTAAATAGAACAACTCGTCACCAGAGTTTAACCGAAGTAGGACGTGCATTTTATGAACGTGCCAAAAATATTCTTGCCGAAGTTGAAGAGTCAGAAGCGATTGCAGCACAAATTAATGCCACACCTCGAGGGCGAATTAAGATTAGTGCACCAATAACATTTGGCACTCATGCATTAGCACCAAAGTTACCCGAATTTTTAAGTACTTATCCAGAAATTTCCATTGATTTATCACTTACTAATCGTATTGTTGATTTAATTGATGAAGGATTTGATTTAGTTTTCAGAGTTGGCGAATTACCTGATAGTGGATTAATTGCAAGAAAATTAAAACCTTATAAATTGATTTTGTGTGCAGCTCCTTTATATCTAAAATCCTCGCCACCGATTAATTCACCAAAAGATCTTAAATATCACGAATGTTTAGGTTTTTCTCATACAACATTACAAACTCATTGGCAATTTGAGGGAGCTGAAGGTCATTTTTCTGTACCTGTATCAGGGCGATTTATGACCGACAGTGGTGATGCACTATTACCAGCAGCCATTGCTGGATTAGGTATTATGTTACAATCAGCCGAAATGGTGACACCAGCAATAGAAAAAGGATTGTTAGTTCATCTTTTACCTGACTATCACGTGCCAACCCGACCCATGCATATTCTTTATGCATCTAATCGACATGTTTTACCTAAACTAAGACGTTTTATTGATTTTTGTATCCAAAAATTTGGTGAAGATGAACAAAGTTAGAAATCATAATAGGGAGTATAAATCGGTTACCTAAAGCAGATGAGCATACTTTTTTGTTTATGAGTATTCTAACCACCTTGATTGGCGTTTTTTTGTATTATACAAAATAGATACTTAAGGAAATAAACAAATATACTAAAGCTAAGGCTAAAATTACTTTGAAGTTAAGTGATAACTTTCGGTAAGTAAATCGAATATTTCTTTATCTGATAAATGTCCAGAAAGAATAATGCTGATCCAATGTTCTTTATTCATATGATATGCTGGCAAAATACCTTCTTTTTTCCTTAAAGAGCCTATATGTTCAGGTCTTGCTTTAATATCTAGAACATCAATCTCTTTATCATCTTTTAGCCCAAGTTTTGAGCCAGATACATTCATAACAATAGCATACCATTTATCACCATCCTGATGATGGCGCAATACTGCATAGTTAGGTAAATTTTCCCAAAGATAGTTAGGTTCTGAATGAAAATGTTTTTTGGCATAGTTAAATAATGTTTCTCTATTCATTATAATCTCCTAAAGATGTTGGATATAGAAAATACAACTTAACTGCATTGAAGTTTATCTCCTTAAGTATAACATTATAGTTGTCTTGCACTAATCAAAATCATAAAAAATAAATAGTCCATTATTTAGCTAATCTAATAAAAAATTTTTACACCACTGAATTATGTACAGTTCGAATGTAGAGTTATGTATAGTTAAAATGCCGACTATACATAGCACAAACCCTTATACAATAAGGCTTATAAGAAATCATGTATAGTATGTACAGTTTTTTATAAAATTTTATGTTAATGGGGGAGTTAATTTCTTTAACACTCAAATTTGAGTACTGCCTCTTTATACAACTGCCTACAGATATAATTAACAACTGCTATCAGCAAAATACCTTAACCATCAAAACCAAGTGACAAATAATAAAAATTTATACCGACGTCAATAATAACTTCTCCTTTATCAACTGGCATAGAGTGCGCTTTTTTATTTATGTTGACTTATGTATAGTTAATTTTATACTAATACAATTAAATTAACAGTTAACGGCAAGTGCAAAATACATTCCTAAGTAACGTCCTTTTTCCTATCTTCAAACCTGATTTTTCTCGACTGGCACAACGTTTACACCATAAAACCATCATCATCACCGGTGCCAGTTATGGAATAGGCGAAGCATTAAGCTATATTTTGGCTGATATTGATTGTCGTCTGATACTGCTGGCTCGAACCACAGAAAAATTGCAGACAATTCAACATCAGTTATCCACAAAAAAAGCTCAGATTGAAATATTTCCTATTGATCTGCGCAACAATGAACAGATAGACCACTTTCTCAATCATATCGAACATAATCAAATCGACATCCTGATCAATAATGCTGGTCACTCCATTTGCCGCCCGATAATGCAATCATTGCACCGCCTGCATGATTTTGAGAGAACCATGCAGTTAAACTATTTTGCTCAGGTTAAACTGTGTCTGGCATTGATTCCTAAATTACAACAAACTCTGGGACAAATTATCAATGTCTCCGCGATTAATGTACTGTTGGCACCTACCGTAAACTGGGCTGCCTATCAGGCATCAAAAACCGCTTTTGATCAGTGGTTGCGCTGCGCCTCTGCCGAGCTGGAAAACCAAAATATCAAAATATCCACCGCATATCTGCCATTAGTCAGAACGCGAATGATCGAACCAACTAAACTTTATGATCACGTCCCGGCATTACAACCACAGCAGGCTGCAACCATCATTTGTCGTTTATTACTCACCCGAAAACACCATTACAAACCATGGTGGACTATACCGGCACAATTAGCCTCAGTATTGTTCAATCCCATCTGGCAAAAAATAAATTATTTTTATGTAAAGAGAAAACAATGCTAAAAACTTTACAGGCCCTATACCGCTGCCAGTTATTAACCGGTCAAGGCATCTGGCATTTGCTCAACAGTATCCGTACAGACGGCATGAATTTAATGGCTTTACTGTATGTGCGTCAAAAACTTTCTCCGCTTCAGACAGCAATTGATACAGAAGACAGTTGTATAAATTACCGTACACTTTACCTTCAGTCCCGCCAATTGGCCGATCAGCTGGCCATTCATTGCGCCATCAAACCACATCAAAAAATAGCCGTGATGGCCAACAACCACATTGTTCAGGTGCATACCCTTTTTGCACTGGCTGCATTGGGAGCAGATATCTATCTGTTAAATACCGAATTATCAGCCAGTCAATTACAAAGTATTCATCACGATGTTCAGTTTGACTGGATTATTCACGATCCGGAAATTACCGTACTCCCCGCAGTTAAAACCTTGCCTACTTACCACCAGCATCTGGTTTCTGTGTTTTCACTGTTAACCACCCCGGTCAACCCTCGGCCAGTTAAACGCAAACCCAACCATTTCTCAAAAATAACCGTACTCACCAGTGGCACTACTGGCCGCTTCAAACTGGCTGGTCGCAGCAGTCGGGCAAAAAATTTCCTTAGCCCATTCTCTCAACTACTGGTGCAATTAAATCTTAGTTTATATAAAAAAGTATATATTGCCACCCCCATTTATCATGGCTTTGGTATGGCCACTTTATGCATGTCCGTGCTACTGGGTGCAACCATATTTCTGACCCGACGTTTTCATCACGAAAAAGCTTGTCAGCTTATTGCCGCTAATCAAATCGAAGTAGTCACACTAGTACCATTAATGTTAACCAGAATGATGAACTATTGCGAAACACAGCTGCAAAGTCTACGGTGCATTATTACCGGCGGAGCCCCGATTACACCAGCGCTGGTTACACAGGTATTAAATCGACTTGGCAAAATATTATTTAACTTATATGGCACCTCCGAAGCCGGAGTATGCATGATTGCCTCACCTCAAGATCTGGCAATTCAGCCATCTACAATTGGCAAACCTCTGCAAGGGCTATCAGCCAAACTACTGTTAAACCCTACCGCGAACGATACACAAGGTGAACTTTACATCAAATGCGCTTGGTCTGCTTTAGGCAAGCGCTGGGTCGGCACCGGAGATTTAGCTTATAAAGATACAGCTGGTTATTACTACCTGCAAGGGCGCATCGATGACATGATCGTTTCCGCAGGCGAGAACGTTTACCCCTTCGAGCTTGAAAACAGCTTACTTAACCACCCGCAAATTACTGATACCGCAGTAATCAGCGTTCCAGACCAAGAATTCGGCCAAAGACTGGTAGCCTTTATTGTGTTAAACCCAGCTAGCGACCAAAACGAACTCACCATCAAAGACTGGTTAAAAACCCAGATTGCACGTTACCAGATGCCCAAAAAAATTATCTTAATAGATGAACTTCCCATGACCACAATCGGCAAAGTGGATAGAAAAAAACTTCGTCAAATTATTTCCACAACAATAACAACACGACCATAATTTACTGCTTACTTTCTGTACAGTTGATCTCTGTGGATAACTTAGCCTCCGTATGGTCGAGAAGGATTTAATAAAGCTATAAATACCTAATGGTCTGATTTATTTTACTGTAACCACCATACCACCTTATACAGACAATATCACCCAAATCAGAATATCAGCATCATTAGACATATTTCCGCATTGTCTGCATAAAAATTAATGATAAACAAATATAATTTACCGTTTAAAAAGATAATTGGATAAAGAAAAGATTAGATTCGAAGAGAACCCGCTCAACAACATCATTGATAACTGTGTAAATAATAAACGTAATAAAAAAATCAGAATGAATTAAACATCCTGAAAAATGGGCTGAACCTGCATCAGCCCAACATCTTGTTTAGTCAGTTTTCATTTTAGAAAAAATACTATTTACCAATACAAAAACGACTGAAAATCACCCCGAGCAGATCATCTGCACTGAATTCACCAGTAATCTCATTTAAAGCATTCTGAGCCAGACGCAAATGTTCAGCAAATAATTCAATCTCATCATGCTGACACTGCCCGGCGTACATCAACTCCTGCTGAGCCTGCTGTAACGCCTGAATATGACGAGTTCTGGCCAGAAATAGTCCTTCACTTTCTCCCTGCCAGCCGACTTGCTGCAACAAAGCATCCCGTAATAAATCCAGTCCGGTACCATTTTTAGCCGATAAAGCAATCACCTTTTCTGCATCGGAAAAAGCCTGTAGTTGGCCAGTTTCACGTGAAACACTGCTAGCAACCTCACCAGTCAGATCTATTTTGTTATGAACTTCAATCTTATGTAAACCGGCTGGCAACTGCGCTAGAATGTCAGCTGTTATCTCATTCAGCCCCTCGCGCTGATCAACCAGAATCAAGGCAACATCAGCCTGCTGTACGGCTTGCTGGCTGCGCTCAATACCGATTTTTTCTACCACATCATCAGTCTGTCGTAAGCCAGCTGTGTCAATAATATGCACCGGCACACCATCTAGAGTAATTTGTTCGCGCACCGTATCACGTGTGGTACCGGCAATATCAGTAACAATGGCTACTTCTTCGCCGGCCAGCGCATTGAGTAAACTGGACTTGCCGACATTAGGTGCCCCCACCAATACCACTTTCATTCCTTCACGCAGTAAAGCTCCTTGTTCTGCATGCAGCAAAACATGATCAACCGCAGCTCGAATATGCTGGAGTTTGCCAGACGCATCAGCAGCCTGTAAAAAATCAATGTCTTCTTCAGGAAAATCCAGCGTTGCTTCAACCAGCATACGTAAAGTAATCAGTTCATCAACCAGCCGATGAATTTCATCAGAAAAAGCCCCTTTCAGGCTGCGTACCGCCATCCGCGCAGCTGATTGGCTGGAAGCATCAATCAGATCAGCCACACTCTCAGCCTGTGCCAAATCAAGCTTATTATTTAAAAAGGCACGTTTAGTAAATTCTCCCGGTTCGGCCAGACGGGCACCCAGTTGCAAACAACGTTGTAACAACATCTGCATCACCACCGGTCCGCCATGCCCCTGTAATTCAATGACATCTTCACCGGTAAAGCTGGCTGGCGCAGCAAAATACAGTAATAAACCATTATCAATGACACGATTCTGATCATCGGTAAAATCGGTATACATAGCTACCCGCGGTGTTGGCGTTTTACCACCAGACAAAATCTGTGCCAAAGGTAGTAAATTCTGACCGGATAACCGGATCACACCAACACCACCACGTCCGGGTGCCGTTGCCACAGCTGCAATTACAGGATTATTCGTCATTATCTACTCACATATATTTAAAGCATTTCAGGCAGTCTGCTAGACAGACTGCCTGAAAAAAACAGACTGAAAAAATTAATCTTCTACCTGCAACAATTCCACATCAAAAATCAACGTTGCATTAGGCGGAATAACCCCGCCTGCGCCACGACTGCCATAGGCTAAATGCGGCGGAATAGTTAACTTACGCTTACCACCCTCCTGCATACCATCAAAACCCTGATCCCAGCCGGCAATAACCATCCCTGCGCCGAGAGTAAAAGTCAGGGGCTGCTTACGAGTCACACTCGAATCAAAAACAGTACCGTCTTCCAGCATACCAGTATAATGTACCGTAATTTCCTTGCCTTTTACGGCTTCTTTACCGGTTCCCTGCTGCAAGTCCGTAATAATCAAATCCATAACCAATATTTCCTGTCTAAAATTAGCATACACTGTATCATAGAGCCGGATACAATGCATATCAATCAGTCAATACACCGAAAGCATATTCAGGAGATAAAATGGCCACCAGCGAAATAGTATTTTTAGATCGCACTACATTACCGAAATATCAATTTAACTTTAATTTTCCGCATCATATCACTGATTATCCACGTAGTAACCCCGAAGAAGTCGCCAGTCGGATTGCCGGTGCCAATATTGTGGTTACCAACAAAATCCCCATAGATGCAGAAACCATCCGTAATAGTCCCAATCTGCGTTTAATCGCCGTGCCGGCAACCGGACTGGATCATATAGATCTGCAGGCAGCACAACAACACGGTGTAGAAGTACGTAATGTTCATGGTTATGGTAATGACGCCGTTGCCGAACATACATTGATGCTGATGCTGGCATTAATGCGACAACTGCCTGCTTATCAGCGTGATGTGGCGGCCGGTCTGTGGGAAAAAAGCCCTTTTTTCTGTTATAAAGGCGCACCAATACGAGATTTAAATGGAAAAACATTGGGGATTTTTGGTCGTGGCGGCATTGGTCAGGCTGTGGCTAGTCGTGCGCAGGCATTCGGAATGAAAATACTCTGGGGCGAACACAAAAACGCATCAGACTGTCGCGACGGCTATACCCCATTTACACAGGTATTACAACAAGCTGACATAATCAGCTTACACTGTCCGCTAAATGACCAAACCCGTAATTTAATCGGTGAACATGAGCTCAAAGCCATGAAACCACAGGCAATATTAATCAATGTTGGACGTGGTGGCTTGGTAGACGAACAAGCATTGGTAGCTGCTCTAAAATATGGCCACCTTGCCGGCGCCGGCGTCGATGTTCTTAGTCAGGAACCACCGGTTAACGGCAACCCTTTATTAAGTGCGCATCTGCCCAATCTGATTATTACCCCACATATAGCCTGGGGCAGTAAAGATGCCATCCAACGTATTCTGGTCATGCTGGAAGACAACATCAATAATTTTATGGCTACTCAAACAGCGTAAAACTACCCAACTTCTTGCAAACCACCGCTTAAGCTGATCGCCAGCTCAACATCATCGTAAAATAATAACCTAATCACAGTTGCTGATCGGTAAAGTCAGCGACTGCATCATCTACATAATTGGCTATGGTCACCCGAAACAACTCCATTCCGGCAATCACTTATCAGCAAAAATAATTATGACATATAATTATAAAATTAAAACCATTAACTAATGACATCATCATTATATAATGCCTTAATAGCCTCAGTATAGCAGCGTATATTAACTTCATTCTCTGGATCTAGTCTGGCTAGATACCCATTGGCTCGCTGACGGTAAGTAGCAAGATTGGCGTCATGCTCAAAATAGGCTTTCAACAATTGTTGGCCTCCTTGCTCGCAATCAAAATTATCATAGTAATAACCACACCCTGCTAGCAAATGCGAGTTGTGGATCAGAGGATATCCACCATACAGAGTTTCATAATAAATATAATTCTGTGCATTCTCCCATTGATGACACACAACCGCGTCACAGTACCGCGACAAAACCTGCCAGATCGGCAGACGTCCTTCGAATGAAGCCAAACCATGAAGAACAATATCTAGACTATTCGCAAACAACATAAATGCATGTTGCTCTTTTAGCTGCAAGGTATTACAAACATAAATATGCTTAATAAAATCAGCATTCAGGCGATGGGCAGATTCACATATCAAAATCGGCAGATAACAGGTTTTAACCATACATACATTTGGCTCAAACACCCCAATGCGCCAGCGTTTTGATCCTGATCGATATCCAAACTGCTCATTGGAAGACAACTTCTTACAGGCACGTTCAAGAATAACCGGACTCCATAAATGCGGCATAATACGCACAGGAGTACGAAACGCACTTTGAAAATAAAACTGACAGGATTTTTCATATTCAGACAAAGTCCATACTTCATCATAAGGAGCACCACTGATTAATAAAGCAGGCGGTTTATTAAACAGCATTCTTTCAATATCGATCACATAATCATTACCCACGCGCATTGAAACAACCTTGCCACCTTTAGCCTTAAATGCTATTACCCAATCCTTAGTCAGCTGAGCACTCAGTTCAATCATCACATCCAGCTGATCAATGGCTGAATGCATATCAATAATCGCAACCGGTGATTCCTCAAGAAAATGCAACGCATCTTGCGCCTCACCATCCCCTCCACCGGCAACTAATACTACATTTCCCGCAATTGGTGATTTCTGTAACAACATAGCCAGAAAAAGACAATTCTGAAAAATACCGTTTTCCCATAGAGACTGAGCACTCTTACGCACAAATAGCGAAATACCGATACGCAGAGAATATACTGAAGCCATAAAGCTAATCCCTCAGCAATTCAGGTTGACTGGCACATAAATTGGCTAATAATTGACGATGAGCACGAATATTAACTCCCGCAACAGGATCAACAGCCGCAAATAAATGCTCCATAGCATGTCGCTGACTATCAACATTATCATCATGATGCTGCCAGGCCATAATTATTTGTTTTCCGGCCTCAGGTGCATCAAAATCAGCATAATAATAGCCAGCACCAAACTTTTTTAACCACGGCGAATTATGAATAAGAGGATAATTGCCATACAAAGTATCTAAATATAAATAATTCTGCTCATTACACCATTGATGAGATACAACTGCATTAGCATTCTGAACCATAAAACCGGCAATATCATGACGAGCATGAAAACAAGCTTTCTGTTGCTTAACCAGATTCAACGAATTAGCCAGATATAACAAAGTTAAATGATCTTTCATATGCAGAGTATTTAACACATGCATCATACCAATAGACAATGGCTGCCGGCGAAAAGCCTCATCACACGCCAGCATCGGTATCGAAGAAGTTTTCACTACAGAAACATTGGGCTCAAAAATGGCAATATTTAAAGGTAAACGCTGACCATTCAGGAGATTACTTTGCCAGCCATAATAAAATCCCTCATCACCGACTTCCTGCTTACGCTTAGCAATAAACCTCGGTTCCCATAGATAAGGAGTAATATAAACTGGACAACGATACAACGTGCGCAGCATCGGCAGATAAAGTTCATCTTTAGGTAATACCCATACCTGATCACAGCGATCTACGGGAGAAAAACTGGTTGGCTTATCAAAAATATTATATTCAACCAGACCAACATAAGGCTGTCCGACACAGTAAAAGACCACCTTTTTACCGCGTGCACGCTGTAAAGCAAGCCACTGAGGATTCAAAGCACCAGCAAGTTCAATAATGACATCGATGGCGTCATCAGCTTCTTGTTCAGTCAGCAAACGTACATCAAACAAACCCAGATCAACTTGCTTAGCCACTGATGACTGATCACCAGCATTAATCAGATCAACCGACTTCACAAAAGAAACTGCTTGCAAAGCTTGTACCAGAAAAAAAACATTCTGATTCATGCCATTTTCCCAGATATTCTGATTCGCATGCGTATTAACAGAAATTCCGACGCGCATAACAGTTCCTGACCTAATAAAACCTTTTCAATATAAACCATTAGCACAACCAAACCTAAATAATTAACGCAGAATTTCAGTTAGTTATATTTAGATAATGCCATAATAATTATGCACAGTCAGATCCACCAGTTGTTTAAGTTTCAGTCCTTGGGAATAAAAATTAAATAGCCGAAGTCAACGTAACTTAAAAATTTTTTTATCCCTGGCCAACGCATCATCAACCATTAAAAGCGAATTGCAAAACAGAAGTTGGCGGTTGAAAGAGATAAGACAAAGGCAGAAAAAACTTTGGCAAAATTCGAAAATAGAAAAAAATACTGTTTAGTGTATTATTGTAAAAAGGTTTTTCAATCAAGGTTATTGTAATAATTTAAGATTATGAGGAGGGTTGTGGGGATAGTTACAAAACATACCTTAATTATTATTTTTATTTGTTATCATTATTAACATAAAATTAATAACTGATATCTTTCAATCTTCATATTAATAATCTAAATAAAACTAAATCAATAAGAAGAAATTCCATAAATTATTATTAAATCAGAATTTTATACCATATAACAAATTGGAAAATATATGCTAAATAATTAAAAAACAATCTTACGTTGAAGGTATTGTTATCTCTTATCTAACTAATATTTAATTGTCAAAGTCTATAACTTTGAAATATAAGATATAACCTTATATTCATGATATGATAAATTATTATTTAATCTAAATTAACGTAACAAAATGTTTTCTAAGGGGTTAATAATATAAATTCTAATCGCAATCTTAATAAATATGATTGCGATTTGATCAATTGCTAATTGTGAATGTCAATGACAAAATAATTTGTGTCATTATTAAGCTATGTAGTTATTTGAATATAACTTCCATTAATTATGACAGGTGAAGCAATCCATAACTATCGTTATTGCTTTTATTGAACCTCTTTAATACAAAAAATAAATATTGCCGTCTTAGCGTTATTTCACCTTCTGAATTTAAACACATATTATTAACAATAACTTAAAACTATTTCCAAATTTAGTTGAATGCTGCATTAGGGTTTAATAACGATATTCCGTAGTTCTTTTAACGTGTCGTAATCGTTTACCTTGAGATTTTGAGGAGAAACGTTATTCAGCACTTTTGGTTTTTGATTTTTCCCAGGGTTAATATAAGCATAAACTTTTTTACCATCTGTAAAAAAGTAATAGCTAACCTTTTCAGCATCGGTTCTTCTGTAGCCATTGCATGGACTTGTAATATGGACAATTGATCCTAGAAAAATCGGCGTATCTTGAAATTTCTCGGTATTGATTTGTTGTCCGTCAATAAAAATTTGCTTCTCTTTAATTTCAATATGATCTTTTGTAGTAAGTCGAGGATCAACAGAAGGATCTTTTATTTCAAGTCTAAGAGGATTTTCTTCAAGGCTATATTGTTGTTGATTGTCAGAGAACACTGAATATAAAGGTCGATACAGTTCACTTGGATTTTTAACATTCGATAGATCAATTGATTTTTCTCTGTATGAATTATCTGAGTAGTTCGGATCACCAGCTTCATGGCGTGTAAACCGATAAAGATCATCATTGTCAATATATACTTTGTCATGATACACATATAAATCTTTGTACGCATTTAGGTAGGTCGCTTTAACTGGTTTAAAAGAATCTCCTAAATTAAGCCATATCAACCCATCCTTTGTATCTATAGAATCACCTGTCTTACTAGTCTGACTATGTATCTCTGCTTTAGCAAAACCATCATATTTACCTTGCAGATTGAATTCTTTGGTAATGTCTGTGTAGTTAAAACCTATATCAAGCTTCTTAATCAGATAAAAGGTATCATCATCATATAAATAATGATAATGCCTATCTAAATAAAGTGACTGAAAAAGATGTGTTTGTGAAGGTGTGAGATGCGGAATTTTTTCAAGTTTATTGCTACGATCAGCGAAGAAATACACTGCATTATCATCTTTGAACAAAAAATTATAATCACCAATGTCACCAATGTTTTTCAAATTTCCTTGATGCTGAATTTTTTCAAGTTTATTATCACTTCTATCGTAAACATATACTGTATTATCATTTTTTAATAAATATTTGTAACCACCAAAGTCAGCAATGACTTTTAAATCTCCTTTGAGCCTAGGTATTTTTTGTTTATAAGTTTCTCTATCTGACACAAAATAAGAGGCATAATACCAATCGCCAGAAACCAGAAAAAAATGGTTAGAGACTATTTTGCTAACTTCGTTTTTATTAAATAATGGGGTAAATCTATCTTCTTTAGCGAATTTTAAGGATTTAGGTATAAAATAGTAATTTGCATTGGATAATACAAGTATATTGTTATCATCATCAGAAATAACGCGCGTGCCTTTATCTGTAATATTATCCAAACGTACTTTTGATTGAAATACGTAACTAATCTCGTTGTGATCCTTAACTGTTTTTTGCAGATATATGCCGTCTCCTTCAACCAATAGATTAAAATAATGAGGGTTGGGTATACAATAACTTGCTTGCACAAAATCAATGGATACCAGATAGAAGATGAATAATATAATCCACTGTATAAAATATTTCATTGTTAATAATTTTAAATTATTAATATTAAATAAAATCATAGCAAAATAAGATAAAGACATAAAGTATTGTTTTTATCTTAGCTTTAAAATATACAAAACTGCTTTATGTTATACCGATAATTTGGTTGTATTCAAGATAGATGGTTTTATAGGTAAGCTATACTTTTATTTATTCTAAACTAGATGGGAAACCCATTTCGGTACAAGTATTTATTGATTTAACATCATTAGGTCACACCTAAAATTATCATGCTTTAGTGTAGTTTGAATAAGTTAACAGAAACGATATCTGCTATACAAAAAGCTATTCATATACATGTTAGTCGAGTACTAAAAAAACTGTGCGATCAGTTAGAAAACAACATCAATAATTTTATGGTTACTCAAGCGATGTTAAACTACGCCAACTTCCCGCGAACAACCGCTTGAGCTGATAGATAAAGTCAGCGACTACATTATCAGTATAATTGACTATAGTCATCTGAAACAATTAAGTTCCGACAGTTACTTCTCAGTACAAAGGATTATTACATTTTAATTAATTCTGAAATCTATTTAAGACAATACGAGGCATTATAGTTGTTTGCTTGTGATGATAAATAGTGAATTTAATTAAACTGAATTCAAAAAAACACTTTTATTAAATTAGCAATCTTTATTCATAATTATGATTGATATAATTGATTACGCATGGTTAGCAAAACCGCTAATGCTTTTTGGCTATTAGGTTGATCAGGTAATCGCGATGATATTGATGCGGTTTCGATTTTTGCTAATAGTGATTCAGCAAGTTGCATAATTTCATCATAACTTAATTTACCCTGCTTAATGGCTAACAGTTCATCACGATTAGATCGTTTATTGGTAATGGTTCCTTTTGTCATGATTTCGTAGGCAACTTGCAATAACCGAATGGTATGCATCATGTTTTTAGCATCAAAGTCATTACCATTTTCAATATTATTTTTATAACGTTGCTGATTCCGATTGGCGACCCATTGCCAATACGCTTTATATTCACGGCAGTGCGATGAGAAGCCATCACGATTAAAACTCAAATAAGCCGTTACTTGAGAATCCATTTTAACCGAAGATAAACAGAGTTCCGTGGAATCTTCATGCTGAATAATGCCATGATAACCACAACTACCTGACGCATCATAGAAGAGAGCATATAAATCCCTACCATGAGGTATATTAACTAAACCACAACACTGTTGCTGTAAACCATTTTTGGTTAACCAGTTGGTCATTGGATAAGTATGTTGCCCTTGAATGATATAACAAAAATCCAGTACTGTTTTTCGTTTAACTTCTACCGGATTATTAATTTTTTTATTTAACCCTTTAGCTTTTTTTATTTGCGATATTGCATAATGAGCAAATGTTTGTTCGGTTTGTTTAGATAAAAAAAGATCGAGGGTCAACTGCTGCATAATCGGATGTTGATATAAAATACATTCCGAGCTGGAAGCTAACATTTCTAAAATATTAGGGTTATTTTTAAGCAGTAATTCAACAAATCGGCCTAATTCATAATAGACAATATCATTCGAGGCATTACTAATTTGCGGAATGTATTCAAGTCCATAAAATTTTTCTTTTGGTAGGTAAAATACCCCTTTGATATCAGTATCGGATGTTTCAGTGGCTAATCCAAAAGCACGGCTACCACTGATAACTTCAAATAAGATTAAATTTTGCCTTTTTAAATCATCAATTGTCATCTGTTATTCTTTTCCCTATTGCAAATCCATCAATGTTTTTATGAAAAATTGATCTAATTTAGCCGGTTTAAAATGTCGTTCAGTTATTGGCGCAACCTGTTGCAAGATATCATTCATCGATTGTTCAATAAATAGTAATATTTCAGGATCGATAGCGATAAGTTGTGATTCAGCCATGGTTGCTTTTTGCTCAATAATCTTATTGATTTTCTCACGTAAATTATCGGGCAATAGCGCCAACAATGGTGCTATTGCCATCGGCGCAATTTGCTGTTTTTCCAAACACCATTTAGCACATAATAGTGGTCTTAACACATAGAATAACTTTTTGACACCAATTTGCTGCCCATCACCACTTTGCCAAGCACTTTTCGCTACACCTAAATAGTGAAAAATGTTACCGCGGGCATTAAAAAATTCTGCGCACAATTGCCACAATGGCTCAGCAATGGCAGCATTTTGCTGATAAATAATTGGTGACTGTAACCACTCAAATGGCGTAGTATTCGATTTGCGAATTAACTGTAACGTTTTTTTCAAATCCCACCCATGTAAATCCAACTCATCGTCGATTGGAAAAGTCAGATGAGAAGCAGGATTATCAATTGATAGATATTTATCATGTGGATGAATATAAATAAAACGAACATCATAATCACTATTTGGTGAGGGAAATCCCCATGCTCGGCTACCAGACTCACAGGCAAAAATGATGTTAATGTTATATTGTTGTTCTAATTCAATAAGTTTTTCTTGTATACGGTTTTGCATTTTCAATAACATCCTTATTAATTTTTATAATAACCATCAATTGAACAAAATTTTTAATCATTCATTTCAGCTATTAATGCGGCTAAATCTTCTTTAATCTCGTCATCAGGTTCAATGATTGCCAGTTCTTGTATTGCCGTTTTGATCTTGGCTGACCATAATGACCGTTCCCAAGCTTTTATAGCATTTAATGCCATAGTTCGATGTCGTATTAGCGGGCTTTTTAAAGCGATTAATAATAAATCTTCACCAACCTCAGGAAAACGATCAAGTTCTTGTAATATCAGTAATAATATATAATGTGCATCATCTTCGCCGAATCCATCATCCAATGTAGGTCCGGTTGCGAGTTTAGCAAAATCATATTGTTGATTAGCTAATTGAATAACTTGTTGGATTCTTGATATTGAATCACTTTGCATCAAATTATTCCACTGCTCGCCATTATTTTTTTTCTGATATTCAAATCGTGCTGGCCATGCATCAAAACCATACTGAGAATAAAGTTCTGCTGCTAGCGAAAATTGCTTCTCATTGTCAGCCGTTAGGTTTTCTTCAATCAACTCTATCCATTTATCTTGTTGAATAAACTGATTAGCTTTTTCGATTATTTCATTTTTTATTTGTTCGTGCCAGTTAGGCGTATTTTCCTTTACCTTTTCAGCAACAAAATTATGTATTAATTTAACCGTTCGTAATATATTCAGATCGACTAAGTTTGGTTGCTTAAGTAGATGGGTTAAATAATTGGCACAAACTTGAGCACCAACATCATAACAATATATATCCTCAGCAGGCCCACCGTTAATTAATGCTGCTAGAATTTCACCAATTGAGCTAATTAATTCATTATCAATACTCTCTTGCTCTAACACCTTATCTAATTCACTAGCTACTGCGCAGGAATAAGCAAGATATTCATGCATAATACTATTTTGATAGCCGGTTCTTAACAACCAATCTTTGCTTGCTGATGATAAAGGATAGTTGGTTAACCGCTCGACGATTTGAATACGTCCCCAACCATCAACTTTTTGGGCTAGTTTCATTAAGGTATTTTCAATATCACTTTCAGAAGATAATGTATTTTGTAATGCAACAGCAGAATATAAACTAAACTCATTATGCATACCGAATAACAGAAATAATTCGGTTTGTTCGGTGGTAAAACAGCCCAATATAGCAATACTAAATTTAATGATTTCACGATCAGGGCTATTAATGGCTAACCAATAGACAAACTCATATAATTTATCAATATCAATATCAATGTTCGGTATTGCTTCAGCTAAATCATCAATAAAGCTTAATGTACGTTCAGTGGTGACTAAATTATACAGTTGCTCGATATCTGACTGATTAGGCTGTGTTGTTATTTGTTGAAGCAACATTAGTATATTTTCTGTACAATTGTGTTCTGTTGATGTGCAGTGATGATTGCTAACACCATCCATTGCCCCTGCTGCCCATTTTAATTCGTTATTATCTAAAGATTCATCAGGAAGCGTTTCCGCTATCTCTGGTAATTTATCAGCATTTTGATAAGGGAGTAAAAACTGATAAATACTGATTCTATTGTTATCCCATACCATTGGGAATGGTTGCTCTGTTGTCGTATTTAAATTTTATGTGATGTCGCATCCTTATTAATTGGCTTTGTTGCTTGTTATCATTTTTTTGATGCGATTTATACAATAGTTAGTGGCGTATTGCGAAGTTTTAATAAAACATTTATACCAACTCTTATTCTAGGTAGTTGCCTATGGGGAATAGGATTATGTGGTGGTTATTTCTTGACTTTCGATGGTGAGTTTGGGGTGAAAGGATTTTGGTTTGCGCTGATTATTGCGGCGATTATAGCATCAAAAATTACATTGTTATATTTTCATAATATAACCCTACCAAATAAGTATAAAGAAGGATAGCTTTATGAAATATTATGAAATAGACTGCAAAAATATTATTATAAAATCTAAATTACCAGACACTGATTATGTTGTAAATCCCTATATTGGTTGTAGTTTTTCCTGTTTATATTGCTATGCAAGCTTTATGGGGAGATTCATTGGCGAGCCTGTCGAAAACTGGGGGAATTATGTTTATATAAAAAAAAACTCAGTAGAGATATTTGATAAACAATTAAAAAAATTTTTAGATAAAAATTCGAGCTCAACAATATTTTTTAGCTCAGTAACAGATCCATATTTACCTCTTGAAAAAAAATATCAACTAACGAGGAATATGCTTGAAATATTAAAAAATACCAATTACCCTGGTTTGATAAGCATACTCACAAAGTCAGCTTTAGTGCTTAGGGATATAGATGTTTTGCAAGGTTTAAAAAATGTTGAAGTAGGTTTTACTATTACTTCATCTCAGGATCGTATAAGCCGAGCACTAGAGATAAAAGCGCCATCTATAACGAGCAGATTAGATGCATTACATAAACTGAATAGTCATAATATTAGAACTTATGCATTTCTTGGACCAATATTACCCCATCTTCTTCAAAATCCTTCTGAATTAGAATCTCTTATTTCACTTGTTGCACAAACAGGTACTAAATCTGTTTATGTAGAACATATAAATTTAAGCCCTTATATAAAACAAAAAATAGTTTCATATGATAAAACGTTGGCAAGCACCTATCTATCTTTGAAAAAAAACAAGATCCAAATAAATGACGATTTTATTCGAGGTTTGTTAGATAAATATGGACTTCACTTGCGATTAGGAAATGTGATTGAACATCGTAAATAAAATGAAGGTGAATAACAATGGATATTAACGAGCTATTTTTGCACATAATTATGGTGACAGTGATTGCCAACATATGTGTTGTAAATGGTTTAGTAATGATTTTACGCATAGCTAAAATCACATTGGTCATCATTGCTTCACGGTTAATCCGAGCAAATTCTTGTGCCCAGCCTATCTATAATTTGCCACTTCTCCTCAAGTAAAATGGCGAAGCAATTTTCGTGAATTCAACAGTTCAATTACCCGCATGGCAACCTTAGCCCCACAAGTCAATATTACTTTACAACAGATTGAGCAAGAAATCGGTCGTTTACAGCAAAATTGGCAGCAAACAACCAAAAGCTATAACGATTTAATGCCAACTGAAATTGATGAATTTGATCGCTGTCAGTTAGAAAAAGTATTAGAAATATGCCAAAACAGCGCCCTTTTGTCTGAAACCGGCCGAGCACTATTTGCGGTTTCAAGAAACAAAAACAGCACAGCAACGATGTGGATCGCTTAAAAAAAATACTTAGCTAAATTTGGCCTGAGCTGGGAAATAATACAATGTAATAATTGATAATCCAATCAAAAAAATAATTGATCTGTTTACATTTTAATAAACTTTAGTCTAGAATACGGCCTCTTTCCTGAATAGTGCTGCTGCAGGAAACAGTAATTATCCTCTCAAATTGAGAGGACGGTATTTTATTGTTTTCTAGGTGGCTATTATGTCTACGTTTACCCGTTTACAAAAACGTTTATCCCGATGTGGGATTGAAACTCATTTTAATAACGATATTTACACGTTTAATAAACAAGATATTACGGCACAAGTATTATTACCCAATCCGTTACCGTTAGAAGAAAAAGCGGTTGAGCAATTACTTGATTTTGCATCGGTAACAATGCCCAATAGTGATGGCAAAGTTTGCGCGGCAAGGGCTACGCCGGACTTTCATCCTGGCACGATTGCGCCAGGATGAAAGTATTGTTGCCACGACGCCTGATTTAATTATTCCTGCGGCGATAGGCACGGATATTAATTGTGGGATGCGCCTGTTTACTACAGGTCTAAGTCTTAATGAAGTGGATGAACAAAAATCAAGACTCATTGAACAATTAAAACAGGTGTTATTGCATGATGAGCGCGATGTACCAGTTACCCCCACATCTTTTCAAGCGCTTTTTGATGAAGGTCTTGCAGCTTGGTTGGGTACTTTACCGCAACAAGGTTTATGGAATAGTGTCAATTTTGATCGGCTCTCGCATGAGATTAGTAAAATTTCTGGCAATGATCTACTTTCGGCCAATAGCCAGTATACTCCAGAAGCCTTTTTTGAAAAACGAGCGATTATTCGCCCGGCAAGTCTGGGCACCGTAGGTTCAGGTAACCATTTTGTTGAATTACAAATTGTTGATGAAATTATTGATCGCCATGTGGCTTATCAATTAGGTTTCAAGAAAAATGCTATTGTGGTGATGATCCATACCGGATCACGTGATGTTGGTTTTTATATTGGCAAGCGTTGGCAAGATAAAGCCAAAGCATTATGGCCTGTTGATCAAAAATACCCTAAATCAGGTTTATTTGCTTTAACTGACAGTCATGCTCAAGAGTATTTACAAGCGATGGGCGTTGCTGCTCGTTATGCTTGGATAAATCGCATTGTGATCACAGAGCTAGTGCGTAAAACGTTTAGCACACTCTTTAAACAGGATGCGAGTCAATTATTGGTTGATATCTCACACAATGTCATTTTTCCTGAAAATGGTATGAATATTCATCGAAAAGGTGCAACACCCGCACACTTAGGTGAAATAGCATTAATACCAGGCTCTATGGGTGATTATTCTTATGTTGCAATAGGAAAAGGTCATCCTGAGTGGTTATGGTCTTGCTCACATGGGGCTGGACGAGCAGAAAAAAGGCAAACGATGCGTAGAAAGAAATTGGTTACTGATAATCCCTTATTGCCGTGGCAATGTGTTACTTTGAAACAAGAGCGACTATTTGAGGAAGCGCCTGCTGCATATAAACCGATTACGCCAGTCATTCAAGCACAAGAAAACGCCGGTTTAATCCAAACCGTAGTCAAACTTAAACCTTGGATAACCTTTAAAGTATGAGGTAAAAAAATTGGGATCTATATAGATAGTTAAAAAAGATAATGGCATCAGCCATTATCTTTTTTATTTTAGTTTTATCATTTTTAATTTGATTTCTGATTTTAATAAATCATCAATAACCCACAGCCAAAACATCACCTTGAAGATGGGTTATTTCCATTAATCTATGATCATCAGCAGTAATTAAAATCGCCCAGCATAACCTTATTACATCTTATAACATATATTTTTTATTAAAATTAATTAAGACGTTATAAAATCCTCAATATTTTTTACAAAAAAATTGGGGGTAAAGTGTAACTATCCCATTGTTAGTACATAAACCATGTAGAAAATCATACCATTTATTTTATGTTTCTATATTCAACCAGTGTCATATTATTTAATACTTCATGCAGTCTTACCGTGTTACACATCTCTAACCATTCTTCTGTTATTTTCTTAATTGTTCCAGATTTTTAAATCAATACAAATCTAATCCCTCCGTTAAAAACGATACTAAACAGTTTTATGTTATACTGATAAAATACCTCTTTTAAAAATAAATAGTTTTATAGTACGCTAGGCGTAAAACTCTTTTACGCTACAAATATTTATTAATTTAACATGATTCAGTCCCACCTAAAAATATCATGTTTTAGTATAGTTTGAATAAGTTAACAGAAACGATATCTGCTATAGACAAAATCATTCTTAGAGATGTGCGTCGAGGTATTGGAAGACTGTATCATCAGCTAGTGAAAACTATCGATGTCAGATCTTTTAAAACTAATGGTTTTCTTTAGCAATTGATTCAATTTAGACTATTTATATTGTTTCCAGTTCGCTCGCTCAATGACAATATACGGCTGCTCATTCAAGCAGCCCCACAAAATTAATAATCAGTATTAATAAAGTTTTTAGCTCACTATTAGTACAAAAGTAATCTGTTAGCAAATTATTAATTTATCATAAAAACTAATTATTGCTTTATAAACGCATTATCCCGTAAGAATCATTTTAGCGCTAATCTCACTTTTTACATTGTAATTTTAACTAATTGTTAAGTTTTGCCGTATTATCTATTTGGGTTTGATACTGCACACGGCAATATAATTGAGTTGTTGCCTATTTTGTCTGAATGTCCTGAACATATTAAAGAATTGAGTTCGGTTTTGTTTGCGTAAGGCATTGCGAAAAATATTCAGAGCACCGAAAAAACCTTCATCAATGATTAATCCTTTAGGTGACATCAATGTCATTGGCGCATGGGCAGCTTTGATATCGGTAAAGCCGATACTGGAAAAAAGATTAAGCCATGAATCATAACTAATTGGCTGGGCATTGACGTTGATGGCCTGACGAATACGTTCAATGATCTCTTGTGCTTGTTCTGGATTAGTTAACATAATATCATGCGTCAATAACTTGCCACCGGGCTTTAATACTCTGAAATATTCAGTCAGTAAATTAGCTTTAGTATTATCTGTATACATGGTTAGCATCGCTTCATTTATGACGATATCAAAACTATTATCGGCAAAAGGTAATTTGGAAGCGTTTGCTTGTTGTATGTCTACCAACTGATCGACATTATTTTTGTGAGTATTTTGTCTGGCTTTTTCAAGCGCGGACTTATCTACATCTATACCGATTATATGACAACCAAATCTTTTAGCAATTTCAATTGATGTTGTTGCCATATTACAAGCTATTTCTAAAACCTGACTTTGTGGGGTAAAACCAGCTTGTTTAAATAACCACTCAGTGGCTTGTTTACCACCCGGTCGTAATCGGGTTTTACCTAAGCCAGCAAGAAATTTATGTCCAGCTACTTTTTTTGTGTTTGTCATTTTATTACTCCTCTTGTTTATGACTTTTTAACGCTATTTCTCTTAGCATGATTAGCAGCATTTTTGCAGCTTGTGGGGCTTCAACGGCATGAGGAATATTCGCCGGCATTCTTACTATCGTGCCAGGCTCTGCTTTAACTGGTTTGCCATCGATAGTTAAGATTAACTCCCCTTCAATTACCATAACAATAGCATCAAATGGCGCACTATGTTCAGACAATCCTTGGCCCTTATCAAAAGAAAATAACGTTAGATTGCCGCCTGAAGTTTTGGTTAAAATTCGACTGGCAATGCCTTGTTCGGTTGCGTTAATCAGAGAAGCAAGATGAATTGCTTGTGCCGCAGGAATGGTATTGTTAGACATAGATCACTCCAAATTATTAATACACCAAGATTAATAGCCATCATTTACTTAGTACTTTTAAAGCTAAATTAACCGTTGTTAATTTATTCTGATGGCTTGCAATAAAACAAGAAATTACAAATAAAACATTATATTTATCAAGGTTATTTACTAATTAAGATCTATTTTCTTCGTTGAAAAAATGGCTTTACGTTAGCTAAACTCAACAATAATTAATCAGTACACTAATATGGGTTATATGTAACTAAAAAAGCTAAAAATAAAGCGTATCCGTGTTGCAAAACCAGTTAACAAACAAAAATATAACTGTATTTAAAAAAAATTACAATATCTAATTTATTATTTCTAAATAATTATTTTGCTGATTTATCCAAATTTCAGTTAGCTATACAATAATAAATATATTTAGTTTTTCTATCAATAAGCTATTAAGCTGGATATATAGCTGTTGAAGTTCCCAATCTGGATCTTTATTCCTTACCTATTCTTTCACTTTGCTTGATATAGAATCTTTAAATTATCGGTATTAATTTGCCTAAATCCCCGATTAATCTGTATCTCTTAAGTTAAAAACTCATATAAAGATATTCGATCTTCGCTACATAAAACGTTATCTGTATTAATATGAAGCTGGTAATAGTGTGTCAATTGAGCATTTTTCTTGGAAGTGATATAAGAAATTTATTGATCAGGTAACTCTTATTGATTTGGTTTCTTGTTATTGTTATGATTTCTTAGCATGATAAACAAGTTTATTTGCTACTAATACTTCAATCAAATTATTTCAATAATAATATTTACTGGAAATAGTATTCAGGTATTTATCATTTTTTCGTCATTACTTTTAATTTTAGCAAGCTCTTATTGTGGTAAAAATCAGATTGTATTTCTAACCGCTTATAATTGACATTCTACCTGTGGATAACTGTGTGGATAAATTTTGTACAAAGTGTCTGGCTAATTTTATATTTTCTATTGTAAATATTGATTGTAAAGGATTTTGTTACTTTCATAAGTACTCAAACCACATAAAAACTGAATAATTTTTTGTGTATAAACCTGTACACATCAGTAGTAGAATTTTATATAAATGGCTAGTTTGTTTAACTATTTAAATGGCAAACTGAGTTGAAGATTTCGCAAAATTTATTACAATATGGTGATACTTATTAGTGTTTATTGCTTGTAGTTAAAAGCACAGTATTGCTAATATGCCGTTATTTTCCCTCTCTTGCTTTGGTCATCATAGCAGAAATTATACTCTGCTTGGTATCAGACAAAATTACTTTGGGTATCTTGTTTCGGGTGCTATCTGTCTGGTATTAGGCTATTAGGCATTTAACAACCAGCACAGAAAGACCGTAATATCAATGAGATTAAAGCAAAATAAATATTGAGGTATTATGGATTATTTCCCGTTATTTTGTAAATTAGAGGGTCGTGATTGCCTGTTAATTGGCGGTGGTGAAATAGCCGAGCGTAAAGCTCGGTTGTTACTTGAAGCAGGCGCAAAACTCACGGTTAATGCTCTTAAATTTAATCCACAATTCATCTGTTGGCAGGAGCAAAAACAAATAGTATTGGTGCAAAGTGAATTTAAAACGCAATTGTTGGATAATAAATGGTTAGTCATTGCAGCAACAGATTGCGCAAAAACCAATCAAGAAGTCAGTATCGCAGCAGAGAATAGACGCATTTTTTGTAATGTGGTTGACTCACCTAAAAATGCTAGCTTCATTATGCCCTCTATTATTGATCGTTCACCGATTATGGTCGCAGTCTCATCAACAGGACATGCTCCGGTTTTAGCTCGATTATTACGGGAAAAATTAGAAGCGATGTTGCCACAGCATCTAGGTAAATTAGCAAATTATGCCGGTTACTTACGCAATAAAGTTAAACAAACCTATAAAACGCTGACAGAACGTCGTCGTTTTTGGGAAAAGCTTTTTATGCATGACAGGTTAGCACAAGCGATTGCCAATAATAACTCAGAGCAAGTTGAAACATTGACTAATGAATTATTTAATTTATCGCTTGACCATCGTGGTGAGGTAGTTTTAGTCGGTGCCGGACCGGGTGATGCCGGTTTACTGACATTAAAAGGTTTACAACAGATTCAGCAAGCCGATATTATCGTTTACGATCGTTTGGTTTCAGATGAAATAATGAATCTTGCCAGACGTGATGCTCAGCGAATATTTGTTGGTAAGCGAGCTGGTTATCATTGTGTACCACAAGAACAGATTAATCAAATATTGCTCGAGCAGGCTAAAAAAGGGCAACGTGTGGTGCGCCTAAAAGGAGGAGATCCATTTATTTTTGGACGAGGGGGCGAGGAACTCGAAACCTTGCATAATGCTGATATTCCTTTTTCAGTGGTGCCAGGGATAACCGCAGCTTCAGGATGTTCAGCTTATAGTGGTATTCCATTAACTCATCGTGATTATGCGCACAGTGTTCGGTTAATCACGGGGCATTTGAAAGATGGGAGTCATCTTGATTGGCAAAGTTTAGCGGCGGAAAAGCAAACTTTAGTATTTTATATGGGACTTTCTCAAGCTGAAAATATCAGTCAGCAGTTAATTAAGCATGGCATGGATATCAACACACCTGTCGCCATTGTCGAGCAAGGAACAAGCACTCAACAAAAAGTTACGACTGGTTTACTCGGTGATTTAGTTAAACTGGCCCAATATGCGTGTAGTCCAAGTTTAATAATTGTTGGTCCGGTGGTGGCATTACGAGAAAAACTAAACTGGTTTTCTGAGCATTAGCTAAATCGGTGAGAAAGTGATAGGAAACCTTATACTAATCTTTGTTTTGTAAATACCATACTGTCATTTCCATACGCGATTTGAAATTCAATTTTTTAAAAATCCTTTTTATATGAACTTTTACCGTACTCTCGACAATACCTAACTCATTAGCAATTAATTTATTGGATAATCCTTGAACTAATAAATGAAATATTTCGTGTTCTCTTGGTGTAAGTAAACTAATATCATGAGTTTGGTTGGCTACCTGACTTCTGTCATAACGCATACTATTAAGAATAATATGCGAAATTGCTTCATCCATGATGATTTTACCTTCCGAAACACCTTTTAATGCTTTAAGAAAATCTTCTGGCTCCATATTTTTTAACAAATAACCATCCGCACCGTTTTTGAATGCAGTGATGATATCTTCTTTGGTATCCGATACTGTAAATATGATAATTCGGCTTGAGATATTTCTTGCATGCAGGTAACGTAAAATCTCTAAACCATTAATATCATAGATATTGATATCCAATAAAATAATATCCGGATCGAGTTTTTCAGCTAGTTGAATGCCTTCTGTTCCTGAGCCAGTTTCGGCGATCACTTCAAAAAAACTGGCGGTATTAATTATCTGTTTAACCCCATTTCTTAACATAGGTTGATCATCTATAAGCAGTATTGAGCTTTTGATTTTTTCCATCGGTTACTCTTCTATCATTTCGAATGGAATAGTTTTTTTAGCTTTGAATACTACCATAACCTACGTTCCTTGTTATGGTTTACTTTTAATATTTCCGCCCTGTCACACATAAGTATCATACCGATGTTTATTTCATCTTTTATGATTAGATGCCAATAAGTTGAATATTTTTACTGGAATCTACCGATTAATTTAATTTAATCTAAATAGCGTTATTACATAATTCATTGTTTTAAATATTTTTATATTTACTACTACTAAAGTGGTAATCCTTGAGGATAATTATATTCTTGACAAAGTTACATACAATAACAATTAGTTATAAATTAAAGTATTGAATTAGAATAAAATTGGAGCTTATTATGAGTAAAACCAATCTTGTTATCATTGGTAATGGGATGGTGGGACATCGTTTTATTGAAGAGCTTATCGATAAAATGCAGTCTAATCAATTCAATATTACTATTTTTTGTGAAGAACCACGTATAGCCTACGACCGTGTTCATCTCTCATCTTACTTTTCAGACTATACTGTTGAAGCACTTTCATTAGTGCGTGAAGGATTATATGAAGAAAATAATATCAATGTTTTACTAAATGAACGAACAATTTTAATTAATCGCCAGCGAAAAGAGATCCATTCACAAACTGGTCGAATTGTTTCTTATGATAAATTAATTATTGCCACTGGTTCTTACCCATGGGTACCACCAATTAAAGGTGCAGATGGGGCAGATTGTTTTGTTTATCGAACTATTGAAGACCTTGATGCAATTCGTGAATGTGCTAATCTCTGTAAAACAGGCGCGGTTGTCGGCGGTGGTTTACTGGGGCTGGAAGCTGCCGGTGCGCTTAAAAATCTGGGTATTCAAACCCATGTTGTTGAATTTGCACCGGTACTCATGGCAGAGCAACTGGATGCGATGGGGGGCGACCAGCTGCGTCGAAAGATCGAAGAGATGGGCGTAGGGGTTCATACCAGTAAAAATACCCAAGAAATTATTCATACACCGTCTGGCAAAATTATGCAATTTGCGGATGGTTCATCACTTGAAATTGACTTTATTGTTTTTTCAACTGGCATCAGACCTAATGACCAATTGGCCAAAGCGTGTGAACTGGAAATAGGTGCTCGCGGTGGCATTGTGATCAATGATTATTGTCAAACCTCGGATCCAGATATTTATGCCATTGGCGAGTGTGCTTGTTGGCAAGGCAGAGTATTTGGTTTAGTGGCACCGGGTTATAAAATGGCCCAAGTTGCCTCAGCCCATTTAATCGGAGAAAGTGCTAAATTTGAAGGCGCCGATATGAGCGCCAAACTCAAGTTAATGGGCGTGGATGTTGGTAGTATCGGTGACGCGAAAGCCAAAACTATCGGCTGCCGAAGTTATGTTTATTTAGACGAAAATGTACCAGTTTATAAAAAATTAGTAGTATCTAACGATAATAAAAAACTATTAGGTGCGGTCTTAGTTGGCGATACAACAGATTATAGTAATTTATTGCAGCTGATGCTCAATAATATGGATTTGCCTGAACATCCTGATAGTTTAATTTTACCTTCTCATGCCGGCGCTAAGCCTGCATTAGGTGCTGATGCGTTACCCGATACTGCACAAATTTGTTCTTGCTTTGATGTCACAAAAGCAAAGATTGTTCAGGCTATTCATGCCGGTTGTCATACTGTTGCTGCAATTAAAGCGGAAACAAAAGCTGGTACGGGGTGTGGAGGTTGTATTCCACTGGTGACACAAATTCTTAATCTGGAACTGGCAAAACAAGGTATCGAGGTTAGTCATGCACTTTGCCAGCATTTTAAATATTCCCGCCAAGAACTTTTCCATTTAATACGGGTTGAAGGATTAACCTCGTTTGATGAAGTGATTAAAAAACATGG